>CAKQUI010000052.1 GCA_934277495.1 uncultured Clostridia bacterium | reverse complement strand
CATGCGATGGAGTAGTCGTCTCCGTATGCAGGTCTCATCTTGTCGTCGTTCTCGTACTGGATGGAGTCTGTATCTATGGAAATCTGTGCACAGAATTTCTTGAACGGCTCAGGGAGTCTTTCTGACCAGAGAACTGTGAGGTTCGGTTCAGGAGCAGGTCCCAGATTGTAGAGAGTGTTCAGGACTCTGTAAGTGTTCTTTGTAACTCTGTGACGTCCATCTGCGCCTACGCCGCCGAGGCCTTCAGTAATCCACATAGGGTCTCCGCCGAAGAGTTCGTTGTATTCCTTTGTTCTGAGGTGTCTTGCAACTCTCAGCTTCAGGATGAAGTCGTCCACGAATTCCTGGATCTGTTCTTCTGTATATTTACCTGACGCCAGGTCTCTTTCTGCGTATATGTCGATGAATGTTGAAGTTCTTCCCAGTGACATTGCTGCGCCGTTTTCTTCTTTGATACCTGCCAGATATGCAAAGTATACCCACTGGATAGCTTCCTTGACGTCGCTTGCCGGCTGTGAGATATCGAATCCGTAGCTCTGAGCCATGATCTTGATCTCCTTCAGGGCTGCGATCTGGTTCCAGACCTCTTCTGCCAGTCTGATGTTTTCTTCGCTCATCACTTCTCTTGATGAGATCTCATCGTGATCCTTCTGCTTTGCTTCGATGAGTCTGTCGATACCGTAAAGAGCAGCTCTTCTGTAGTCTCCGATGATCCTGCCTCTGCCGTATGCATCAGGAAGTCCTGTGATGAATCCAAGATGTCTTGCTTTTCTCATCTCAGGGGAATACGCCTTGAATACTCCGTCGTTGTGTGATGTCACGTATTTGAACATGAAATCTATTTCTTCAGGAAGTTTTTCACCGTTTTCTTTCAGCTCCGATTTTACCATTCTGATACCGCCGAACGGGCAGATACCTCTCTTGAGAGGTTCGTCTGTCTGAAGACCTACGATGATGTCCTTGCCTTTGATGATGTAGCCCGGTTCGAATGCGTTGATCCTCATGATCCTGCTGGCATCTACTTTAAGTGTGCCGCCGTTCTTTCTCTCTGCTTCGATGAGCTCTTTTACCTTTTCATTGCATTCTGTTGTTCTTGCCGTAGGACCTGCCAGAAAGCTTTCGTCGCCTTCGTACGGTGTGTAGTTGAGTCTGATGAAGTCGTCTACGTTGATATCATCTGTCCATACACCAGTCTTGAATCCTTCCCACTGTTTGATCATAATGCACCTCCAAAATCATTTTAAAACTCTCTCTGAGTCGTAATCATATGTATTTTCAGAATTCATAATCTGTGTTCTGAATTCTGTATACATGGTACATCTAAAAACATTTTTCGTCAATCTTATTCGTTCAGAAATCATGTTCTTTTTTCAGTGCTATAATGTACTGTTTTCAATACTTCGAGCGTATCAATACTGACTCTTTCCTCCATCTTCGGAGCAAATAAATTATACTTTTCAGAGTATTCTTTTGTGATTTGAACGTGCTCAGAGCTTATTTTTACAGCAAATAAGTACTGTTTTCAGTTAATTTTTTGACAAATGCCCTGTGTATGCTGCAGAAAACCTTCAGGGTCAGGTCCGTGTACAAACACCTGAGCATCGCAGCTCTGCCTGCCTCCCGGAGGAAAAGTCCCGACGCTGAAAAACATATATGCTCCATTTACAGACCTCTATGTATGAAATGCATCTGCTGCGCTCACTATATTTTATAGAAACTACGGCATCTATGCCCTGAAGGCAGGTGCCCGTATGCCTTGCATGGCGGACTGCATTAGTATATAATGATACGAAAACCGGAGGAGAGACTATGAAAAAGTTCAGAGAAATATTCAAAGACAAAGCTTTTGCAAAGGGCAGCATATTTATTGTCTTCAATGCTTTCCTGCTTTATGTGCTTTATTTCATAATAAAAAATTTCGGCGTGATATCCGGCACTGCGGTGAAATGGGCCTCTGCTCTGCTGGATGCATTCTGGCCTCTTATACTTGGCCTGATACTGGCATATCTGCTGGACCCGCTGGTGGGACTTATCGACCGGAAGCTGATGAAAAAGATAATGAAGCTTCCCGACGATCCGGTGAAGGCTGAAAAAAGAAAAAATCTTTACCACTTTCTCAGTGTAATGCTTACCCTGCTTATCGTCCTTGCTGCAGTCGTTGCGATAATATACGGTATGGCGGTGCTGATCATAGGCAAAGTGGTCTTCGGCAGTCTCAGCGATACCGTCAGAGAGCTCATATCAGGATTCTCCGGGTACGAACGGATCTTCCGCAGCTGGATAGCGACAAATATTCCTGAGGGATTCGCCTCAGACAAACTGGCCGGTATTTCCGGCACGCTGATGAACTGGATCGGCGATAATGTCAATGCTGCATCTGTGATAGGATTTTTCACAAATATAGGCGGCAGCGTGGTGAACGTAGTGATCGCTGTTATAATAAGCATATATCTGATGAAAGACAAGCAGATGTTCCTGGGGCTGTGGAGAAAGTTCCTGCATCTGGTAATGCCTCAGAGGGGTCACGCTGTTCTGACGGAAACAATGAGCGAGATAAACGGCGTGCTTTCAAAGTTCATAAGAGGTGCGCTTCTGGATTCACTGATAATCGCCATACTTTCTGCCATCGGCCTTTCCATCATGGGACTTGATGCAGCGGTGTTCATCGGTATCTTTGCAGGTATCGCCAATGTTATCCCGTATTTCGGTCCTGTGCTGGGCATGATACCGGCATTCCTGATGGGGCTTTGTACCGGCGGATTCTGGCACGGTGCTCTTGCGGTGATAATCCTCATAGTCATACAGCAGATCGATGCCAACTTCATATATCCCAAGGTGGTGGGTTCCTCAACAGGTCTTCATCCGCTGGTAGTACTGCTGGCTGTCAGCGTGTTCGGGCATTTCGGCGGTATACTGGGTATGCTGCTGGCGGTACCGGGAGCCGGCGTGATACAGATATTCGTGCTGAAATGGGCAAACAGGAAAGAGACTCGTCTCAAAAATATCCCGGATGAACAAAGCGAGTCTGCACCTCCTGATGATGCAGATCAGAGCACGGGAGTCTGAGCCGGATTTCTGCCGGGCAGCAACGAACATGGGACCTTCCGCCAAATCGTAGATTTGGGGATAGGATCTCCAAGCGTAAGCGAAGCCGCAGGAGTGAACTCAGTGAACGTTGAAGCTCCGTCAATTTCTCCACGAGAAATTTCCTATGCTATGAAAAATACCCCTTGAACAGACTTTGGTTATTCACCTCGTCCAGCAAGGGGTATCATATTATCAACAGGTCCTTTGGTCACTTTTCTATGTTCTGCAGGTCCTTGTCCCATGGTCTGCGGCTGCCGTGCCAGCCGTATTTGTCCCAGTATAAGGTATCTGCTTCATTCCAGCCTCGCTTGTGGAGATTACGCATGACCTGGAAAAAACCTCGTGTTTTCAGCGTCGGGCGGACTTTTCCTGCTTTGCTGCGTATCTTTGCAGCAAGCTGCGACATATCGTTTTTTATCTTTTCTCTTTTGTCGACGCTGACTCCATCCCATGTCACTGCTGCAACTGCAAGACCGTATTTCCATATCTTCGGTATCCCCCAGAAGAATCCGCTGTCTGCCATATCCTTGTTGGTGCTTTTCATGCCTGCTCCGGCTGCCGTGGATATACAGACCATCTGCTTGTGGAACATGGCGGGCTTGGGTCTGTGCACCATCCACTGATATCCATAATGATCAAGAAATGATTTCATCGCACCTGTGACGTGGTAAACATAGACAGGGCTTGCCATTATTATTACGTCTGCTTCATCCATAGCTTCTGTCAGAGGCTGCAGTTTTTCATAATGCGGACATTCTGTTTCCGAGCTGCAGAAGCAGCGGTTGCATCCTGTGCATGTTTCATTGAAATCCCTGGGCAGGAAAAATTCTCTGACCTCTCCGCCAAGCTCATCTGCAAGCGTTCTTGCTATGTGGTATGTAGAGCCTTTGTGGCTCTGTCCGTGTATCAGGGCTATCTTCATCTGATGTACCTCTCTCTTTTCCTTTTACTGACTCCTGTATTTTACATACGAGCCGGATATACTCTGTTAAAGCATGGCTTATCTGCATTTCAAAAGGGATCCTTTGCCGATCCCTTTGATTTTATCATATTCCGGTAAAGTGCAGATCATGCATCGTCAATAGGCCTTGACTGCGGACCACGGGGCGTAGACTCTCTTGCTGCCGTAATCTTTATATGCTCTGACTTTGTAGTAGTATACCGGACCTCTCTTCGCTTTGATCTTTTTTGATTTGCCGGTGGTAGTCTTATACGTTGCTGCTATGCTGGTCTTTGACCGGCTGGTGGATTTCGAGATCTGGTATCCTGTCTCGCCGGGTATGTTCTGCCATTTTACAGTCACATACTTTGAGTCGGTGCGTTTCACCGACGGCGTGCCGACTTTTTTAAGTGTGTATATATCGGTCTTTTTCGAGCTGCCGCCTTTCATCAGTTCATAGTTCAGGCTGTCGCAGGCATATACGGCAAAGCTGTACTTCTTTCCCTGAGAAAGTTTTTTCTTCGTCATTGAAAGACCTGCGGTCCTGCCGAGATAACTGTATTTTTTATCTGAGGATTTTTTGTAGTACACCTGGTATCCTGCGGCACCTTTGACTTTGCTCCAGGAAACCGTAACTGAATCATATGATCCCAGCTTAGAGGTGACTTTCGCCGGTGCAGCTGTATTTTTGTATACGAGCAGGCTGTTTGTGAAATCCGTCTTCCAGCCTGCAGGCGTTGCTCTGCATCCTGATGCGATGCTTATACGGCTGCCGAAATCTGTACCCGAAAACCAGTTGGCTGTGGCCGGGCACTTTGCAGGCGCCCGGAATTCGCCTTTCGTTATGACAGCACTTGAAGTACCGTCAAGAGACTCGTCAGCTATCATGATGGCAGGCGCTCCGTAATAAAAACCGTCATTGACGCTTATGCTGCCGCCACCGTATGCGGTCAGTGCTGCATACACAGGTTCTGCGATCATGCCGTTTTCTTCCTGGTTCGTAATGACCGCAGAGTCTTCGATATATGTACTGCCTGCAGACACTATGCCGTCGCCGTAATTCGTTTCGATATATGAACGCCTGATATCCAGCTGCGAACCTGTATCTGCAAAGCATGCCTGATATCCTTCGATATCATCGTCCTTCTTTTCAGCTATGTCGAAAGCTGCGTGATATGAACATCTGTCCATCGTCACTTTGGAATCTTTCCCGGAAAATACGCCTACAGCTTCATCCTCAAGGGTGTACACTATGACATTGTACAGATCCACCGTTGCATTTTCCGCATAGACTGCAACGATGGGTTCACTGTCATCAGCAGATGTGTCTTGTGTATCGGCTGCCTTGCCGCTGCCTGCGATTATCCTATAAAGATTACTGACCGTGCCGTTTTTTATCGTGATGTTCCCGGAATTTACTGCAACTGCCACCTGATCGTCGTATGTACACAGTTCATGACCTGCCAGATCTATGGTCAGACTGAAATCTGCCGGTCTGCTGTCATCCACTACCAGACAGCCTTCAGCGTCTGTGTCTTTCAGCAGCTTTACAGTATCACCGCTTGCTGCAGCATCGACAGCTGCCTTCAGCGTTTTGTATCGTTCATCACCGATGGACGCTGCGTATTCAGTTGTATCTGCCTGTGACGCCAGCTGCCTCGTCTTACGGACTTTTTCCAGCTTCTTGTCTGCTCCTCTGCCTTTTGTCAGTCTGTTACGGTCAGGAAGGTTCCGGCTCTGCGATGATGACGCTGACTTCCTGATTTTTTTGATGCTTATGCTCCTGTCCTCAGCGTATGACGATCTGCCTGATGTATCTTCCATGCTGTCAAGGCTGCCGGCAAACACTGCCGCTGGCAGCGATGTGAATATAATGCACAGGCTTACCGCAAGACCCAGCAATTTCTTTTTCATGGCTATGTCCTCCTTCTGTATATGCAGAATACGACGGGCATTATTTTTCCTGCTGCTTCTGCCATGCTTCTGCTACAGCGTCTGCAACTGCATCAGCTGCTCCCGGATGGAATGCGCTTGGGATTATATAGTCTGCTCTCAGTTCCTCATCCTTGATCAGACCTGCCAGTGCAAAGGCTGCAGCTGTCTTCATCTCCTCGGTGATGCGTTTTGCTCTGGCTGCCAGTGCTCCCTTGAAAAGTCCGGGGAATATAAGTACATTGTTTATCTGGTTCGGATGATCGGATCTTCCTGTGCCTACGACTGCTGCACCGGCTTCCTTTGCCAGATCCGGCTGGATCTCCGGTTCAGGGTTGGCCATGGCGAAAATTATGGCGTCCTTGTTCATGGTCTTCACCATGTCCTGCGTCAGTACCTTTGCTGCCGATACTCCGATGAACAGATCCCTGCCCTTTACAGCTTCTGCAAGAGTCCCTGTCACCTGATTTTCGTTGGTTATCGCTGCAAGACGCTTCTTGGCTTCGTTGAGATCGCTCCTGTCTCTTGTGAGTATGCCCTTGCTGTCACATGCCACGATATCCTTGATGCCCAGGTTCAGCAGCATCCTTGCGATGGCTGTTCCTGCAGCTCCGGCACCGTTTATAACAGCTGTCATCTCATTGAGTTTACGTCCTGTCAGCTTCGCAGCATTGATGACTGCTGCGGAAACAACTACAGCTGTACCGTGCTGGTCATCGTGGAACACCGGGATATCCACTGCCGCCTGGAGTTTTTCTTCGATCTCGAAACATCTCGGCGCTGATATGTCTTCAAGATTGATGCCGCCAAGGGTTGGCGAAATGTTTTTCACGATATTCACGATCTCATCCACGTCCTGTGTCTGAAGGCATATCGGGAATGCATCTATGCCTGCGAACTCTTTGAACAGCAGCGATTTGCCGTCCATCACAGGGATCGACGCCAGTCCTCCGATGTTGCCCAGTCCCAGTACTGCCGAGCCGTCTGAAACTACAGCAACTGTGTTGGATTTGTTGGTGTATCTGTATACATCTTCCGGATTTTCGTGTATCTTCCTGCATGGTTCTGCAACGCCGGGAGTATATGCTGTGGAAAGGTCGTCTTTATTTTCGACTTTGACTTTGCTTGTCACTGCCATCTTGCCCTTGTGTTCTTCATGCATCCTGAGCGATTCTTTGTAGTAATCCATTGCTTTGATTTTCTCCTGTTTCCTTGTTATGTTCAGCAGGCAGCTGAAACCGGAGCATATGCTTTGCCGGTGCGCTGCCTGCAGTGTTTTATTATTTTTTCTTCCATGAACTCTTGAGTCCTACGATCTTGTTGAAAACTTTCTCCTCTGCTGTCGTCAGCTTTTCGTCTGCGATGTAGTAGCCTTTCCTGAAGAACTGGAATCTTTCTCCCGGCTGCGCTTCGCCTACCGACGGTTCTGCGTATCCGAAAGTCTCTGTCAGCGAATCAGGGTTGAGCTGCTGCTCGCCGTTCTCGGCGTCGATCATCAGGTAGTCGTAGTTCCTGATCTTTATCTTTACAGCTGTCGCTGCGTCCACCCAGTGGATGGTGCCCTTGACTTTGCGGCCTTCGAATCCGCTGCCGCTCCTCGTCTCAGGGTCGTATGTGCAGTGGAGTTCCTTTATGCTGCCGTCGTCGTTCTTGATGACTTCATCGCAAGTAATGAAGTACGCTCCCTTGAACCTTACTTCGTTGCCAGGGAACAGACGGAAATATTTCTTTACAGGCACCTCCATGAAGTCGTCGCCGTCAACATAAAGCTCTCTGCTGAACGGCACTGTACGGTTCCCCATTTCAGGTACTTCACGGTTGTTTTCCAGCTCCATCTCTTCTGTCTTGTCTTCCGGATAGTTGGTGATAACGACCTTTATCGGATTCTCCACGACGTTTCTGTTCTGTACCTTCAGCTTCAGGTCTTCTCTGACGCAGTGCTCCAGCAGGCCTACGTCTACCATGCTGTTTGCCTTGGAAACTCCGATCCTCTCGCAGAAGTCACGCACTGCTTCCGGCGTATATCCTCTCCTCCTGATGCCGGCGATGGTCGGCATCCTCGGATCGTCCCATCCGTCTACTGTGCCGTCGTCCACCATGGCTTTGAGGTATCTCTTGCTCATCACTGTGTTGGTGAGGTTGAGCCTTGCGAACTCTATCTGTCTCGGCGGCGTCGGCCATTTGCCTACCTCTCTGAGCACCCAGTCGTAGAGCGGTCTGTGATCCTCGAACTCCAGTGTGCAGATGGAGTGAGTGATGCCTTCGATGGCGTCTTCTATAGGGTGTGCAAAATCGTACATAGGGTAAATGCACCATTTGTCGCCTGTGTTGTGATGCGATATGTGGGCTATCCTGTAGATAACAGGGTCACGCATATTCATATTAGGCGATGCCATGTCGATCTTCGCTCTGAGTACTCTCTCGCCGTCTCCGAATTTGCCGTTCTTCATGTCTTCGAAAAGCTGCAGGTTCTCTTCCACGGATCTGTTCCTGTAAGGACTTTCCTTGCCCGGCTCCTTCAGGGTGCCTCTGTATTCTCTGATCTGGTCTGCGTTGAGCTCGCAGACATACGCCTTGCCTTTCTTTATCAGTGTAACTGCGCACTCGTACATCTCATCGAAATAATCCGACGCCCAAAGCCTGTTGTCCCACTGGAATCCCAGCCATCTCACGTCCTGCTCGATGGAGTCGACATATTCCACGTCTTCCTTGACAGGGTTGGTGTCGTCGTATCTGAGATTGCACTTGCCGCCGTACTTCTGCGCTGTCGTGAAGTTGAGGCATATGGACTTGGCATGTCCTATATGCAGGTAGCCGTTGGGTTCCGGCGGGAACCTGGTGTGCACCTTGTCTCCGTACTTCTGTTCTTCCAGGTCTTTATCTATCATGTTGTGGATAAAGTTCGAGGCCGCTTCACTCTGCACCTCAGCCTGCGGGTTGTTGTTTGCATCTTTTATATCTGCCATACTCTTCCTCCGTATATGGTTTTTGTTTCACTTAAGATCCACACCGGCATAAGCCACTGTAAACCACTGTATTTATTCTACTACAACATTGACATGCGGTGCAATGGAAAATCAGCGCTGCGGGAAAAATAGCCGGATCTGACTATATCACAAAAGCCTGCCGGGCGTTCTGGCAAGCTTCTGATCCTGATTTCTGTTCTCCATGCTGCAGCGTGTCGATCTTTCGGATGGGACGTTCTTGGCTTTGCTCTTGCTGTTTTCGATACTTTTTCATATCACCTTTGCATACTGTGCTGGCAGAATGGGACGTTTCTGAGTCTCGCCGTCTTCATTTCGTCCCTTTTCACCGCAAGTCCCGCTGCTGCGGCAGTCCTGGCTCCAGTTATATGCTCTGAATGGGACGTTTTCACACCGAAAAATTCATTTTTCGATACTTTTTAGCTGGCAGGAGAAGCCTGTTCAACACAAGGGTTCTTCAGATGGGACGTTTTCACGATGATTTTTACTGTTTTCGATACTTTCCGCCTGACTGGCAAAGGCTCCATCTGTATCCAGCAGTTCCTCACAGCAGGTGCGGAGTTTCACAGCTATATTTTCGCAGCTCCGCTCTCCTGCAGTTTCCATGCCCGCTGCTGCAAGAGATGGCAGTGCTCCATCTAGTACAGCCCGGACCTTTGCTTCAAAATCTTCATCGCTGTCTGATTTGTATACATTCTCCCCGTCTCTGAGCCATCCGTCATATACCTGTATGTTCCTTACAACGGTGGGAGTCCCGCATGCCAGGGTCTCGAGAACGACGATCCCCTCTGTCTCTTCATGGCTCATGAAGCAGAAAAGGTCGCATCCGCAGTACGCCTCCCGCATTTCATCACGCTCTACATATCCCGGGAAATGTACATTCGAAGGTGCGTTTTCCACGGCTTCTCTTATCTGATGCGGTACAAGCTCCAGACTCGTGCTTCCGAACCAGAAAAACTGTACGTCCGGCAGCCTGCGTGCCAGCGTCACAAACTCCGGCAGCCCTTTGCGCTTGATATAATGACCTGCAGATATCACCACTTTGTCGTCCTGGTCAAGTCCGTACTTCTGTCTGAAGCTCTTCCTGCAGGATCTGTCCGGATGGAAATACTCCGTAAAAAGATTAGTGGGTATAGCCCTTTTCCCGGAGAACCGCAGATGATCCACTTGGAAAAACGGAGCAGTGAACCACCACGGACTGAGTCCCATGCGTAGCCGCAGGCGTAGGAGTGAGTGCAACAAACGTTGCCTTTCTGCCCAAAGAGCCGCGGGCGATTTGCTTGGCAGAACGGACAGCAACGAGCACAGCGAACGTTGCAAAAAACAAAGACCGCCGCATCAGCATGGCCTTGAATCGCTGATACGACAGTCTCTGTTCTGTAAGGATGTTTTATTTATATGGAAAATAGTTATTTAAGGGAATTTGCTTTGCTTACGCATGCATCCACGGAAGTCATTATCGCATTGGCGAATCCTTCCTGCTGCAGTACTTTGAGTGCTTCGATAGTAGTGCCTCCAGGTGATGTCATCTGGTCTACCTTCATGGCAGGGTGCTCGCCTGTCATGCTGAGGACTGTTGCAGCACCGATCATGTTCCTGATAACAATGTCACGTGCATCTTCTCTTGGGAAACCTGAATAAACGCCCGCGTCAGTCATAGACTCGATCATCTTGTAGATCCAGAGCGGGCCTGTGCAGCTGAAGCCTGTGAATGTATCGAACATATTTTCATCTATGTGCATAACCTGTCCCAGTGCGTTGAGCATCTCGTCAACGACCTTGACGTCATCTCCGCTGCAGTTTTCAGTGAAACATACAGCACTGTAACCATTGCCTGAAAGGCTGAGTGTATTAGGCATGATCCTTGCGATCTTCTTGTCTGCCCCTGCAGCTGCGCTGATAGTTTCGATCATAACGCCTGCTGCGATAGAAGCGATGATAGCATCTTTCTTTACCAGTGGAGCCAGCATCGACGCAACGCCTGATACCTGGTGCGGATTTACAGCGATAACAGCAAGATCAGCTTCTTTGATAGCATCTGATGCATCTGTTACAGCTGTAACGCCGTAAGTCTCGGAAAGGTAAGCGCATCGAGCCGGACGCAGCTCATTTACAGTGATGTCTGCCGGAGCAACTACTTTATTGTTGAGAATTCCTCTGATCATTCCTTCTGCCATGTTTCCGCCACCGCAGAATACGATTTTCTTATTCATTGTAAAACCTCTTTTTCTCGAAAATAACTGCTGAAAATATTTATTGCTTAATTGTAATTTAATTATAATAATTCAAGATTCTGTTGTCAAGTGATATCTGTTGTTTGACAACAAAAATTTATTTTGATCCATATGCGAAAAAATCCCCTGAGCAGTTTCGGTCATTCACCTCATCTGCTCAAGGGATGGTTCATATTGTTCTTTATAATGATCCTGCGGATCAGGCTTCGTTTTCGGCAGTTTCCGGTTCTTCTGCAGCAGTTTCCTTTTTCTTTGTCATCACTCTGAGCTTTTCCATAGCGAGAAGTACTGCGATGCCTGCCAGGACTGCCGGTATCACGAGAGTATCCAGCGACAGCGGCAGATTCTCTGTGGAAAGCGATACAGGTGCCATTATTATGGAAAACAGCGATCCTGCCATGGAACCTGTTATGAAAAATACCATTTTACTGCGATGCCGAACCAGCGCTGAGCGGATAAGGGGCACCGATACGAATACGCCCAGTACAACGCCTGCTCCCAGAGCCAGTATCCCCGGCAGCACTGCCACCTCCATATGGGAGAGCTTTCTGACTGCCTCTATAGTCGGTATATATATACCTGCTATGAGCAGGACGGTCGATCCTGATATGCCCGGCAGCACCATAACACTTATGGCTACCATACCACAGAGGACTATATAAATGTAATGCAGCGGCTGCAGAGCGAGGAAATCCAGATTTCCTACAGAACCCATGCTGCTGCGAAGCAGTGTCATAGCCACTACAACTCCACATCCTGCCACTGCAAACGCTATGTCTGCAGGTCGCAGCGACAGGTTTTTCTTTTCAGATACGATAACAAACGGTATCGATGCGAGAGTCAGCCCCAGAAATACAGAACTCATCAGATATATGTTTTTCTCGAACAGTCTCGACAGCAGCAATACGCATGATATCATGCCTATGCACCAGCCGACGCCCATATTCACAAGATACTTGAAAGCTTTGATCTTTTCTTCTTTTGTGCCGTGAAACAGGTAGTGCAGCGCATCGATGAACCTGTCGTAAAATCCCAGGATAAAAGCCACCGTTCCGCCGGATACCCCCGGCACGCTGTCCGCCACAGCCATGCATAGTCCATTGAAAGCATTGATTATCATATATTTCCTCCATATTACGTTTGTCTGTCTTTTTCCGATATGTTCTTATTATATACCCTGCTGGCTGCTCTCGCAAAGAACTCTTTTTGATATCATCTGTATATGATATCTTCCGTCAGTCCGATCAGTCTGCGTTCTCGCTGTTTTCGCCAGTGCCTTCAGCAGACTTGCTGTCGTTCTTCTCCGGTATACCGGCTCCGCATCTGCCGCAGAACTTCTGGTCTGCAGGCTGCTGAGCTCCGCATGCAGGGCATGTCACCGAGAATTCGCTGCCACATTCTGTACAGAAACGACCCTTTCGGCACCATTCTCCGCACTGGCTGCAGTGTACTCTGAAAATGTTTCTAAGCACAAGGAAGACCACTACCGCTGCAAGGTTGCCTATAAGTCCCGCAAGCAGCTATATCATGCTGTGCATCTTAGCTTTGTATGACGCTTTGTAAAGCCATGCTGCAATGAGGAGCCAGTAGACTGCTGCCAGCACCATACCGCAGAAACCGATGATACCAAGCACCGCCATCGTTCCCTTCGGTACCGGAGTTATCTGTGATTTTATCACATCTTCCCAGTCATGTTCATTTTCATGATCCTTTTTTTCTGATGTGATCTGCTTATCGTCATTCTGCGATCTGTGTGATGCCTTGTCTTTCTGTGTAGTATACGTTTTATCTGTCTTCTGGTCCTCTGTCAGCTGCTGATGATTTTCTGCAACTGTCATCATATCGCTTATCTGCGTTGCATTTTTTATCTTCATAGCAGAACCTCCATATATCTCATAACTTTTGGTTTGACTCTGAGCTGTTCGGCATATTCAAGAAGCAAAGATACATCCCTCTCTTTTGAAGCTGCGTACTTTTTCATTGCAGAATTGATAAGCTCAATATTGCTTCCTGCTCCGCGCAGTATGTCACATAAACTTCTTTCAAGATTATAGACTTTTACTTCGTTGCCCATTTGAGATACCGCAGTTGTGATTCCAAGTTCGTAGTTTTCAGCTTTGACATGGCGAATCTTCAAATCATACCCGGACAGATTCTTTGAATTATAACCCTGTGGAAATGTCATATCATATTTCAAAGGAGTCCGATCCGAATATCCCAGGAGATATATTGCCGTGTCGTGGGAATATATTCCTCTGCTGAATCGTTTCTGTATAATGTACAAATCGTCCTCCCAGTATTCATCAAAAGAATAAAGGTCCCTGTCAATTTTATAAAGTTCGCCCGAATCAACCATTTTGCGCAAGGTCTGGCCATGTATCCCTTTTGCTCTGGCCTGCGATGCTGAAAAATATTCAAATGCAGCTTCCCTCAAAACAACTGCTCCATTTTTCTTTTCTGACATAAACGCCTCATTGATTTATATACTATATTTTATATTATAACATAGTGTATTAATCAATCAAATATTTTGCGATGGAAAACTTTATTTTTATAGATAACATATTATCTATAAATGCATATTTCCGTTGATTTTGGATAATATATTATCTATAATATATTTATAATAAGTTGGCACAAAAATCACGAGGTGTACACATGAAAAACTACGTATGGGAAACTCCCGAAGAGATAGACATGGCACTGGCCGGGCGCATGCGCAATATCCGCAAGCGGCGAGGGATATCGCAGCAGGAACTGAGCCGCCAGTCCGGGGTGAGCTACGGCTCCATAAAAAGATTCGAGTCCAACGGAATGATCAGCCTGCTCTCACTCACAAAAATCGCAGTGGCACTGGGCTGCGAAGGCGGCATTAAAAACATTTTTACCGATGTACCCTACCTTTCCATAGAGGAGGTAATCAATGAAGGTCGATAAAAAAGATTTCGGGCTCCGCAGTCTTCATGTAAAATACCATGACAGGACTGTGGGTACACTGGCAAAGACAGTACACGGCATGGTCGCATTCGAATACGACGACAGCTGGCTCTCTGGCGGATTTGCGATAAGTCCCTTTTCACTGCCACTTAAAAAGAAAGTTTTCCTTCCGGAAAAACACTATTTCAACGGGCTTTTCGGTATATTCGCAGACAGTCTTCCCGATGCATGGGGACAGCTGCTGCTTTCCCGTATGCTGCAGCGCAGCGGTATTTCCGAAGATAATGTCAGTGCCGTTGACAG
>CAKQUI010000051.1 GCA_934277495.1 uncultured Clostridia bacterium | reverse complement strand
TTCCTCACGGCTTACTTCACCGCTGCAAATGCCCCGGCACTGATTGATATGATAGTTGAGACACGGCCTGAAACCTTCAGGAAAACTGACCGCTGAGCATCTTTTAAGTGAAAAGCTGCTGTTCAGCAGATCCACTATCCTGTTGACAGCACCTGCATCGCTGTAGGGACCGTAATATCTGCCTCCGTCTTTTTTGACGATACGGGTCTTGACTATACGAGGATATTCGTCTGCTGTTATCTTTATATACGGATATGTCTTGTCGTCTCTCAGGAGTATGTTGTACTTGGGTCTGTGCTTCTTTATGAGGTTGCACTCCAGTATCAGAGCCTCCATCTCGCTGCCCACGGTGATATATTCAAACTCGGCTATATTGCCTACCATGCTGCGGACTTTGGGATCCATGTTCCTGGACGACTGAAAATACTGCCGCACTCTGTTTTTCAGAGAGACAGCCTTTCCTACATATATGACATTGCCCAGACTGTCCTTGTGCATATAGACTCCCGGACTGTCCGGCAGTTTTTTGAGATTCTCCTGGATATCGAACATATCTGTCCTCACATAAGCTTTCTGAGTTTTTCTTCTGCTTCTCTGCGCTGTCTTTCACGCTGTCTGGCACGAGCCCTGGCTCTGGCTGCTCTTTTCCTGCGGTTTATCAGGATAACAGCTACTACTGCTATCAGGATAAGTGTTATGACTGTAAAGAAATATATCAGATCTTCATCAGCTATGCCTATATGCGAGAGCGGCCCGCCTTTTCCTGAACTCTCAAGGGCATAGAGATCCGCACTTGCCAGCACCTTGCCGTCTTTGTCGGTGGCGACTGCTTTTCCCAGCTTTGTGCCTTTGCTCACAGGCGCCTTGATCTTCCTGCTGTCCTTTTCTATGCTGACGGATATCCCGTCTGTGTCGTAGCCTTTTTTAAGTGTGATATCAAAATCATCTTTCAGACCTATATCTACACTGCGCTTTTCTCCCTGGGACACCTTAACGCTTCCCGACGGCTCGTCACTGTCCAGGGCTTTGTATGTGAAATATTTTGAGAAACCGTAATCCAGCAGTGTCGTAACATCGGTGAACCTTACGAATTCATCTTTTGAATTGAGAGATACGCCGATAAGCTCGGTGCCGCCTCTTTTGGCAGATCCGCAGAAACATTCCCCCGCTGTTCCTGTGGAGCCTGTTTTGATACCTGTCATGCCCTTGTAGCTGAATGATACCTGCTTGCCGTTCACATCCACGGTCTTGCCTTCCGGATAGATGCACGGATTGGTGTTCACGAGTTTCCTCTCTTCCGACTTGTTGGTCGCCGGTATAGTATATGACCTTGTGGATACCAGTTTCCTGAACATGCTGTTCTTCATGGCTTCCCTGGCTATCATAGCGATGTCATACGCCGTGGTCCTGTGGTTCTCCTGTCCCCAGCCGTTCAGTCCGTTAGGGTTTGTGAAATTCGTATCCTTCGCACCGCACTTTACGGCTCTTTCGTTCATCATCTTGCAGAATTCGTCTATACTGCCTCCTGTAGCCACCGCCAGCATCTCTGCTGCATCGTTGCATGAATATGTCATCATGGCATAGAGCAGCTGCCTCACAGTGAGGACTTCACCCTCCTTCAGACCCATGACATGTCCGATCTGATCGATCTGATAAGGCACAGTGACTTCCTGGTCCAGATCCATATTTTCCAGGACAACGAGACAGTTGAGTATCTTCGTTATGCTGGCAGGGTCACGTTTTTCATGTGCGTTTTTCTCATAAAGTATTTCACCTGTACCTCCGTCTATCAGTATAGCCGATGTACCGGTGATGTCCGGCTCGCTTTCTGTATTTCCCCCACTCGCAAAAGACGGCACCACCCCTGCCAGGGTAAGTGCCGTTATGATCACGATTGCAGCAAGCCTTGCTGCAAAGTTTTTCATTATTTGTTTGCCTCCTGGAATTTCTTCATGAATTCGATCAGAGCATCTACGCCTTCTTCAGGCATAGCGTTGTATATGCTGGCACGCATTCCGCCAATGGATCTGTGTCCGGCCAGGTTGTGCAGGTTAGCTTCTTTTGCTTCTGCAACGAATTTCTTGTCAAGATCTGCATTGCCTGTAACGAATACCACGTTCATCAGGGATCTGTCCTGTTCTCTTACAGGGCAGCTGTAAAGATCACTGCTGTCGATGAAATCGTAGAGTTTCTTTGCTTTTCTTACATTCTTCTTGTGCATTTCGGAAACTCCGCCCATCTTCTTGATGTACTTGAACACTTCTCCTGCAACATATATAGCGAAGCAGTTAGGTGTGTTGTATGTGGATCCGTTGTCTGCATGGATCTTGTAGTCCAGATATGTAGGAACATTGTCCTTTGCAAATCCGATAAGGTCTTCTCTCATGATAGCAAGCGCAACGCCTGATGGAGCGATGTTCTTCTGAACGCCTGCGTAGATGAGACCGTATTTGCTGACATCGACTTCCTCTGAGAGTATGCATGATGACATATCTGCAACGAGAGGAATATCACCTGTATCCGGTGTGTACGGATAGTGAGTACCGTAGATAGTATTGTTTGTTGTGATATGCACATAATCTGCATCCGGTCTGAAGTCTTCTTTCTTCACTTCAGGTATATATGAGAATGTGGAGTCTTCTGATGAAGCAACTACCTTGATATCCCCGTATTTCTGTGCTTCCTTGCATGCTTTCTTGGCCCATGTGCCTGTAAGCACGTAGTCAGCCTTGCCTGAATTCCTGAGAAGGTTCAGCGCTACCATTGCGAACTGCAGTGTACCGCCGCCCTGGATGAACATTACCTTGTAGTTGTCAGGAATATTCATGATATCTCTCAGATTCTTCTCTGCGTCTTCAAGGATAGTCTTGAAAGCTGCTGATCTGTGGCTCATCTCCAGTACAGACTCACCACATTCCTTGTAGTTAGTCAGATTGGCAGCTACATCTTCAAGTACCTCAAGGGGCAGCATCGAAGGACCTGCGGAAAAGTTATATGCTCTTTCTTTGCTCATTTTTCTACCTCCACTTTTCTGTTAATGATCTGCAGAGCGCACTCATTGTGTGATATGCGCCTTTGTACCGTATTATATCACTTTACCTCCAACAGGTAAAGTGATATAATATATTCCAATACGATTTGTTTTATAAATTATCCACATTAGAACGAGGTGAAGGAAACATGTACAAAATAGGAACTTTAAACAAAATTTCACCTGTTGGTCTGGCACGTCTCACTGACAACTACACTGTAGTAGATGATGTACAGGAAGCCAACGGTATAATCCTGAGAAGCTATGATATGCATGAGATGGAGCTTTCAGACAACCTTCTGGCTGTCGGCAGAGCAGGTGCAGGCGTCAACAATATCCCTCTCGACAAGTGTGCAGAGAAAGGTATCGTTGTATTCAACGCTCCCGGCGCCAACGCAAACGCAGTAAAAGAACTCTGCCTGTCAGGACTGTTCATGGCAGCAAGAAACATCCCTGCAGGTCTCCAGTGGGCAGGCACTCTTGCCGGCACTGAAGGCGTAGGCAAGGCTGTCGAAAAGGGCAAGGGACAGTTCGCAGGAACAGAGATCAAAGGCAAGACTCTCGGTGTCATCGGTCTTGGTGCGATCGGCGTGCTGGTTGCCAACGCAGCTGAAAGTCTTGGCATGAAGGTCATCGGATACGATCCGTTCCTCTCAGTAAAGGCTGCTCACTCACTTTCAAACACTATAGACATCGTTGACGCACTCAAGGATCTTTATCCATGCTGCGACTACATTTCCATACACGTTCCTGTAATGGACGACACAAAGGGAATGATAAACGCTGATGCCATCGCTCAGATGAAAGACGGCGTGGTATTCCTGAACTTTGCCAGAGACAAACTGGTAAACGACGCCGACATGCTGGCAGCACTGGAATCAGGAAAGGTAAGAAGATATGTGACTGACTTCCCTAACGATACAGTGATCGGCAAGGAAGGCGTCATCGCAACACCTCATCTCGGAGCTTCATCTGCAGAAGCAGAAGACAACTGTGCAGTTATGGCTGCAGACGAGATCATGGATTACATAGAAAACGGCAACATCGTGAACTCGGTGAACATGCCTGCATGCACTCTGGGACCTAAGAAAGGTACAAGGATCGCAGTTATATCAAAGGCTGACGCCGGCGCTCTCGAAAAGGTAGCTGCCATTGCAGACGGAGATGTGATAAACAAGACAAGAGGCGACTACGCTTACACACTGGCTGAAACATCAGGCGATGTAGACGAGTCCGCTATCGCAGGCGACGGTATCATCAGAGTAAGGATACTGAAATAACTATCGCTCCTATTCTGCTGGAAACAGCAGTTATGACTACAGAAATGCCGAACCGGCCGGGCTGTTTTATCAGCATCGGCCGGTTCGGTTTTTTGATAGTATATGTTTTCTCTTTAAAATCTTTGCGTACAGATCTGTATGCTGCATCTCGTATCAGTCGCTGTCCGGACTCGTCTCCTGCCATACTTTGTTGCACAAAACTCCAAGGCACAGTACCCAGGACAGCAGATAGAACCAGAACATTATACCTACCACCGATGAAAGAGCACCGTACAGCAGGTCATAATTCGCCATAGTGCTGGCATACTTTGAATAAACTATGGTCACGATCATCATGCCTGCAGATGCGAATACACTGCCGGGAATGACATCCTTGAATTTAAGACGCTCTGTAGGCAGTATATAGTAGTTGAAGCTCACCATCAGGAAGTACAGTGCAAACCCCAGCACCCATCTGAGCCATAGCCATATACTGTCCACATACTTCTCGCTGTCTTTTATACTGAACAGGTCCAGCGCAAACTCCAGTATGACTTTGCCGTAGGCCAGTATCAGCAGTGAGAAAGTCACTGTGAGTATCGTGATTATTATCGTCTCGATGGACCTTATCCTCTCGATGAAATAATTGCGTCCTGTGCTCTGCCCTTCTGTAAGCGTATAATTCGTGATACGCATTATAGCAAAGGATGCTCTCGATCCCGCCCACAATGCGATAGCTATGAACACCACATTACCGAATCCGATATATCTGTAGTCGAACATATCATGGACCCACTCTGCTACGCTCCTGCCTGTATAGACCTCGAACACCTGCATGGCTCTCTCAACAGTGATGTTGAAAAGACCAAGCACCTGTGTCATCAGCAGCAGTATCGGCACTATGGACAGCATCAGATAAAACGACACCTGTGCCGCAAAGCCCTGATAGTACGGATCTCTCATCTGCTTGAATCCCAGCAGGAACATTTTGAAAGCACGTTTTTTAAAATTCGACACCTAACGGTTCTCCTTCCATCCTTCAAGTTTCGCTCTCAGGCCTTCAAGTGCCCTGGCTCTGTGGCTTATCCTGTTCTTTATATCAGGACCAAGCTCGCCGAAAGTCCTGTCATATCCGTCAGGTATGAACATGGGATCATATCCGAACCCATTGCTTCCTTTCTCCTCAGGTATGAGGTGACCTTCAACTTCACCCCTTGAAGATATAGTGCTGCCGTCAGGCATCACCATGGTTATCACGGAAACGAACCTGCCTGTGCGCTTTTCGTAAGGAACGTCCTTTATCAGCTCTCTCAGCTTGCGGTTGTTTGCCTCGTCATCTCCGTCTGCTCCTGCGAACCTTGCGGAATAGACTCCCGGCGCACCGTCGAGACAGTCCACTTCAAGACCTGAATCATCTGCGATGGTCATCTGTCCGCAGAGTTTCATTATCTCATATGCTTTTTTGTATGAATTTTCTTCGAAAGTTTCGCCATCCTCAACTATATCCACATCAGGAACGCCTGCTTCGTCTCTTGAGATCACCGACATGCCGAACTGACGTGTTATAGTCTCTATTTCCTGTATCTTATGCTTGTTTTTCGTTGCAGCCACTATGATACTGCTCATTGGAACACCTCCGTATATTTTTACCCTTGTTTTGCTTGCTATTATATCAATAGTATAATCATTATAGTATACCACATACCGGCTGGACTTTCTATTGCCGTTAGTGTAAAATAATTTTTGTATTATTTTGAATCATATAAAGGAGAATCATAATGGAAATAGTCGTACTTGACGGATACACTATCAATCCCGGCGATCTGAGCTGGGACAAGCTCGAAGCTCTCGGAAGCAGCCTGAAGGTCTATGACCGCACGCCGCAGGAGAAGATCGTCGAGCGTATAGGCAGCAGTGAAGCTGTCATGACAAGCAAGTGCATGATGACAAGAGAGATCATGGAAAAATGCCCGGACCTGAAGTACATAGGCTCGATGGCTACAGGCTACAACAATATCGATGTGAAGGCTGCGGCAGAGCTGGGTATAACAGTCACTAACGTGCCTGCATACTCTACAGACGCCGTTGCACAGCACACTATAGCGCTGATTCTGGAGCTTGCCAGCAACGTAGGCCTCAACAATGCGTCTGTGCAGGCAGGAGAATGGAGTACATGCGAACACTTCTGCTACTGGAAAAAGCCTGTGACGCTGCTGGCAGGAAAGAGCCTCGGCATCGTAGGATACGGAGCCATCGGAAGCCGTGTTGCAGAGATAGCAAAAGCGCTCGGCATGAGTATAAATATCTACAGCCGTGACCCTGAAGCTGCAGTCGGCTCTGATTTCGTATCACTGCACTGTCCGCTGACAACTGAAAATACTCATATGATAAATGCGGATTTCATTTCACGTATGAAGCAGGGAGCGTTCCTCATCAACACTGCAAGAGGCGGACTCATTGATGAACAGGCTCTGGCAGACGCTATAAGATCCGGACGCCTGGGCGGTGCTGCTGTAGATGTCGTTTCAAAAGAGCCGGCGCCTGCCGACTGTCCGCTGATAGGACTTGAAGGCTGCATCGTGACGCCGCATATGGCATGGTCTCCCGGAGAGATGCGTCAGGCAGTCATCGATATAATTTCGGACAACCTGAAGAGCTGGATGGATGGCTCCACTATAAACCAGGTTTCATAGTCATCATTTTATTATATATGTGTGTGTATTATTATTTATTTGCAGGAGGTTTTTTATCATGAAGCACAGGATACTGGCACTTGTGCCGTTTTTTGTCTTTATCGTCATCTTCGCCGGTGCGGGGATAATAAGCAATGATTTTTACAGTATGCCGGCGTATGTGGCATTTCTTATCGCTCTGTTCGTGGCTCTGCTGCAGAACAGGAAGCTGCCTTTCGACAGCAAGCTCCATATCATAGCAAAAGGTGCAGGAGATGTGAACATCATAACGATGGTGCTCATCTTCCTTGTGGCCGGAGCTTTCTCAGGCATCGTAACTGCTGCCGGCGGCGTAGACAGTACAGTCAATCTGGGGCTTTCCATCATGCCGCCTAAACTTATGGTGGTTGGACTGTTTGTTATCGGATGTTTCATCTCGCTGTCCATGGGTACATCCATGGGCACCATCACAGCGCTGGCCCCTATCGCACTGGGCGTTGCAGACCAGACAGGCTTTTCAGTTTCCATCTGTATCGGCGCTACTGTATGCGGCGCTATGTTCGGAGACAATCTTTCCATGATCTCTGATACCACCATAGCTGCCGTAAGGACCCAGGGCTGTGAAATGAAGGACAAGTTCCGGCAGAATTTCTTCATCGTGCTGCCGGCGGCTGTACTGACTGTCATCATATACTATCTTGAGACGAGAGGTATGTCGGTGACTGCATCTGTATACAACTACAACATCATCGAAGTAGTGCCTTATCTGGTGGTACTGGTAGGAGCTCTCATCGGTTTCAATGTGTTCGCAGTACTGTTCACAGGTATAGGTCTTTCCATGGTAGTGGGCATCGTCAACGGTTCCTTTACATTCATCAAGGCGTTCAGTGTCATAGGTGAGGGTATGACAGGTCTGTTCGAGATATCCATAATATCCATACTGGTAGCCTGCATCGTTTCTCTCATCAAGGAAAACGGCGGTATAAGCCTGATAATCGATGGTATCAAGAAAACGGTCAACGGCAAACGTGGTGCGGAGCTTGGTATCGCTCTGCTGGTGTTCCTGGTGGATCTTTGTACTGCAAACAATACAGTGGCTATCGTAATGGCCGGGCCTGTTGCAAAGGAAATAGGCGATGAGTTCGGCGTGGAGCCTAAACGTGTGGCTTCCATCCTGGATATATTCGCTTCAGTGGGCCAGGGACTTATCCCCTACGGTGCACAGCTGCTGACTGCAGCGGCACTGGTGAAGATCTCACCGATAGAGATCATGCCGCATCTTTATTATCCAATACTGATGCTGATCTCTACACTGCTGTTCATCATATTCAGACCGCAGAAAGGCAGAAAAGACAAACAGAAAGACCTGTAACAGGGTACAAAAATGCTGCACCGCATGGTATACGATACCACGGTGCAGCATTTTTGTATATTATGAAACCGTTCTGTCTTTATCATGATGCAGACTTTATATGTCTGTCCTGCTGAGTATGGCTGCCGGCGTCTTTCTTATTGTCCTGAATACCGGCAGCAGTCCGAACAGCATGTTGAATCCGAATATCACGACTATAGTCGCTATCAGCATCACCGGCGATATCAGGTACATTTGACCGAAGTAGTCCGTCAGATGCGATACCTTGTAAAGTATATACGATGTAAGCAGGAATCCCGGCAGACTTGCCATCGTCGTTATGGCCAGTATCTCACTGCCGAACATCCTGTATATATCCGACTTCTTGACTCCGATAGCCCTGTACACGCCTACTTCTTTGATCCTTGAAAGGAACGAGGCTCTGATTATCAGGAATATCTCTATGAAAGATATCAGCAGCACTACGCCTGCCATGACAAGGGATGAAAGTACAGATTCCCACTGTGCCTTTCTGTATGTCTTGTAGCTTTCTTCATAAGCATCTCTGGCATTCATGCCGCTGTCCTTCAGCTCAGCTATCGCAGCTTTCTTGTCAGATGTGCTTATAGTCAGGTTCTTGCTCTTTTTGATGAGATCATACTTTATCATCGTGCGATTCACCAGCATATAGTCGCTGTCTTTGCTGTCGGAATAATATCCGGAAACCGTCAGCTTATGACCGTTGATCTTGTTCTTCGAGATCTCCTTGCCTATCTTCCACTCCTCGGAATTCTTTTCGTTTACCAGAACTTCGTAGTTCTTCTCAGGCCAGCTGCCTTTCTTGAGATCTACTTTTTTCTTCATCAGCTTGTAGTCGATATATGTGCCTGTGAACTGCGGAGTGCCGGAGTCCACCATCATCATGTCCATGTCATCTGAATCCGTCTCGCTGTCAGATGCTCCGGTGTTTGCCAGAAGGTTGATGAAAAGGCTACGATCCGTATATATGCACGGGCTCTGTCTGTCAGATATACCCACTATCTTCAGAGAGTGCATATTGGCCACAGGGATATCCTGATCGAGGAAAGACTTCGCACTGCCGAAGCCTGCCTGTTTGACCATATCGTCGTTCTTTATCATTTTGCTGATGACCAGTTTATCGACGACTATCTCGTTTTTGTTTTCCGGAAGTCTGCCGTAAGCCAGGTCGCTTTTCGATACTTTGTCTATATCCGACAGTGTTCCGGATATACCTGCGCTGTACGACATCGTCTGGAAATAATTATCATAAGGCATTCTCAGCGTTATACTGCCGTCTCCCGGTATGACATAATCGTAGTTGTCATTCTTCTCAAGCTCCTTGTACCGGTCTATATCTGTATCCTTGCTTATGACGCTGATATAGGCTTTGTCTGTCTGGATGAATTCATCGTCGGTGACATTGAGCTCTCCGAATATGTTGCTGGATGCATATGTGATGAATACAGCTGAAAGAAAGAATCCCACCAGCAGTATCTTCTTCAGTATGTTGTATCTGAATACAGTCCTGAACCCGTTGGTGATAGTTGTGACCGGATTGAATATGGATCTGTATCTGCGTCTTCCTCTGACTTCAAGACGGCTGAGATCGAAACTGTCACCTGCCGAATCCTCCTGAGTCATTTCCCTGTAGTTGCCGTCTATCAGCTCTATGTTTGAGGCTTCATCGATGACTTCGATCCTGTCTTTGTCGCCCTTCGTCCTGATATATATATTGCCGTTCCTGACAACAACGTCAAGGTGTATGTCCTCCTGGCTGTCATTGTAGAAGTCGATATTGTACTTGTCAGTCTTCAGACGCTTGTGATCCCTGATATCCTTCAGATATATCCTGTTGTCCACACGGTAGTCCAGGTTGCCGGCATGATCGTTGTTTTCATCGGATACTATCCTGCCGTCAGACAGCCTTATTATCCTCGATGCATAGAACTCCGCCAGCTTTTCCTCATGGGTCACCAGTATCACCAGTCTGTCCTCGGAAATTGATTTGATGATATTCATGACCTCCAGAGTGTTCCTGCTGTCCAGATTGCCTGTAGGCTCGTCTGCTATGACGATCGACGGGTTCTTGACAAGCGCTCTGGCTATGCCGACTCTCTGGCGCTCACCGCCGGAAAGCATATCGGCATAACGGCTCCTGTAACGGTACATTCCAACTTTTTCAAGGACGTAGTTCACCTTTTCCTCGATCTCACGGCGGTCTTTGACTCCTACCATTTTAAGTGCGATAGCTACATTGTCGAAGACAGTCATATCGTCCACGAGATTGTAGTTCTGGAATATGTATCCTACGTTCAGGTTCCTTATCTTGTCCACTCTGCCTGCTGTCCTGCCTGTGATGCGCTGACCGTTTATGAACACACGGCCTTTGTTCACCTTGTCGAGACCGCCGATGACATTCAGCAGCGTCGTCTTGCCGCATCCGCTGGGACCCAGGAAAGTCACAAGACCTTTGTTCTCGAAAGTCAGGGACGTATCATTGATGACATGTATTTCGTTCTTCCGTCTGCGGTTGAAATACTTGTTGACATGTTCCAGTCTTACCATTTACTGTCCCCCCTCTCTGAATGAACCCATGGCTGATTTCCTGAATATACTGCGTATGAATTTGCCTGAAATGATATACGCCATGACGATCATCACGATATATATCAGTGCATAATTCGCAGGTTTCATGTATTCTGCAAGGTTCCAGATGTACTCCACATTGATGATATGGTAATGTGCCATTGCCACCACCGCTGCAAATACTGCAAATGCAATGTTCACCACGATGAACATCTCTATGTCCAGTATGGTCCTAATACTGCGCCGTGAAAGTCCCAGCATCCTCAGTATGCTGAAATATTCCGATCTTGATTTAAGTATAAGTCTTACAACAAAATATGCGATGAAGAACAGTGCCAGTATCACTATCACAACTACAGGTATCTGTATTATCGAAACAAGATCGCTGCCGTATGATGTCATCATACCTTTTAGAGGCATAGCTGTATATCCCATTGTTTCAAGCGTCTTCCTGGTCTGCGATATGTCCTTGTCCTTCGAGCTGTCCATATACACAGACGCCTGATAATTACCTCCTGCGAACAGTTTGTTGTAATCTGCCTTGCTGATGAACACTGAACCATTATATGTTTCGAAGTCTTTCAGGTCTGTCTTGCTGCTGAAGTTCTTCTCTGTATATACATCGGACACCTGAAGATCTATCTTCCTGTTATAGAATATGTTCTTCACACGTACGCTGATGGTCTTGCCTTTGGCATCTCCCTTCTCGTAGAAATTGTTGGCTTCTTCCGGCAGTATCACTTTTCCTGACTCCACATGGCTGTCTGACCTGACCATATAATAGCCTCCGCCTTCGGAATATTCCTGATCCTTGCCGTTTATCGTAGTAGTAACGGTGCTCCTGCTGCTGTATGTATCCCTGCGCATCTTCTTCATCATACCGTCTGTCATGAACAGATCGCCTGTCGCCGAATACATATCTCCGGAACCTTCATCCTTGTATGCGATACCCACTACCTTGAACTTGTGCTCACCTTCTTCTCCTACATATGCCTTGAATTTCCTGCCCAGCATATCATCCATCACATCGTCTGTGAAGGATGTATCGTCTTTTACACCTGCAAAAATCACTTCGTTTTCTTTTTCAGGCATCCTGCCCTTTATGAGTTTCCCGGAGAACTCGCTGACTGCATGAGGGAACGCATCATAGTAGTAATCTCCTGACTCCATGTAGAGGGAACTGTCCAGCAGCATATCGTTCAGGGCCACGCTTTTCACATTGTCCACGCTGCCTATTATCTTCCTGTCCTCATCGCTGAACTTCGAGCCATCTTTTTTCTTCAAGATCATCCTGTCCTGACTGTAATTCGTGAATATTTCGTTGAAACCCAGCCTTGACGCTTCTTCTTCTGATTTTTTATAGGAGGTATACTGTGCGGTCACTGCAGTCACTACGAAGATGAACACTACAAGCAGCAGCAGGAATTTATGGAATATATTGAAGGTGTTCCTGGCGCCCAGCCTGAACCTGCTGCCGATGCTTATCTTTCCTGCTTCGATATGTGAAGAAGGCTCCTGCTGCAGCGGCACCTGTTTCAGTATATTGTCCTCTGCCACCTTGCCGTCGTGCATCTTGATCTGACGTGTGGCATACTGCCGGAACTGCTCGTAGTTGTGAGTAACGACTATGACGAGCTTGTCTTTTGAGATCTCGCTGAGAAGCTCCACGATACCCTGTGCAGACTGACTGTCCAGATTGCCTGTAGGCTCGTCTGCCACGATTATATCCGTGTCCTTTGCCAGCGCTCTTGCTATAGCAACTCTCTGCTTCTGGCCGCCTGACAACTTTGATACTTTGGTCCTTGTGTACGCCTCAAGGCCCACACGCTTTATTATATTATTTATTCTCTGCTTCATGTCCGATCTGCGGTATCCGTTTATACGCAGAATCAGCTCTATATTCTGATAAACAGTATAGCTGTTCACCAGGTTGAAGTTCTGGAATATGTTCCCTATGTATTTTTTTCTGTACTCTTCGAAATCCGACGCCAGGTAATGACTGGTCTCCCTGCCTTCTATATACATCTCTCCTTCTTCGTATGTATCAAGGCCGGATATGACATTCAAAAGAGTCGTCTTGCCACTGCCGGACTCTCCGGTTATGACAACGAACTCTCCGATATCGAATTCCAGATTCACCCGCGATATGCCGCTGGCTATCATACCTTTGCTGTAATAGAATTTCGATACATTTTTAAGCTGTATCAATAGTTGTACCTCCTTTACATCTGCCTCACGCATGTCCCTGCCTGCAGGCAGGCTCAGCATCAGAACACCGAGTATGTGAACTTAGGCGTAGTCATTATGTATCCGAACATCAGATACCAGTAGATCGCCAAAAAGGCTGCAAAAAGCAATAATGATGTTATTATATACTCTTTGCTTACAAGTTTCCGTATTTTACCTGAAAAATTCATAAACTTTTTCATTTATCATCACCCATCCCTTTCCGCTCGGATGCACATTGTCCTCAAAGAACCCCTTTTCGTAGCATTTTCCGAACATATCATAATATGTCACATTCTTGTATTTTTTAGTCATCTCACCGATCTTTTCTGATACGATCTGCCTCTTTTCAGGCTTGAAGCCTGTATGATCGTACCACGGTCCGTTTATAGGCAGCAGTACCACCATTACCTGCAGTTTTGACTGCCTGCATATGTCCATGAACAGCTCAAGATCGCCGTATTCCACTGAATTCCTGTAGCTCTTGCGTTCGTACATACCTTTCGCCTTCACTACTCTGCTCCTGAACCTGCTGTTGAAAGACTTGTCCATCATATTGAAAGGGTTGTTGGTAGATTTTTCAATAAAATCCTGCTCCCCTTCACGGAGCATCCCGGCAAAATCCGGTTTTTCAGGATCTTTCTTTTTTACCTGTCTGGCTGGCTTCGTCGTATGCTTGTAATGGAGCCACATAGAACCCACGCTCACTGCATCACGTTCTTCTGTCAGCAGATTCCTCATATCGAAGGACAGCTTTTCCCAGAACGTACTTCTGCCATTCAGATAGATCTTGTCTATAGTCTTTACCTGCCCAAGCATTTCTTTCTGTCCCGAAAGCAGTTCATTCACCCTGGATGACACCTGCTGCCTCGTTTCCTTCGATATCGAAGGATTCTTCATCAGCTCTTCGTACTGGCTTTCGGAAAAGCGCATTGCAAAAGGTTCTTCCTTGACACCGTATTTAGTGAACCAGGACGGCGATACCAGCAGCACAGCTTTCTTGTTCTTCATATCCTTGCCTACTGCACCTGCCGTTATTGCCAGGTTAAGCGACTGTGTGAAAGCTGTGCCAAGACACATCACTTCCATGTTGGATTTCCTGAACAGATTAGTCGGATGTGCCGGTTTGCTTTTACTGTGATTGAATTCCGATGAACCCATGTAAAGAACAGTTTTATCAGTGATATTTGCTTTTATCGCACTGTAGGACTTGTTCTTATACGGGTTTATCCATGTATCAAAAGCAACTCCTTCATTATCCACGGAACCTGCCACTGCAAAATGCACCACAGTTGCAGCTCCCAGGAACAATACCAGAGCTGTTATCAAAGCTGCTATCTTTTTCATTTGTCTACTCCTGCAGTTTTTTCAGAACTATATCTACGATCTTTTCAGGAGTATTGGTTTCTTCCTTTGTGAACTCCGATGGTGCTATAATAACATCCATTTCGTCCTCGAGCCTGATGAGAAGCTCAGTGTATTCAAGCGAAGTCATCAGATCCTCTTCGTCCATGTTTATATCCGGTTCCTCGATAACGATATCGTCTTCACATACTTCTGCTA
>CAKQUI010000050.1 GCA_934277495.1 uncultured Clostridia bacterium | reverse complement strand
ATTCCACCATCCGGCTTTGGGATTTCTACCCGCTTTACTGGGGAAGGTGTATAGTGTCCCTTCCTGATTCTTTCCAGTAATTCGACTTTGTGTTCCTTAAGCCATGGGAGAGCTTCTTCGATGGTCATACCATCGACTCCCGGCGCTCCCTTGTTTGCCTTCACTCTTTTGTATGCCCGATTGAGATTATCTCTTTCGAGTATACTTCCTAAGAGATCTGGCTCTGCACTGTCTCTTTCTTTCCATATCCGGTTGAACGAACGGTGCGCTCTTACATACCCTTTGCGTTCCGCGCTATCTCTTTGCAAGAAGCTTTCTTTGTTGTTTTCTGCACCCACGTGCTCATCCCTCCTTTCCAGGTCATACTCAAGACTCCTGTTGATTCGGTCCTTCATTGGCACTGCCAACTACTATGACCTCTGCTGACTTCTGTGCGTTCAGCACCGCTTTGGGCAGTGGTTACCTCTTTCAAGGCGTGCCGCACAGACCTCCCCGGGTACCACACGTTTCTTCCTCTCCATCCATCTGCCTCATTTATCATGCATGATTCCGTGTAGCTTTTGGGCTTTGACTTGTATAGCAGCCTTACCCTCATGTATGACCTTATATGAGATTTCTGTTCGTCAGACCAGAGATTTGCCCGTGGGTTAGTAGGTTCCCCACATCCAGCTTCCTTCAGATTCCGCCTCACGGCGGACACCCTTGCCTTCGGCTATATCCTTCCCGCTACCGGGCGGATTCGGGACTTTAACCCGTTAGAAACGTGCGCCGCCGGGCGCACTACTATAAAAACCGGCCTGTTCATTTCTGAACCGACCGGTTTTTTCCCTTGTATTGTTTCCACAACTAAAAGTTATTTACTTTATTTAGTAAGATCCGGGAACGTTTCGTCGAATGTCTTTTCACCGTTACCCAGTGCACTGACGTCACGGCAGTGACCAGTCTTCACTGTGATCACACGAACGATCATAGGGATGAAGATGGCTGCACATGCCAGGATGAATATCGGCAGCTGACCTTCACCGAATGCCAGCATTATCAGACAAACGATCTGTGCTATCATAGCGAACCATGGTATCCAGGCCTGTCCCTTGCTTACTCTTGCTCTCAGGCACTTCTCTGGATCATATCCTCTCTTCTTCAGACGTCTTCTGAATACAAGCTGTGATATGATGATACCTATCCAAGCCAGAGTTCCTGTGAATCCTGACATTGAGAGCAGACTCTCATACAGACTTTCGAGGAATCCTGTGAGCTGTGAGATCAGACCAAGGATAAGTACTACCCACATGAATGCCAGTGTGAAGAGAACGGCGTTCTTAGGGTTACCTGATTTGTTTATCTTTCCAAGGAACTTAGGAGCAAGACCTTCTATCGAAAGACCATACATAGCTCTTACTGTTCCGTAGAATCCTGTGTTGGCACAGCTGAATGCAGCGATAAGAACGACAGCACTCATGATTATTCCGAAGATATTCAGGTGATAGTAGTTCATAGCTTCTGCAAATACAGGAGTGTCTCCGTTAGCCAGATCTGTAGGCAGGATCAGTATCAGCAGTAAAATAGGTACCATATACAGACCTACGATACGATATGTAACGCTCTTACATGCTTTTGGAACTGATTCATCAGGATCTTCTGCTTCTGCAGCTGTCAGACCTACGATCTCAGTACCCTGGAATGTTACCAGTACTACTACCATGGAAGTCATTACTATAGCGCCTCCATGAGGGAAGAGCTGCTGAGTAAAGCTCATATCTGCATTTCCGAAGTTTACAGTACCGCCCAGGAAGCTTTCGCTGCCCCAGAGGCCTACCCAGATTCCGAATGCTAATAAAATGAATAAAATGATGACGCATACTTTAGTGATGGCAAGACCAGATTCGATCTTTGCAAAGATATCTACTGCGCAAAGGTTGATTATGGTCAGTGCCAGCAGTGCTCCCACCGCATATGCTGCAAATGCAGCGCCGTTTTTCGATCCGGTGAGTGACTGTATTACTGTCGCTACCGCAATGGCTTCTGATGGACAGTAGCATACCCAGTTGAACCAGAATGCCCATCCGAAACCGGTGGATACCGTCGGTCCTATAAACTCACTGGTATAGGCGACGAACGAGCCTTTTCTCGGTAAGTTTACAAGCAATTCCGCATAAGAAATCATAAGTCCGTAAACAATAACTCCAACTACCGCAAAGGCGATCAATACTGCCGGGCCCATATCGTGGATACAGATACCCAGTCCCAGGAAGTAGCAGGATCCGATTACGCCACCAAGACCGATGAACGCAACCTGCCAGCCCTTAATACCACGTTTAAGTTCCTGGTCTTCCTGCTGTGCTACAACGTTTTTTTCTTCTGACATTTTTTGCCTCCTTCTCACATATCTAATGTATGATTAGATTTGTTCATTATATTCAGCGGGCAAAATGCTTTCCCAAGGGTCAGAAAGCAATTCTAAATTTTCTGTTTCCTAATGAACATCTTTATTTTTTCACACTTTGCGAAAAATGTCAATATTTCAGAGATTTTTCTCATTTTTGATTACTCATCTTCTTATTATTGCGAACCTTGACTGTTTGTGCTCGTTTTTGCAAAAAATACCCAGTTTTTGACGTTTCATGTCGAACCCTCATCGACTTAGGCTTTGATTCAGTCAATTTCTTCCTTACTAATGCATCATGGCCCGAACTTTTTCAATATTCAACCAACCCTATCGGAAACATATGAAAACCATACTCAGCAAATAAGTACCCTTTCTGGGGTCCGGAAAGTTATTTCTTTATTCAGAAAAAAATTTCATTTTGCACATATTTTCTACTTCAGTTTGTCACCATTTTTTCTCGTTTTCCTTGATATTATGGCAAAAATCGCCGTCAGAACGGCACATAATATCGTCATGACATAAAGACCTGTCTGTATCGTGCCGACGATATCTGCCACCGGGATATCTGCCAGTATGCCATCGAAATAGTCGCCTGACTCCCAGGCGTCCGCAGTTCCCCAGCCTTCATACCATGGTTCGAAGAACACCGCCAGCAAATTCATCACCGTCATGATAAGGAACAGCAGCGCCACCCTTCCTGTATCCCCTGCTGCAAGACCTGTTCTGAGATCCTGCGGGAAACTATCCGGATCCTTTGCAGTAAGACCGCCGTATTTCTTTCTCCATATGAAATACAGTACCGGCCCTGAAAGTATTCCAAGCATACCGCCGAGATAGTAGTCGGAACCGTTGATATACGTTGCGAACACTGCTACGCAGATTGGAACGATACATATCAGACAGAGCAGACCATATCCTCCCGGGATCCTGAACTTGTATTCTTCTTCCGGGATCCGCTTTCTCAGTACCATCGCAGAAATATACACAAGTATATATGACGCCATCAGCAGTGCGCAGTCCAGCACCACGACGAATCCGAAAGGCAGCATACAGAATATCAGATTGAATATGCCTACTGAAAGCACTGAGACATACGGAACACCGAATTTCCTGTCGCATTTCACCATCACAGGCGGCGCAAGATGATCATCTGCCAGTGAGAAAAATCCTCTGGATCCTGATGCGATATATGTGTTGTATATGGAGCACTGCGCCAGTATCGCAACTATGACGAACACTATACCGAAAGCAGGTCCCCAGAAATGTGAAACTACGTCTGAATACCCTACATTGCCGGCTTCTGTTCCCCACAGATCCCACTGTCCCAGTGAGCCAAGACTTGCCACTGTCGGGAAGATATATACAGCCATTATCAGAGGTACAGTGATCAGCGTCCCTTTGGGGATCACCTGAGGGTTCTTTACTTCGCCTGCTATCGTGGACATGGACTCATAACCTGAATACATCCACATGCCGATGGATATCCCTCCTGCAATGTAAAAGAACCAGTCGCTGAGGCCTTCTGCAGGTTCAGGCGTCAGCCTGAAGGATATGGTCGACGCTGTCTGTGCATCTCCTCCCCAGTTGAGGAATCCACATACAGCTACCACTGCAAAGGCAACCATGACAAGTACTGACAGCACCGTACTTGCTGCGCCCACATCTTTTACACCCCGGAGATTGATGATGGTGAATATCATTATCATCGCAAATTTCAGAGCGAATTCTGCCTGCCAGCTCATATCCCAGACTGTCGCAGCGTAGCCTCCTGCAAGGATGACATATGTGGTATTGTCGATATATATGGATATGGTTCTCCACCAGCCTGCCTGAAAGCCCCAGAATTCGCCCAGGGCCTCCTGGACCCATTTGTAGTATCCTCCTTCCTGCGGCCTCACAGAGCCCAGCTCCGAGGCTACAAGTCCAAAGGGAAGCCCCCACACGAACGGCAGTACACACAGCATTATTATCGTCAGCCCCGGACCACATTCCGGGATCATTTCCTCGATGCCGTAGCATCCTGCTGCAACCAGACAGAATATCATGAATACAACAGTCGACACTTTGATATCGTGTTTTTTCAGACCGTGTTCGCCGACTTCAGCAGCCTGCATAATATCATGTTTACTCATGTCATTCCCTCCTTTCATAAATATCAGTATCTGTGATTTTCGGTATTATAACACACTGTTTTGATGCAGGAAATATCTTTCGGGAGGTATTTCCTGAGTTCCATCGCTCGCTTCGCTTGCGGCTCCGCCTTATACCATTCCTGGAGCTATGCGGATCTTCCCCATCTTCATCCGGAAAGGAAAAATGCGGCGGCATCGCTTCCTCATGCCACCTTACAATATAGTTTATGACACAAAAAAGTGTGTATCCCGGAATCATCATATCCTCTTCCAGATACACACTTTTTATCGTCATATCATGCTGCGCTGTTCGCAAAGTGCCTGCACCAGCTGTTTCTTGCTATTTAAGTACAACAACGACTTTCTTTTTCTTGCCTTTTTCAACGAGCATCCTGCCGTCCTTGAACTGATCAGCTGTGATCATGTGCTTCTTGTCTGTGACTTTCTCACCGTCCAGCTTCAGTCCGCCCTGTTCGATGGTCATGAAGCCTTCTCTGTTGCTCGGCACAAGTCCCAGCTCCTTGATGAAGCTGACAACGCCCAGACCTTCGCCTTCGAGTTTTTCTTTGTCGAACTCCGCTGTCGGCATATTGGAAAGGTCTCCGCCGCCGCTGAATGCATTCCTTGCTGCATCCTGAGCTTTCTGAGCCTCTTCCTCGCCGTGTACCAGCTTAGTGACTTCGAAAGCCAGGATCTCCTTGGCTTTGTTTATCTCGCTGCCCTCCAGCGAAGCCAGTCTCTTTACTTCGCTCATAGGCAGGAAAGTCAGCATCCTGAGGCATTTTTCCACGTCTGCATCGGCTACATTCCTCCAGTACTGGTAGAATTCGTACGGTGAAGTTTTCTCTGCGTTGAGCCAGAGAGCGCCCTTCTGGGTCTTGCCCATTTTCTTGCCATCGCTTGTAGTGAGCAGGGAGAAAGTCATGCCGTATACTTCTTTGCCTGTTTTCTTTCTTGTGAGATCAACGCCGCCGATGATATTGGACCACTGGTCGTTGCCGCCGAACTCTATCTTTACGTCGAAGTCTCTTGCCATCACCATGAAGTCGTAGCTCTGCATCAGCATGTAGTTCAGCTCGAACATAGTCAGTCCGCCTTCACGCTCCATCCTCTGCTTGAAACATTCTGCACGGAGCATCGTGTTCACATTGAAAGTAGAGCCGATCTCTCTGAGGAAATCTATATAGTTCAGAGGCCTGAGCCATCTTGCGTTGTTCACTGCTACGGCCTTGCCCGGATCCGGTTTCTTCGTCTCATGTCCCGGCGTGAACACACCTTCGTTGCCGACATATTCCCATTCGTCGTCGAAATCAAGGAATTTGTCGAAGAGGTGCTTGAACTGTCTGCAGTTGTTTTCGATGGTTTCTACGGTCATTATCTGACGCATGTCTGTTCTGCCGGAAGGGTCTCCCACCATGCCTGTGCCGCCTCCGATGAGGACTACAGGAGTGTGTCCGTACTTCTGCATATACATCATGATGATGACCTGCATGAAATGTCCCACGTGAAGACAGTCTGCAGTAGGGTCGAATCCTATATAGAATTTGACTTTTTCGTTTGCCAGAAGTTCCCTGACCTTTTCCTCGTCAGTTGACTGCTCTATAAAGCCTCTTTCCTTCAGCACATCGTACACGTTAGTGTGTTCGCTGACGCTGTCAGGTATAAAGTCGTATTTCATTTAAGTTGCTCCTCCAAATCATTTAGTGCCGTAAAGTCTGTCGCCTGCATCGCCAAGACCTGGTACGATGTAAGCGTTCTCGTTGAGTCTTTCGTCCTTTGATGCTACGAATATATCAACATCCGGGTGTGCTTTCTGAAGGACTTCTATGCCTTCAGGGGCAGCTATGAGACACATGAAGATTATCTTCCTGCCGCCTCTTGCCTTGATGAAGTCGATGGCTGCCGCTGCACTGCCGCCTGTTGCCAGCATCGGGTCCACCACGAATATCTCTCTTTTTTCTATGTCGTTAGGCAGTTTGCAGTAGTATTCAACAGGTTCGTGAGTCTCAGGATCCCTGTAAAGTCCCACGTGTCCGACTTTAGCGTTCGGTACCAGAGCCAGCATGCCGTCCACCATGCCAAGACCTGCTCTCAGGATAGGCACTATTGCGATATCCTCTCCGTCCAGCATATTCACTTTTGTACGGCATATAGGAGTTTCGATCTCAGTCTCCCTGAGAGGAAGTTTTCTTGTGGCTTCGTATCCCATAAGCATGGAGATCTCTCTCACCAGTTCTCTGAAATCCTTGACGCTTGTGTCCTTCTGTCTTATCATTGCAGTTTTGTGCTGTATCAGCGGATGATCGAATACATATACACTACTCATTTGCTACCTGCCTTTCGTTTTTATCTTTTTTATTATCTGATGCTTTCTGTTTCTGTATGTGCTCCGTCACTACATTTCGTTGAGCATATCCACTCTTCTCTGATGTCTGCCGCCTTCGAACTCAGTGTCCAGCCATACCTGGGTTATTTTCAGTGCAGTTTCCGGATCGGTAGTCCTGCCGCCCATGGCCAGCATATTGGCATCGTTGTGTTTTCTTGTCATTTCTGCCATGTGCTCATCGGTGCAAAGTGCACATCTTACGCCTTTTACTTTGTTTGCCGCAATGGAAATGCCTATGCCTGTGCCGCAGCACACGATGCCTCTGTCAGCCTTGCCGCTGGCTACAGCCTCAGCACACGCCTTGCCGTAGACCGGATAGTCTACAGAGTCCGTAGAATGTGTTCCCAGGTCCACAAGCTTGATGCCTCTGCTCCTGAGATATTCCTTTACTTTTTCTTTGAGTTCATAACCGCCATGATCGCTGGCTATTGCTATTATCATATCCTGAATCCTCCTGATGACCTTCCGGTCCATATGTCCGGGGTCTGTTTTATTATGCAAAATATCTATGATCGCTGCGCCGGACTGCCGGACAGATCGGCTCTGCCGTTTATCACACTCTCGCTATATTGTATCCTGCCGATTTGAGCATCCTGTTCATCACTGCAAAGCCTACTCCGTCAGTGTCGCTCAGTGCACCGGCCAGGATCAGATCCACGTTTTCGTTGTCGAGATCCCTGAGCCTTGCGAAAAAGTCATGGGCTGCTTCAAGGAATGCTTTTTCCTCGAAAAGTATGACGCCGACTTTAAGTCCCAGGCGCTCATTGAGACCCTTGAGACGCTGGATCTCGCTCTTTACTTTATCACGCTGGCCTTCGATGACAGTCATCTGTGCCTTCGGTGCGTAATGTTTGTATTTCATCCCCGGAGACTTAGGTCTGAATCCGTCGTCTCCTGCAGTTTCGCCGTCTGCCGGGTCTATATCTGTATGTCCCGGACCTTCTTTAAGGGAAGGGTCGTATTCGACTTTCTTTCCAAGAGCTGCTTCTATGGCTTCTGCTGTTATTATGCCCGGTCTCAATATCGTCGGAGTGTCTCCTGTCATATCCAGGACCGTGGATTCTATGCCCACACGGCAGTCTTCTCCGTCGATGACAGCGTCTATCCTGCCGTCCATGTCTGCGATGACATCCTTTGCTCTTGTAGGGCTCGGCCTGCCGGAAATATTGGCGCTGGGTGCTGCTATGGGACTGTCTGCCAGTGTTATCAGTTCCAGTGCTGCCGGACTGTCAGGCATACGGACTGCAACTGTATCGAGACCGCCTGTGGTCACATCGGGGATCCCCGGCTTTTTCTTCAGCACGACAGTCAGCGGGCCCGGCCAGAAATTATCTACCAGTGAGACTATCTCCGGGCTCAGCATAGGAGTCAGTCTGCCAAGGTCGCTGGCTCTGGAAATATGCACTATCATAGGATTATCGCTGGGTCTGCCCTTGGCGGCATACACCTTGCCGACAGCTTCGGGATCCAGTGCGTCTGCACCAAGTCCGTAAACCGTCTCGGTAGGGAACGCCACCAGTCCGCCGGATCTGAGTATCCCTGCCGCTTCTGTTATATCTTCTTTGGTTGTAGATAATATTCTGGTTTTCATTTGTTTTCTCCTGGTTATTTTCTGTGAAAACACTTTTTATTTTTGAGGGCTGAAGCCCTGTGCGTTGTTAGAAATTCTTCATCTTTTCGGCCTGATCGCTGGTGATGAGGCCGTCGATTATCTCGTCCAGGTCTCCGTCCAGGAAGTTGTCCAGCTTGTAGATGGTCATGCCGATCCTGTGGTCGGATACTCTGCCCTGCGGGAAGTTGTATGTCCTGATACGTTCACTTCTGTCGCCGGAACCTACCTGGCTCTTTCTCTGGTCTGCTATCTCCTTGTTCTGTTCCTGCATCTTCAGATCGTAAAGTCTTGAACGCAGTACCTTGAACGCTTTTTCTTTGTTCTTTATCTGTGACTTTTCATCCTGGCATGTCACCACAAGACCTGTAGGCTCGTGAGTCAGCCTTACTGCGGAGTCTGTTGTGTTTACGCACTGTCCGCCGTTTCCGGATGCTCTGTAAACATCGACTCTGACGTCATTAGGGTTGAGTTCCACCTCGACGTCGTCGACTTCAGGCAGTACCGCTACTGTAGCAGCTGAAGTGTGCACTCTGCCGCTGGACTCTGTTTCCGGTACTCTCTGCACTCTGTGGGCGCCGCTTTCGTATTTGAGTCTGGAATATGCTCCTTTACCTTTGATAAGCATAACGGCCTCCTTGATGCCGCCTATGCCTGTCTCATTTATCTCCATGAGCTCGGTCTTCCAGCGGTTACGCTCTGCATATCTTGTGTACATCCTCAGCAGATCGGCGCCGAAAAGGGCTGCCTCGTCTCCGCCTGTACCGGCTCTTATCTCCAGTATAACATTCTTTTCATCGTTAGGATCTTTAGGCAACAGCAGGATCTTGAGTTCTTCCTCCTGCTGGCTGATGGTGTCTTCCAGCTCCGAGATCTCCATCTTGGCGAGTTCACGCATTTCCTCGTCGCCTTCCTCCAGCATCTCTCTGGCATCTGCCATATCAGCCTTCGCTTTCTTGTATTCTTTGTATTTTTTTACGATAGGTTCTATCTCGCCCATCTCCTTGACGTATTTCTGCCATACCGGCTGGTTGTTTATAATCTCAGGGTCTGAGACTTTCTGAGCCAGTTCGTCATATTTACCGGTTATAAAATCCAATTTATCAAACATGTTAGACTCCTGTTTTTACGTATTTTTTCAACTTATAATTATAGCATCATTGTGTAAAATTGTATAGACTTTTCAGAGAGAAAAACCGGCTTTCTGACGTCAGTATCCATGCTGACATCGAACCGCCGGTGCTCTGTCTTGTTATCTTTCCAGTATCCTGCTTATCTTTTCTCTCATAAGGTCTATATCGTCTATGGAATTGACTTCTCTCTTGATATAGGATGCGCCTCTCAGACCCTTGATGTACCAGCCTACGTGTTTGCGTATCTCTCGGACTGCGATCCAGTCGCCTTTGTCTGCCGCCACCATGTCAAGGTGTCTCAGCAGCATGCCCACACGCTCTTCCATGCCCGGCTGCAGCGGTTTTTCCTCGCCTCGCCACAGTGCTGCTGCATCACGGAAGATCCAGGGGTTGCCCAGTGCGCCTCTGGCTATCATCACTCCGTCGCATCCTGTCTGCTCCAGCATCGCCACGGCGTCCTCGCCGCTGTTCACGTCTCCATTGCCGATCACTGGTATCTTCACGCTGTCCTTCACACGGGCTATGACGTCCCAGTCGGCCTTTCCTTCATAATACTGCTCCCTTGTCCTGCCGTGGACCGTGACTGCCGAAGCCCCTGCCGCTTCAGCTGCTTTCGCTGTCTGTACCGCTGTGTCCTGGCCTGCTGCAAAGCCCATACGGAATTTCACTGTGGCTGGTTTTCCTGCGGCTTTCACCATGGCGCATACTATATCGTAAAGCAGATCGGGGTCTTTTATCAGTGCGGAGCCTTCCCCGTTCTTTACGATTTTGGGAACAGGGCAGCCGGCATTGAGATCAAGGATCAGGTTGCCGCTGTCTTTCAGAGATGAGGCCGTAAACTCCATTATCTCAGGATCGCTGCCGAACACCTGTATGCCGAAGCGGCCTTTTTCATCCGGTCCCGGAACCAGCAGGTCTTTGCTCTTGCGGTCGCCGTACCAGAGCCCCTTGCCGCTTACCATCTCTGTATAAACAAATGAAGCCCCTTGCTCGAGGCAGAGACTTCTCATGGATCTGTCCGTTATCCCTGCCAGCGGGGCAAGGATGAACGGAGTTTCAAAGGTTATGTCATCGATCTTAAAAAGCTGCTTTTTCATATTTCTCCTCAAGATCCTCAAGAGAATGTCGGTTGTCGTGTCTCTTGAGCTTTCTGTTTTTTTCGTATATCAGCTGCAGTCCTTCCAGCGTGAGCATCTTGTCCACGTGGTCGATGCAGTCTATCCCTGAGTCTATCAGGGTCGCCAGTCCGCCGGTGGCTATGACCTTGACTTCGCACTGGCTGCCCTCGTAATCCTGCAGTTCTTTTTTCATTTTTTTGACGATGTAGTCCACCATACCCATATGCCCGTAGACAAGGCCCGACTGCATGCTGTTGATGGTGTTCCTGCAGATCACGTGTCCCGGCTCTTCAAGCTCTACTTTCGGAAGTTTCGCTGTCTTTTCAAAAAGCGCTTCGGAGGATATCTTCAGTCCCGGTGCTATAGTGCCTCCAAGGTACTCTGCTTCTGCCGATATTGCACAGAAAGTCGTCGCTGTACCGAAGTCTATTATTATCAGCGGACCGCCGTACTTGGCGTGGGCCGCTACAGCATTCACGATCCTGTCTGAACCTACCTGTTTCGGATTGTCGTATTTTATCACCAGACCGGTCTTTATCCCAGGGCCTATCACGATGGCTCTCCTGTGGAAATATTTCTGGGAAAGGTGCTGCAGTGTGTAAAGTACCGAAGGTACTACTGTGGATATTATGACGTCTCTTACGTCGGTCACTTTGAGTCCTTCGTAGCTGAACAGCTGATTGACTATCATGCCGTATTCGTCAGCACTTTTGTTGTAGTCCGTCTCGAGTCTCCAGCTGGTTATCATCCTGCCGTCTTCAAAGACTCCCATGACTATGTTCGTGTTTCCTACATCGAATGCTAAAAGCATAACTGTATCTCCTTTTTTGTCTGCTCCACGATCCGCATCTGCTGTGCTGCGGTATATGGGCGTAATATCTGCAGATCTCCGGAAAACGGAGCTGCCTCTGTCAGGCAGCATGTAAAACTGACTATGCTCTGGATGCAAAGCATCCGGCCTGACAAATACAGAAGCGGTTTTCTCAAACCGCTTCTTATTTTATCATGAAAATGCTGTATTCCAAAACATTTTTTATTCTGTTTCTATTTAAGTGTCACAAGCACATCGCCTGCGCTGACCGACGAGCCTTTGACAGCTGTGATACTGTCTACTGTACCGTCGGCTGCTGCCATTATTTCATTTTCCATCTTCATGGCTTCCAGGATCACCAGCACGTCGCCTTTGCTTACAGGCTGCCCCTCTGTTACCTTGATGTCAAGGACAGTTCCCGGCATAGGTGCTGTAACTGTATTGCTTCCTGCCGGTGCTGGAGCTGCAGGTGCCGCAGGTTTCACAGGTGCCTGAGTCGCTGCAGGAGCAGCTGCCTGTGGTGCGGGAGCCGGCGCTGCTTTCGCAGGTGCTGCCGGAGCAGATGTGCTGCCGGCTTCTTCTACTTCGACTTCGTATGTCACTCCGTTTACGGTAATATTATATTTTTTCATATCAATCAATTCCTTTCGACAATATGCATGGACCGCATATATACGGCAGTTGATCACTGCTCTGTACCGGTCCTTCGTACGGTATCAGAACTGCCTGCTCTCGATACAGTCTTCCCTGGCAGCGCTGGTCCACGGATCTGGTGCTTTTGATATCCTTTTTATCCTTCTGACTACGAGATCTCCGGAAGATCCGCTTCCTTCGTATGCCGCTACAGCTGCTGCTATGACAGCGACAAGAGCCTCGTCATTTTTGTCTGCTGCAGGCGCCGCAGGAGGTTTCACCGGCGTTATCAGTTCATCTGCCTCCGGCGTATCCTTGGCGGACTGCTTCTTTCCTGCATTCATCACGCTGCCCATCACTGCGATGAACCCCCAGAGTATCAGGAGTATGCAGAATGTTATACCCATGCCCATGAGCATAGTGACCGCCGAGCCTGCCATCTTCTGTCCGAAGCTCAGCGAATGGAAAAGCTCCGGGTCGGCAAATCTGTCCATTAAACCCATTTTCGTACCTCCTGTTAAAGCGGGATATTGCCGTGCTTCTTGGCCGGCAGAGATTCCCTCTTGGTGCTCAGCATGTCAAGAGCGCTTATTATCCTCTGTCTCGATGTGGCAGGCTCGATGATGTCGTCCACATATCCGAGTCCTGCTGCTATATAAGGATTGTTGAATTTTTCTTCGTATTCCTGTATCTTTTCCTGCCTTACTGCTTCAGGATCCTCTGCTGCCTTTATCTCCTTCTTTACGGAAGAAATGATATTGACTGCTCCTGATGCACCCATTACTGCTATCTGTGCGGAAGGCCACGCCAGCACAAGGTCTGCGCCCAGTTCTTTGTTGCACATGCCTATGTATGCTCCGCCGTAGGCTTTCCTGAGTATCATCGTTATCTTAGGCACTGTAGCTTCACAGTATGCGTAAAGCATCTTGGCCCCGTGTCTTATGATGCCGCCGTATTCCTGGGCTGTGCCCGGAAGGAATCCCGGAACGTCCTCTATAGTCAGCAGCGGTATATTGAAAGCGTCGCATCTTCTGATGAACCTTGCTGCCTTGTCTGAAGCGTTGATGTCGAGACATCCTGCTCCCACCTGAGGCTGGTTGGCGATGACTCCTACGGTGGCTCCGTCCATCCTGATATAGCATGTTATCATATTCTTTGCATAATGCGGCATCACATCGAACAGTACGCCGTCGTCCGCAATCTTTCTGATGACTTCGTACATATCGTAGGCTTTGTTCGGATTGTCAGGTATTATCTCGTTGAGCTCCGGTATCATGCGGTTGACATCATCGTCACATGCGTATACAGGAGCAGTCTCCATGTTGTTCGACGGTATATAGCTCAGGAGTTCTCTTACCATCAGCAGTGTCTCTTCATCGTTGGAGCCCATGAAATGTGCCACGCCGCTTATGGTGTTGTGTGTCACGGCTCCGCCCAGCTGCTCCGATGTAACGACCTCACCGGTCACTGTCTTGATGACCTGCGGACCTGTGATGAACATCTGACTCGTCTTGTCCACCATGAAAACATAGTCTGTTATGGCCGGGGAGTATACTGCTCCGCCTGCACACGGTCCCATTATGACTGATATCTGAGGGATCACGCCTGAGGAAATAGTGTTGTTGTGGAATATCTTGCCGAATCCCGACAACGCCGCTACGCCTTCTTCGACTCTCGCACCGCCCGAATCCTGCAGACCTACGATCGGTGCTCCCATCTTCAGCGCCATGTCCTGCACCTTGACTATCTTCTCTGCATGGTACTCTCCCAGAGAGCCGCCGCTTACTGTAAAGTCCTGTGCAAAAGCAAATACGAGTCTGCCGTCGACCTGTCCGTAACCGGTAACAACACCGTCGCCGGGCAGCTCCTTCTCGTCCATGCCGAAGTTGCTGCATCTGTGTTTTACGAAAACATCGATTTCAACAAAGCTGTCCTTGTCAAAAAGAATGTCCAGTCTTTCTCTGGCTGTCAGCTTGCCCTTCGCATGCTGCGCATCTATTCTTTTCTGCCCTCCGCCCTGTGCATGGCGTTCCTTGCGGCTGCGGAGTTCTTCAAGCTTGTTCATATATGCCTCCTCTTCAAGATCCATGATGTGGATCTGTGATGTTTAGTTTATCTCTGAGTCATTAGACTTTTATACCATTCTAACTATACCGTAAATACAGGGTTTTTGCAACTTTTTTCTATTACTGTACACTGCACGGACAGCTTCCCTGTACCTTCGCTCTTCGTTGGAAAATGCACGATCACGGCTGAAGATGCGATGCCGTCTTCTTCGATTGCAGCCAGGACGGACATCGGTATTATGTGAACCATTTTGAACGCAGCAGTGTTCAGGCGGCCGACGGGAACAATGGGCTGCGACCACAGCATTCTGCCTTTACTGCCGACAAACATACTTCAAAGTCGATCCATCGGCTCAGCTGTCTCCGGCTGACCGGATTTACGGTCTGCTGGCTTTGCCCGATGGGTCGTTTTTGAAGTCGAACATCTCAAAAACGTCCCTTTTTGACTCGGCTGCTTCCGGCTGGCCGGATTGTCAGTCTGCTGGTTCTGCCCGATGGGTCGTTTTCGAGACCTGATCACTTAAAAACGTCCCTTTGGGACTCGGCTATCTCCGTCTGACCGGCTTGACGGTCCGCTGGCTTTGCCGGATGGGGCGTTTTTGATAGAATTTCTGCTGTTTTCGATACTTTTCTTGGTTTGGCAACTGATCTGACCAGTGTGTCAGACAGTCGTGATCGCTGTATGGGTCGTAACTGGCACTATGTGGCTCTGTTTTCGTCCCTTTGGATCGTGACTGACCTCGGCTGACCAGCCTGTGGGGCGAGCTGTCAGTTTTATCTAACGGGACGTAATGACTGCCGGCTGCGGCCGCCCCCGGCCACCGGCTTTTCGGATACAAAAAAACAGCACGGTGGTAGCCATTGTCCATGCTGTTTCTTATGATGTTTGTGTCGTTTAACGAAATACCACTGTGGCTGATACCAGCCTGATCCATGTCTATCTCGCACTGATTGATTATCTTAATCGTTCGGTTAGTTAAGACTAATTACATATTACCAGTACGTCTCCTGTTTGTCAACTGCAAAATGCAAATTTACTGAAATTTTTATGTTTCGCATATGACAAGGGATCGATCATCGCATCCTGTTAACGTGTACAAAAACAGGCGATCTAATTTCCAAAAATTGGTTGACAATTAATTTCCAAAATTATACAATCATATCAGCAGTACTGTTGTTGACCGATACGACACAAGGAAAGGAATAGAGCAAAAGTGTCTTTGCCACGTTTTATCATATGAAACTTTTGTTGATATTCCGGAAATATCGAAAACGATATTTCCTACATAATAAAGAAAAGAGAACACATGAAACCTAAACATAAATACAAAGACAACACATTCTGTACGCT
>CAKQUI010000049.1 GCA_934277495.1 uncultured Clostridia bacterium | reverse complement strand
ACTAGGGGAGATCATGTACAACGATCTGACAGAAGGAAAGATTTCAAAAGTATTACTGCTGTTCGCACTGCCGATGATAGCCGGCAATATGCTGCAGCAGTTTTATAATATAGCGGATACGCTGATAGTGGGACGTGTACTGGGCACAGACGCTCTGGCGGCGGTAGGCTCCGCCTATACGCTGATGACGTTCCTGACGTCGGTGTTCCTGGGACTCAGTATGGGCTCAGGAGCACTTTTTTCCATATACAGAGGACAGAGGGACGAAAGCAGACTGCGTTCCTCTGTTTTTCATGCTTTCGTGCTGATAATGGCAGTGACGGTGCTGATAAATGCAGCGGTATACATATGGCTGGATGAGATACTGGCGTTTCTGCGTGTGCCCCATCAGGTGTGGGCAGGCATGAAGGAATATCTGCTGGTGATCTTTGCAGGGCTCATCGCCACATCCCTTTATAATTTTTTCTCATGTCTTATGAGGGCTGTAGGCAATTCGTCTGTGCCGCTGGTGTTCCTGGCGGTGTCGGCGCTGCTGAATATAGGGCTGGACCTGCTTTTCATGCTGGTATTTTCCTTGGGGATAGCAGGTGCAGCCTTTGCCACGGTCATCGCACAGTATGTCTCAGGTATCGGGATAATGATATATGTACTCAGGAACTGCCGTGATCTGCTGCCGCAAAAGGATGAGATGGGGTATGACGGCAGTATCCTGCGCTCCATCGTGAACATGTCGGCGCTGACGTGTCTGCAGCAGTCAGTGATGAATTTCGGTATACTGATGGTGCAGGGACTGGTGAACAGTTTCGGACCGGTGGTGATGGCAGCCTTTGCAGCCGCAGTGAAGATAGATACCTTCGCATATCTGCCGGTACAGGATTTCGGCAATGCATATTCCACATTCGTCGCACAGAATTACGGTGCAGGAAAAAACAGCCGTATCAGCCAGGGTACGAAGACGGCGTTCGTCATGAGCATGATATTCAGCGTCGTGATATCAATGCTGGTATGTGTATTTGCAGTACCGCTGATGAAGATATTCGTGGGAGGCGGGGAAACTGCAGTCATAGCAGCAGGCGTCAGGTATCTCCGCATCGAAGGTGCGCTGTACTGCGGCATAGGATGCCTGTTCCTGCTGTACGGATACTACAGGGCAGTGAAGCGTCCCGGCATGTCTTTGGTATTGACTGTGATATCGCTGGGGATCAGAGTGGCGCTGGCGTATATACTGTCGGCTTTCATCGGAGAGACAGGTATATGGGTGTCCATACCCATCGGCTGGGTGCTGGCAGATATCACCGGGCTGGTGTACATGCGCCGGATGAAACTGCACAGCACTCAGGTATCAGAAGGGGGAAGCCTATGAACGTGATGAGTCCCTGCCGGATGCAGCCAGCTTGGCCAGCTCTTCTTTTTCCAGCACGGTGTATGCGACTTTGCCTACCAGTGTCTGAGGCAGGCTGTCACGGAATTCGAATTCATAAGGCATCGCATATTTTGCGATGTTCTTCGCACAGTGTTCTTTAAGACTCTTTTTGAGCTCGTCGTCAGGTTCCACGCCGTTTTTAAGCACGATGAAAGCTTTGACTTTCTGCATCTTGTACGGGTCAGGCACGCCGATGACCGTACACATCAGGACTCCTGGATGAGCGTCGATGATATTCTCCAGCTGCGAAGGATATACGGAATATCCTGAAGTGATTATCATACGTTTGAGTCTCTGTTTGTAGTATATGAACCCGTCTTTGTCCATAGTGCCGAGATCTCCGGTATGGAGCCATGTGCGGCCGTCTTCATGGACCTGCAGCGTATCTTCGGTCTCCTCAGGGTCATTGAGATATCCCTTCATGACAGTAGGTCCGCTGATGCATATCTCGCCTTCGTCTCCGTAAGGCACCTCCACTTTCGTGCTTGCCTTGACTATCTTGTAATATGTATCAGGGAAAGGTATACCGATACTGCCTTCTTTATAGAAAGTCTTTGGTGTCAGGCAGCTGGCTGTGACGCACTCTGTGGTGCCGTAGCCTTCCCGGACCTGTATGGATGCATTGTGCTCTCTGAGGAACCTGTCCACTTTTTTCTTGAGCTCCACCGAAAGGCTGTCGCCGCCTGAGAACATGCCTTCAAGGCACGCCAGATCCACATGCTTCATGTTCTTGCTGCGCAGCAGTGCTTCGTAGAGGGTAGGCACACCAGCTATGTAGTTGGGCTGGACTGTCCTGAGCAGCTTCGCGTAGGTGTCCACGCTGAACTGCGGCACCAGCACACATGTGCATCCGCATATCAGCATCGTGTGGATACCGATGCCAAGGCCGAATCCATGGAAGATAGGCATGACTGACAGCATCTTGTGGCCGGGTATCACGCAGTCGCCTGCGGCGATGGTCTGCATCCCCAGCGCATTGAAGTTGAGGTTTGTCAGAAGTATCCCTTTTGTGGTGCCGGTGGTGCCTCCGCTGTAAAGTATGGCTGCGATATCGTCCCCATGCTTTTCGGAAATGTATTCACCGGTATATTTACAGCCTTTGCCGATGAAATCGGTGTATCTGATGATATTGTCACGCTTTGGTATCTTCGGTATTTTACGGCCCTTGGTCATGAGAAAACCGGCTTTTTTCACAGGGTCAAGCTCTGTCGATATGGATGCGACGATGATCTTTTCAAGATCCGGCACCTCCCATATGATGTTCTCCAGTTTAGGCAGGAATGCGTCCAGTATCAGCACTGCCTTGCTGTTTGAGTGGTTCAGATAGAATTTTATCTCGCCTTCCGAGGATAGCGGATGGATCATGTTGGATACACAGCCGGCCAGATTGATGGCATAGAACATGATTATCCCCTGGGGCGTGTTGGGCATGCATACGGTTATCCTGTCGCCCTCTTTGAAACCCATGGATCTGATGGCTCTGGCGCAGGTATGCACTTTTTCGATGAATCTGCGGTATGTGACTTTACGGCCCATGAATTCATAGGCGGTATTGTCAGGGTATTCAGCGGCGTTCTTTTCTATAAGTCCGAACATGGAGCAGTCCGGATAGTCCAGCGTATGCGGCACGTTCCTGTAGTAATTTAGCCACGGGGCTTTAACTTCTTGCTGCATCGTTTGGGTCCTCCTTTACAGGTTCTTTTATAGGATGTTCGAGACTTTCGGGGTCAGCCAGTATCTTTTCAAGCAGTTTTATGGATCTGGCAAAATAGAACCCGTCGGCTATCCTTTCGTCGAGAGTGGCTCCGACAGACACCACATCTCTGACTTCAGTCTCTCCGTCAGCGTTTACGACCTGCTCTTTGTGTATCGTCCCGATGGTTATGACGATGGAGTTGGTGCCGTAGTTGTTCAGGTGATGATAAACGGCTTCGCATTTTATACTGCCCAGGTTCGACAGCAGTACAGTGGCGTAGTTGCTGTCTCCTTTGCAGATGCTTTCCGGCATCCAGCCGTGAAAATCAAGGAACCTGAATATGCACATGAAAAATCTCATGACGAAACGTGGCAGCTTTCCCAGCTTGTCCATCAGATCGTTGATATCGTTGCCGCCTTCATTCCTTATAGCTGTCGTATCGCCTATGATACGGCGGCTCATCTTTTCCAGCGTCGTATCGCCGTCAGCCTTTGTGATCAGCAGTGATTCCTCGGCATTGTCCCTGAACTGTCTCTTGACGATGAACGCCAGGGTTATGTCGTTTCTCATATAAAATCGCTTGCCGGCGATGAACCGGTTCAGCAGCGGTCTGTGATATATGGTTTTGGCAACTGCTGTAGTAAAGACGTGGAATGCAGTAGTTTTGTACTCTGCATCAGGTCCGTTCTTTTTCCTGAGATACTCCATCAGATTCGTGACGTCGATAGTTTCATTGATATATACTTCGGACTCACAGCGCTGTGGCATGAGATATGGCATTATGGCATGGAGTCCGTCCAGATCTTTGATCCAGACTCCATCCTTCCTGTCTCCTCGTTTCTTTTTCAATTATCGTACCTCTTCTTTCGTATAGTCAGTTATGTTATTTTACCATGGTATGTTACAGCGTAATGTTAAATCTTTATGAAAAATCCTGTATTGCCTTTTATACGATCTGGGATTATAATCATATAAAGACAAATTTGCTCATATACTATATAAAGAGGTGAACTATGAAAAAATTTTTTAAAGACTGGAATTACAAGAAACACGCCAAGGTAGTGACATGTATGTACGCTGCCATGTACATCATAGATATGACGGCAGGTTATTATATTGCTAAAAAGTGTCTGGGACAGACAGAAGAAAAAGAAAAATCTGAATAACGGAGAGGAGAAACCCAAATGGGAAGAAAGAAGACAGGGGCTGTGCCTGTGGCACGACCGGCAGAAAAACGAAAGATGACCATCAACATGAACCAGGTCAACCGGAAGAAGGCATATACGGCACCGGCGTTCAGGACCGGCAGGTATATGACTGAGAAAGACAGACCGAGAAAGAAAAACTGGAAAAAAGAATATGAAAGAGGATCGCACGGATATGGCAGAGATGATAATCCGGGCGGTCCTTTTTTCATGTATGAAAAAACAGTGACAGCTGCCTGAAACATGGTATAATTTATCTGAAAACTATTCTCTGAAAAGAAGAACAGGAACGGATGAGATGAAGAAGATAAAGAAAAAAACACCTGCATTCGGCAGGTTCATAGCAGTGTTTGCAGCCGTACTGCTGATGATGACAGGTGCATGGGCAGCAGCATCTGACGTATATGCGCAGGATGATGATGTGACGCTGAAAGGTCCGTGGGCGGATCAGGACGGTTATGTCACATATGACTGCATATGGTTCGGCAGCTACAAGCAGGGCACGGATGCAGAGAAATCACCAATAAAATGGAGAGTGCTGAAGGTGGACGGGGACGATGTCTTCCTCAGCGCCGACAAGGTACTGGACGTCAGGAGATATCACGACTACGAGGATGAGCGATATGCAGGTACGATAACGCCATGCTGTGAAGACGTGATATGGGAGGATTCAACGTTAAGGGCGTGGCTCAACGGCGACAGCGCCAGGTACAGCGAGTTCGCAGATGAGAACTTCATGGACAGTGCTTTCACAGCAGACGAACAGGGCGCCATAAAGAACACCGAGCTGTACAGCCGGGGATGGCTTGATAGTTACAGCTGCACCACCACCGACAGGGTCTTCATTCTTTCAAGAGAAGAAGTGAAGATCAGCGAATACGGTTTTACGGATAAAAAGAACGATGTTGCCAGACTGAGGGGGCTTACGGAATACGCCTACAGCGGAGGATCGCAGAGAGAAGGCTGCGTCAGTGACAGACTTTCCTACGATGAAGCGTCAAAGTACTGGAACTGGTGGCTGAGGAACTCCGGGAGTAATGCGACTTCTTTTATGAGAGTATGGTCTGATTCGGGGAGGCTTGATACCACAGGCGCGGACGGATACAATTACAGAAATATAGGTATCTGCCCTGCGATGCATATATCTCTCAGCGAAGCGGAAGGCCTCTGGAGCTATGCCGGTACGGTAAGCACTGACAGTCAGAAGGAACCCGAGGAAGTGGAACCGGATGTATCGGATGACAGCAGTAAAAACTACATAGATGAAATGACCCCGGTGTTCCACTATTCAGCCTCGGACGGCACGAGGCACGAAAGCACTCTGGGCATATATTCGGATCACATGTTCTATATAAACGATGAGACGGTCCACTATAATGAGAAGCATAACCTGTTCGCACAGCTATCGCTGGCTGCTGTGATGGCGGGGTATTCAGACTGCAGGCTGGACAGCCGGTGGACGGATACCATCAAACCGACAGCGGGAAACAAATACGGCAGAGCAGCCAACATCGCAGAGCTCTATAAAAAACTGAAATTTTCCGGGATGAAATTCGTGAACTACGAGGTGCCTTTGAGCGACAGTGACGACAAGGTGGCATTTTCCATAGCGAAGAAGTACGTGAACCGCGGGGAAAACAAAACCGACACATCGAAAGGTGAGGACACCGTGATAGCAGTGGTCCTTAGAGGCGGCGGCTACGGTGCGGAGTGGTCCAGCAACTTCAACGTGGTAGATAGCAGCAATAAGGAAGACCATTACGGGTTCAGCCAGGCGGCAAAAAAGGTGAAGAGTGAACTGGACAGCTATGTGAAGAGTCTCAGCAGCTCTGAGAACGGTATACGGGGAGACCTGAAGATATGGATCTGCGGATACAGCCGATCAGCAGCCACTGCCAACAGAGTGGCCCATGATATCAACAAGGACGGTGCAGGCGGAGTATCCATTGCAAAGAAAGATCTCTATGCGTATACCTTTGCGACTCCCAATGTAGCCACAAGAGAAAACAATGACGACGACAGCAAGTCACGGGACGAGAACATATTCAATATAATCAGTCCTCAGGATCTGGTGCCGCAGGTACCTCTGAACCTGTGGGGATACGGCAGGTACGGCAATACTCTCTGGCTTCCTGTGGACAGCACCGACAAGCTCTGGCAGAGATATACGTCGCTGTCGGGAAAGACGATAACATCAGAAAGCCCGCGGATAAAACCGTCCCAGGTCTCCACGGTGTACAAGATAAAGAATCTTGCAGGAATTATCAATGTGAACAGAAGCGTTTTCAAAGGGACGCTGCAGCAGCCGCTGAGAGATCTTTTCCGGGAAAAGAACCAGAGCTGCAGCGGCAAATCTTCGGATGAAAGATATGAAAGCCTGTACAGCGGATCTCTGGAACTGGCAGGTATCAGGCATGTGGTTTCCATGACAGCGGGCGGATTCAAAAATCTCGGCAGAGTACATGAGCCTGAGCATTACATGGCAAGACTGGATACCATGACAAAGGATCAGCTGGAAGATCTGGCGTCAGGACAGGGCAGGACTGTGATACGCGAGGTGATCATCGAGTCCACTCCCACCTATGAGGATATGATATATCTGGATGATGTTCTGGAGAAAGTCGGCGCCAGCGTCGAGAAGACTGATTCGGGCATATCCATCGTGATATGCGGTGATGAAGACACTTTCAGTTCGTCGCCGGGGATACGTTTCCCGGCTGCCACATCATCGCCTGTGAACATAACCGTCAGGGATATGGATGCAGAGCTCAATGAAAAACAAACCGCATCTTTCAGCGGTCTGAAGCTGGCTGTGGGCAAGGAATACAGTCTGAACATCGGTACATCGGCAGGCAGTGCACTGCTGAAGGCTGACGGCGAGACGACAGTGAAGCCTGACTACGACTCATCGGCAGCTCCATCAAAGACAGCACGCAGCATAACTGTGAAGGGCGGTACTGCTGATGCAGAAAAGGCGTATCCGGGACAGCTGGTAACGATATATGCCACAGACAGCGATGCAGCCAATGTTTTCGAATGCTGGGAGACAGGCGACGGAGACAGTGAGTATATAACGGACGAGTACCTTCCTATGACAACTGTGAGGATGCCTGATCATGATATAACGGTAACAGGAAACTATTACGAGCGTGACTATCTGATAAGATACGATGAGGACAGCCTCTGGAGCGACCGCAGCTTCGACCGTTCCACGTTCAGCGTATATACAGGGATCAGTATGGATATAAAGCTGGATGAGGACGAATATACGCTGAGCTTCGCGCCATATACCGATGATGAGGACAAAGCGAAATTTTCCTCGTCACTGCCGGAGAAGCCGGGAGAATACTATGTCCGTGCCACGATAAAGAGCACCGGCAGCAAATATACGGATGTGTTCATCATAAAGAAGGCAACGGATCTTTCAAATTATGAACTGAATATAGAGGATTACTGGGACGACGAGGTAACGCCGGAGGATGTGATCCTTCGCAGGACTTCCGCCGACCGGGGCAAGGCTCTCAGCACTTCGAAATACAAGATAAGATATGCTTCGTATGATGATTATGAAAACAACGATCTTGAGCTGGGCGGACTGAAGATGCAGGCACAGCCGCCTTCAAAGCCGGGAGATTATATCGCAGTGGCACAGCCTGCGGCTTCAGGGTACACAGGCAGTACGATAAAAGGCTTCACGGTGCTTGATCACATGGACCTCATGAGGTATCAATGCAGGAACAGCCTGTTCGTTTCAGGGAAAAGCCATGACCTGTCACTGACGAGAAAGAAAAACGGCAGGTACGAAACGCTCTCTGAAGATGCTTGCAGCATATCATTATCCAGAGAAAATGACGATGGCAGCACCACTGCCATAAAGGATTTCCCGACAGCAGCAGGCAGCTATATCGCAGAATATACTGCAAAGGGCCGGTACAAAGGAGAAACAGTGAACTATTTCGATTGTGTACCGGAAAGCTATATAACAGATGCTGTAAAATGGGATGACGTATCGAAGGCCTGCGGCTTTACTATGAGATCGGATACAAAGAGGATGGTTTCATTCACTGCAGCTGACAGCGGATATTACCGTATCGTGATAAACGGCAGAGAGGCAAATGCAGAGGACAGCGATGGTTCATATGTATCATGTGAAGGAGTGCTGGATCAGAACTTCAGCTGTCTCGATATGTCCGAATACGGATATGTGAAGCTGGAGAAGGGTATGAAATACTATGCTCTTATGAAGTCCGAGTCTGATGATGAAAAGACGGAGCTGGTGCATCTTTCCATGGAAAAATGTACGCACGGCGGAGCCAGCTACACAGCGAACAAACGCAGCATGACATGTCTGCGTGAGGGCTATACCGGCGATAAGATATGTGATATCTGTGAGGGCGTCATAAGCACAGGCTCAGTAATGGAAACTACATCGCACAGCTATGGTGTGTGGGAGACTGTCACAGAGGCGACTGTTTTTAAAAAAGGAAAACAGCAGTCACTCTGTACCGTATGCGGGAATGCGAAATACAGGTCTGTTGACAAGCTGAAACCGACTGTCCAGCTCAACGCTAAGAGCATACGATTGAAGAAGGGTCAGTCCACCACAAAGGTGAAGGCCAGCGGCCTTGCCCGCGGAGACAGCATCGCTTCATGGAGCAGCAGCAACAAAAAGATCGTGAAAGTCAGCAGCAAAGGTAAAATCACAGCCGGCAGGAAGACCGGTACAGCTACAGTCACTGTCAAGCTGAAGAGTGGCAAAAAAACATCGCTGAAAGTAAAAGTACAGAAGAACGCTGTGGCGGCCACCGGCATAACGGTGAAGTCTTCAGCGGTTTCCATGAAAAAGGGCGGTACATACAGACTCAGGCCTGTCATAAGCCCGATAACATGCGTACAGAAAGTACACTATTCGTCATCGAACAAAAAAACAGCCACCGTCAGCAGCAGCGGCACTGTCAAAGCAAAGAAGAAAGGCAGCTGTCGTATAAAGATAAGCTGCGGAAAGAAAACGAAATATGTTAAGATCACTGTGAAATAAACAGCAGGGACTGTGATGCACCAGCTACTATGGCAGCCGGAAAGAAGATATATGGAGCTTACAGCAGCGTAAAGACTGTAAAAGTCAGATAGCGTATATATCCTGTAAAAACAGAATTGCTATAGCCCGGATTTGATGATATCATATAAGGAACAGTGATTTAGCAAATGTAATACTGACAGGAGGAATATACGATGGGAGCAGTAACGGAAGTCCGTTTTTATAAAGGTTATGCACTGGGATACACACCGGTCCGCCTCACAAAAGTCCAGGAGGAAGCTGTGATAAAGCTTCTGGGATATCACAAGATCAAAGGCGGCAACAGAGAATGTTATTCAGATGAAGTGCTGAAGAAATTCATGGAAATGGACGAAAACCCGCTGAAACCTGAAAATATAAAGGATATCGTGGAATAAACCGCCTGTCCCTGGAAGGCAGACGGCCACGGACAGACAAGGCAGGAAAACCGCTTTGTCTGCAAAAATAAAAAAATTGCATGATATGCATAAAAAGCCCGCAGCTGGTTCTCAGATCTGCGGGCTTTTGTTATACGTAAAAAATATCTATATACCTGTTTTGAGAAGTTCGATGAACTGTTTTGCGGTACGAGGGCTCCTGCCGTTCCTGCGTATAGCATGGGCCTCAGCCTTCCTGAAAAGCTCCGCCTCGTCCATGTCGATGCCGTATTCGGCAGCCAGTCTGCTGACGATATGCAGATACTCGTCTTTGTCCGGCTTCTGGAATGTGATGGTCAGACCGAATCTTGCTGCAAGGCTCATGGTCTCCTGGAGCGTGTCGTTGACATGGAGCTCGTCGCCGCTTCTGTCGCTGAAAGTCTCCTTGACGAGATGACGGCGGTTGCTGGTGGCGTAGATCGCTATGTTGTCGCCGCATCCGGATATGCTGCCTTCCAGCGTAGCTTTAAGTGCGGAGAAGTTGTCGTCGTTGCCTGTGAAACTGAGATCATCTATGAAGATTATGAATTTCAGAGGGTTCGATGCAAGTTCCTCCATGATATCTGGTATCATGTAAAGCTGGTTCTTCCTGACTTCGATGAGTCTCAGACCTTTTGGAGCCAGGCTTGCAGCCACAGCCTTGATGGTAGAACTTTTGCCTGTTCCGGCGTCTCCGTAGAGCAGCATATTGCTGGCGCTGCTGCCGCTTACGAGAGCTTCTGTATTTTTCATGATGAGGCTGCGTTCACGTTCGTATCCGAAAAGCTGATCCAGAGACTGGTGGTCCGGATGAGCTACCGGGACGATGCCGCTGTTGTCAAGCCTGAAGAAGCTGTATTTTGCATATATGCCGTAGCCTGTCTTTGATATATTGTTGAGCTTTTCCATGAAGTCGTATCTGAGGTCTGTCTTTTTCGAAGTCCAGTCCGGCAGGAATCCGTCATAGTCCATGGCGTCTTTTATTTCAGATGATGAAAGAGAGGAAAGCTCTTCCAGCATCAGCAGCTCCTGTTCTGCAGCCTGTTTCGTATGTGAGCCTGTGTCCAGGCCTGCGGCAGTTTTCCTGACGTAAAAGTTATCGTCCTGGAGCACTGCGGTCCTGATGTATTCCGTAAGATCGCAGGTATGCTCGTAAAGCGCCGATACGAAGTCGCTGTATATCCTTACTGTATCATTATCATGTTTCGATGAGAGTGCATCGAGCAGATCTCTCAGAGAGGATATAACAGGATCGTATTTAAGACTTGAGAAAACTGTCAGTGAATCTATATAAAGTTTGAGTTTGCTGAATTTCTTTTTCATGATGTTTGTTCACCTCGTTTGATATTTATATTTATTCAGTCGAAATAAGGGCTGATATGTTCCCTTACGATGGCCATTGCCTGGTCGTATCCGTCCTCACATTCCCAGTCGCCGCATATGTAGTAGCGCACGTTGGCGTCTATGGCAGATCTGTAATGCTCCATTGCCTTGTCCATATCCATCCCCTGGTCTATCAGCGCCTGGACGTCGACTTTGCCGTATTCAACGGTCAGTTTGCCTCGTTTTTTTTCGTTGCCTTCTGTCACATCGATGATGGCTATATCGCAGCTGTTGTAAAAAGGCTGGTCCGGTTTAAGTATGATCTTTCTCATTGCGAGTCACCTTCTTTCATGTATCAGATATATTATATTGCAAACCCGGAGATAAGTGAATATCTTTTTACTATGTATGGAATATCATCTGACATTTCCAGAGGGACATGTGAGGCGGAGCCTGGCCATGTACCGGAACAAAGCCTTGAGAAACCTTCGGATATTAGATGATTCAGAATTGCAGATAGATTTTACAATGGATATGTGTTATCATGTATTAGAAGTTATTCAATGCATACGGAGGGAATCATATGGCGGAACGACTGATAACGACACTGCTGATAGTCGCAGCAGTATATACAGGTATGATGATGCTGGCAACGTTCATACAGGCCAACAGGAAGGAATACATACCGGGACATACCAGGATGCAGATGGTGAGAGGCTGTCTCGATTCACGTAAAGAGAACGATGTCAGGAAGATAATGATATACAACACATCGCTGTTCTTTTTTTCGATACTGATACTTGTTTCGGTACTTGTGTATGTATTCCTGCTGCCGGACAGAGTCATCGTCTTTATCTTCACAGCTCTGTCGGTGATAGGAAATCTGCTCAGGGCGAGATACGATCATCTTGTAAGAGATTTCATCAGGAACATCAGTCGTTTCTGATATAAATCTGTCAGGATATGAAGTTCAGGGATCTGCCTGGCCGTGCTGCAGTGATACGGTGGAGGCAGATCTTTTTCTGTGTTCAGGAGTACCGCAGAGGACGGTGTCATTGGAGGTAGGAAGATTGAAGGAACAGGATGCAAGACGTTTGCTTGTTGAAACAGGAAAGACTCTTCTGGAAACGAAGCTTGTGGCAAGGACGTGGGGCAATGTGAGCTGCAGGATCGATGAAAAAAGCTGCGTCATAACCCCAAGCGGTCTTGACTATATGAAGACCGGAGAAGAAGATATAGTGAAAATGGATACAGCGACAGGACTCTGGCAGGGCAGCAGGAATCCTTCAGGAGAAAGAGGCGTGCATCTTGCTGCATACAGGATATTTTCTGATGCAGGAGCTGTCATACATACGCACCAGACTTATGCCACAGCGGCAGGTCTGTCGCCGGATGCAGGTCTTGAGATGACAGACGATGAAAGGAAACAGCTCGGCGGCACAGGAGTTTCGGAGTACGGTCTGTCCGGCAGCGAAGAGCTGATCGATGCAGTCAGCAATGTGATGGAGTCAGGTGCGCACACAGTGATAATGCCTCACCACGGAGTCCTGATATGCGGCAGCGACATGACGGAAGCCATGGACAGAGCAATGCTGCTGGAAAGTATATGCAGACGCAATGTATGCCGTTTGCTTCCTCCTGAGACCGGATGCGGTGATGTCATGGAAAATGCAGAGAACATGGCAGATCTGAAGCCCTTCGGAAAAGAACTCATTTCAGGAAAGGGAGACGGAGGATATACAGAGGTGTTCGGAACACCAGCTGCAGCATCATGGGCAGAAACATCGCTTCCTCTCTGTGCCCAGATAGATGATATGGCGCAGATGATCGGAAGAAAGATACCAGCAGCCACAGATATGGCAGAGGCAGAAGAGGGCCTCCGAAGATACGGCGCAGTATTTATAAAAGACTGCGGAGCAGCAGTGAGAGCAGGAGATCCTGACGATCTGGAAGCACTGAAACAGCTGGTAGATAAAGCATGCATATGTGCACTCTACACCAGAGCTACCGGGGTAGAGGAAGAGCTGAGCAGCACAAACATAGACAGACAGCACCACATCTACATCAGCAGATACGCCCAGCAGAAAAACATGACCATAGAATAAAATTAAAACTTTTTAAAATAAACATTTGCAAAATCCCATCAGTGTGATATAATAGACAAGCAAAAACAAATATGCTCTCATGGTCAAGTGGTCAAGACGCTAGCCTCTCACGCTGGAATCAGGGGTTCGACTCCCCTTGGGAGTACCAATAATCAAAACATCTCGAAAGAGATGTTTTTTTTAATCTCCCAAGGGGATTCGAACCCGAAAGGGCCTGAGCATGAAAAGAAACAGTCGTTGACTGTTTCGATGCGAAGTGTTCAAGCAGGCATGCCTGCGCAGAACGGCAAACAGCGAAGCTGTTTGTGAAACTCCCCGGGAGTACCAATAATCAAAACATCTCGAAAGAGATGTTTTTTTCATTCAATTTATCACTCTTTTATCACTTTGGTTTGCAATGGAACTAACATTATCATTTTATTAGTATATGCTTTGTCTTTAAAGAAAAAATAAAAAATTTAAGTTTTATGGCAAATGTGACGGTTTTGTGACGGCATGTCAGAAAATATGACCTTGTTATTCTGTATACAAAAGCAAAAAACGAGTGAAGACTTGACTGTTTTTTCAGGATATTTTATAGTTAAATATAGCTGTTGATTTTTTAACATACTCAATATATATGTAGTCGATATTGAGAGTATGTTCGTGCATCGGTCGCTGTTGTTATATGCGGCAGGATGTCTGGTTTGAATGAAAGGATATGTAAATGTTATTGTTTTTGAAAGGAATACTGTATCTGGTACTGGTACTGGCTGTCTTTTCTCTGTTCACTTTCAAGATGCCTCATGGTGAAAAAGCTATGAGCGGGCTTGCAGCAGCGGCTGTAGCGACATTTCTTGTAGAAGCAGTGTACAGATATGTAGGCGGCGATTTTGCCGGCATCGATTTTCTCGGTTCACTTGGTACAGCGTCAGGCTCTATGGGAGGAGTCGCTGCTGTAATCCTGGTGATGCTCACTATGGGTGCGGCGCCTGTTTACGCAGTAGCGGCAGGGGTGGCACTGATGGGATTCGGCATACTGCCGGGATTCATAGCCGGTTACATATTGTATTTTGTTTCGAGATTCATCGAAACAAGGCTGCCTGAGGGCGTGAATATCATCATCGGAGCACTGGTGCTGTCGGTGGCGGCAAGAGGGATAGCTGTTTTAGTTGACCCTGGAGTCACGTTCCTGGTCAAAGAGATCGGAGAGGCCATAATGATAGCGACGGAACAGTCGCCGCTGGCCATGGGATTCATACTGGGAGGCCTGATGAAGATAATCTGCACATCACCTCTGAGCTCGATGGCGCTTACGGCAATGATAAGCCTGACGGGGATGCCTATGGGTATCGCAGCACTGGCTTGTTTCGGCGGCAGTTTCACCAACGGCGTGCTGTTCAGCAGACTTAAACTCGGAAACAAGGCGAATGTTGCAGCTGTAATGATAGAACCTCTGACTCAGGCGCCTATCATAACAAAAAATCCGATACCTATATATGCCAGCGATTTCCTGGGAGGCGGACTTTCCGGGATAGTGGCTGTGATGCTGGGTATCATAAACGATGCGCCGGGTACAGCCTCACCGCTGCCGGGCATGCTCTCGCTTTTCGCTTTCAACGATATAAAGACTGTGCTGCTGGCACTGCTTTTAGCAGCTGTCTGCGGACTGATTGCAGGCTTTGCAGGATCGGCTTTTTTTGGCAGGTTCTACAGGAAAAAAGAAGCATAAAAAGAATATCATGCAGCAGGATGCTGCAACGGAAATACCGGCCCTTCGTAGATCTCAGATCTTCCGGAAGCGCCGGTATTTTTAGCGGGTATATCAGATGCAGCCTCCTGCCTATTTCTCCTGAAGCGTGGAAACGGTCTGCTGCAGAGCTTTTTTGCTGCTGTCGTAGGTTTTTTCGACAGCGGTTATCATATACAGGTAGTAGCTGTCGCTGCTTTCCATGAATATCAGATCGCCTTTGAGAGCCGTACCGCCGTTTTTCATCGTGAAACTCTGAGCTTTGCTGTCTGTTATGAAAGACGGGACGTCGACTGACTCGTCCCTGGTATCAAGCTCTGATGCGATATCAGAAAGTACGCCGGTCATCATATAGTCGCTGAAACTTTGCAGATCCGATGCGACATGCAAAGCTTTCGATTTTGACATGGCCATTACCTGGATGTTTATACGTCCGTTTTTGTCAGTGATATCCAGGACATCATCGTCGGCGTGCTCTGCCGTCTGCCATGAGTCTTCGCCGGAAGTCGGAAGCGACACAGAGAATGAATCGCCGGGATCGGAATACTGAACGGGATCTCCGCTGAGAGCAGTGCCGCAGGATACCATGGATGCAGCTGAGACAAACACTATGGATGCTGCAGCGATATTTTTTATGATTTTTTTCATTTGTTATACTCCTCGAAATCTATTGCTTTTAAAGTATACCCCAGATCGCATCGTGATTCAACGTGAATTGTACATAAGCGACCTTGACACGACCCTCCAAAACGTCTATAATTCAACCCATGAATGCATTTTTAAGAAAAGGATCAAGAGTATGAAAATCATAATAACCGCAGGCGGTACGAGCGAGAGGATAGACGATGTCAGGACGATAACGAATTCGTCAACAGGAAGACTTGGCTTTGCCATAGGAACAGCTTTCGCAGAGGCTGCCGGAAACGGTGAAAACGTAGAAAAGATATATTATCTCCACGGCGTCAGGGCAGCGTATCCGCAGCATGACAAAGTGCAGCCGGTGATGGTGGAA
>CAKQUI010000048.1 GCA_934277495.1 uncultured Clostridia bacterium | reverse complement strand
TCGTACAGAAGTTAAAAATACAACGGATGGTTTATCATCACGAATTATACAAAATGCAGACAATATTACAGCAGAGCGGGTAAAACGTGTGATCGATGGTTACGGCACCGGCAGGAATGCCGTGGAGGGCACAGGCGGCAGTTTCAGCTACTACGAACTTGGCGAGCCCGTCTTTGACGGAGACTTACTGAACGAGTCCGTCGGCACAGATGAGATCCGCAAATATGTGTACTTCACGGAGACAAAGCAGCACTTTGAGCCGTTCCGCGTCGAAGAGCCGTATTATATGGGGACGCATATGGATGTTGCCTATTATTTCAATTATGAAAAGGAAACCGTCACCACGTTGAATCGTGACTTTCTGCATACGGTCAAAACCAAGGCAGACGGATATGTCATATATGCAGACCTTTGCACGCTCAGCCAGAGAGAACTGGAAAAATGGCATATCACATTCAAGAAGATACCGCGAGATATCAGCAGACTGTAAGGGAGGGGCAGGAAAATGGAATTAAAGAATTATCAAAAGACTGTCATGCAGGATCTGACCTCTTTTATAGATGCAGTGGATTCAGAAAATGACATTTTGAAGGGCTGGAACAAATACTGGAATGATAAGGACATCAATATAGGCCCGGGCGGTGTTCCCGGATATCAGAATAAAGTAAAAGATGTGCCGCATGTATGCATGAAGGTCCCTACCGGTGGCGGCAAGACTTTCATGGCCTGTTCAGCAGTAAAAAGGATCTTGGACGGACTGCCATCCGATAAACAGAAAGTGGTCGTATGGCTTGTTCCATCAGATTCTATCCTCACGCAGACGATCCGTACCTTATCGGATGTAAGTCATCCATATCGTCAGCGTTTGGATATGGACTTTGCAGGACGAGTAGGAATCTATACGAAAGAAATGCTGTTGAACGGGCAGAACTTTTCGCCGGATACGGTCCGTGAAATGCTGACCATCTGCGTTTTAAGTTACGCCTCGCTTCGTATCAACAGCAGAAAAAAGGATGTACGCAAAGTTTATCAGGAGAATGGCAATATGATGTGCTTTGCAGGGCAGTTCGATGACAAATCCGTTTTGCTTGCGGATACGCCGGATACTGCATTGATCCAGGTGCTGCGTTATCTTTCACCTGTTGTTGTGGATGAAAGTCATAACGCCGGATCTGCCCTTAGCGTGGAAATGCTGAATAATCTGAACCCGTCCTTTATCATGGAACTGACGGCGACGCCACGAAAAACGAGCAATATCATTTCTTATGTTGATGCACGGGAACTGAAAAGAGAAAATATGGTCAAGCTGCCTGTTGTTGTATTCAATAGAAGCAGCAGACAGACAGTGATACAGGATGCGATCCAGCTCCGCGGCAATCTTGAAAAGCAGGCCCAGGCGGAATATGCATAAGGAGGGAAATATATCCGTCCGATCGTCCTTTTTCAGGCACAGCCAAAACTCAATGAGGATAGCGATACTTTCGATAAAATCAAGGATATTTTAGTTCAGATGAGCATTCCGCAGGAACAGATCGCGGTAAAAACTTCTAAAGTAGATGATCTCAGGAATGTCGAGCTGATGAGTCCTGACTGTGAGATCCGGTATATTATCACTGTCAATGCATTGAAGGAAGGCTGGGATTGCCCGTTTGCATATATATTAGCGTCTCTTGCCAATAAGACGTCTAAAGTGGATGTAGAGCAGATCCTGGGCAGGATACTGCGTCAGCCATATGCGAAGCAGCATACTGCGCCACTGCTGAACACTTCATATGTATTGACCAGTTCCAGTGATTTTCGTGCTACGCTGGACAGTATCGTCGAAGGCTTGAATAAGTCAGGCTTCAGCAGAAAGGACTATCGTGTTACTGATGAATTTACATTACAGGAGACGGCACAACAGCCGGAACCTGTACAGATACAGGAACCACTGCTCAAGGAGTTACCGCAAAGGGATGATACGGGCGATGATGATAGTTTTGATGATGTGGATCCTATTGAAATCAGGCAGGTACTTGTTGAGTCAGATACAACTGAAAGCGGATCTGCGGAACCCCAAGAAACAAACAGTGGACTCACTGACATGATCGCAGCGGCTACTGCCCAGGCAGCGGAATATACTTCCGGGGTGAATGATACCGGGGATGATGGATTTACAGGAGGAGAGCTTGGTGAGATGTTGAATCAGAACACGATACAGGAACAATATCAGGAAGAAGTCAGGAATTTAAAAATCCCGCAATTTTATATCAAAAGCACTCCGGATCTGTTTGGCAACGAATATGAACTTCTGGAACCCGAAAATCTGTCAGAAGGTTTCTCTCTTTCCGGACAGGATGCACAAGTCAGTTTCGAGCTTGCTACCGGGGAAATGTACCGCGTAGATATTCAGGAGCAGGGAGAAGCTGTTCCAAAATACAAACGCGCTTCAAAATCGGACAGCGAATACATAAGAGAATATCTGGAAAGCATGCCGCCGGAAAGCAGAATACGTCAATGTGCTTCTATGATCGCATCTCAGATCAACAGGAACGATCGTTATGCGGCTTCTGATGTGGAGGAATACGTGCGCAGAGTTGTTGACAGAATGACAGAAGATGAGCTTGCCGCGATGGAAACATCGATTCCTGTATATTCCAGAAAGATACAGACTAAGATCTCGGAGCTTGAAGAAGCATATCGCAGCGAGATGTTCAGGAAATGGATCGACAGCGGGAAAATCGTCTGCTGCGATTCTTATGTGCTGGATAATGTTATTACGCCGTCTGATACGATCGAATCGATCCCGTATTCACTTTATGAAGCAGAAAAGAATGATATGAACCGATTCGAGCGAAATGTGCTCGATGTCATAGTCGGCACAGACGATATCCACTGGTGGCACCGTGTCATAGAAAGAAAGGATTTCCGCATAAATGGATACTTCAATCATTATCCTGATTTCATTATAATGACAAAATCAGGTAAGCTCATTCTCATAGAAGCGAAAGGTGATTATCTCGATGGAGATGACAGCAAAGCCAAGCTGGAACTCGGCAGGAAATGGCAGGAACAGGCGGGCCATAATTATCGTTACTTCATGGTGTTCGAAAATAAAGAGCTTGGCATGGATGGCGCATATACCCTCGACAAATTCGCAGATATCATGAAAGAAATCTGATAAAAAAGAAACAGACCGCAGTGGGGATAAAAAACCTTACTGCGATCTGTGCCAGAGAAGAAATACTCTACAATGTTTATTTAAGGGGGTTAAATGATGCAGGGAATTACACTGAATGAATTATACGAACTGATCTCACATAATCATGATGCTGAGTTTGAGTATAATGGAACAGCTTATGTGTTGCAGCCGGAAGTCAATGGCAGTACGGCTTATCTTGTGCTTTGGGATTGTACACCTGATGCAGCAAAGTGCATCGCAAAAAAAGAGTTTGATTTAGAAGGTGACATTCCGAAGTCCGTTATCGATGCTGTTCTTTCTGAAAAATGCTTTGATGGAAAGTCATTTTTGAAAATCGAGCAGAAGATCACGGTAACAGTGATCTATTAGCCACACATAGAAAGTCCCTGCAGCCGACATCGCAGTTAGTTGCGGGGTTTTTTAATGGCTCCATAGGTTGCCGGAATCGCCGGGCTGCAATGCCGCTTAAAAAATTTTCCGTGCGTCTTCTCATTATGACAAATTTCGCATCGGAGGGTATGTATAATGGCATAGAAACAGGACAAGCTGCGGCAGATACCGGGCTTGTCGGGGTTAGAGAAGAAAATGGATACGGAGATCTTACGGGTCTGCAAGGTCACCAGCGACTGCAGACACGGACCGTTTGGATCATCACAACGGCAGAGCCACCGGGATCGCAGGACAGTCACAATAGCTGGCAGTGTCAGTTGTCTGCATCAGGGGGATATATGCGACCTGCTTTTCCGGCACCGGATCTCCGGCATTATCCATATCACAAGGAGAGGTAAAATGAGCGATCCAGGCACAGCTGCATACAGAGCGGGAGAACCGGGAAAAAGGCAAACACTGAAAAGATCATCTGCCGCAAACATCATCACCAGACTTGCAAGAATACTGTTTCTGACAGTTTTTTCATTTCTGATGAGCGCAGCACCTCTTATGGGACTGTCCTTTCCGGGAGCAAGTGCCGCTGTGACATGCACTTCGGCATACAGCAGGCGCAGCATCTTTCTGATGATACCGGCGGCAGCGGCGCTGATACTCAGGATAAGCAGAGGTGCCGATGCGTACGGCGACCTGGCGGCAATGGCAGTCTGCGGTGTTGTCTTTGCTGCAGCTGCAAAGACAGAACTGAAACCTATGCACAGGGCGTTGATCGCTGCGTGCATTTTCATAACATGTCAGAGCATATACAGGCTGGCAAGCAGCACTCTTTACAGGACAGGGACAGCAGAACTGCTCCTGGGAGGACTTGCAGTCCTGTGTCTGGTATTTATTTTCGACAGCTTTCTCAAAGCAACAAGCGCAGCTGTTCCGTATAACAGCACAGCGAAAGGATACAGCAAGGGTGACCACTTTCCGGGACCAGATGTAAATGTGCACCAGGGAAAGTCCCGCAGCGGCCCATATGACACCGGCTGCGAGCAGGGAGCGGATATCCGGGACCCTCGAACAAAAGCAGGCAGCGGAGTTTTCATGCAGGACCGGTACAGCAGTGCAGCCGGCATGGTGTCGCTGGCATCGCTTCCGGCTGTATTTGTCATGGCAGTCTGCGGGGCGGACCTGACATTCATGACGTGGATAGTGGTGACGTTCCTTTCTATGTGGTCCCTGGCATATCTGCCCGCTGAAAAGACCATGATCGTGGTGCTTGCAGGTGGAGTTACCGCAGCACTGGCAGGCCAGACTCAGTGGGGCATCATGGTAAGCCTTCTTACAGGAACAGCTGCGGCCTCCTTTATAGACATGATAGCATCCGGCGTCAGACCGGCAGGAGATGCTTTTTCAGGAAAAATATCCTTCTGGAAGACAGAAACAGGCACACAGCTCAGGATTGCAGCATCGGCGGCAGTCTTCATTATAGTATGCAGCCTTCTGTGCCATGCAGACGAAGGGCTTGTGCTGGGCGTCGACATACGCACGCTGCTGACAGCAGCGGTGGTTTTCCTGCCGCTGAATCTGAAATGCAGCAGAGGCATGGAAAGGATACTCAGGAATTTTGCATATCCGGGAAGAGGCTTTCACAATGAAGCGGGCATGGCGGAGCTTGCCGGGGCAAGGGCTGCCGAGCTTTTCCTCAGGGAAAGTGCAGCGGAAATGTCTGCCCTTGAGGAGCTTTACAGCACATATCTCGACAGGCGGTCGATACTGGCGAACCAGTTCGACATGAGCAGCCAGATCTTTGCAAATGCAGCAGATATGTTACGCAGCAGAGCAGGAAGACGAAGCAAGGAGCAGAATTTTAAATTCGATGCAGACATCGCAGCGTCCCAGTGCGCAGCTCTCGGAGGTATCAACGGAGACTGCTGCGGATGGCAGGATATAGGGGACGGGCGTATCGCTATAGTCCTCAGCGACGGCATGGGTAAAGGCAAGAAAGCTGCTACCGAAAGCCTGATGGTAGTCAGGACAGTCCTGTCGCTGCTTCGGGCAGGCGTCAGTACAGACATGACCATAAAGACCATAAACACCGTGATGCTGATGAAAGACGACGGCGACTCCTTTGCAACACTGGACCTTGCCATCATCGACAGGAAGACCGGCATCGGAAGGTTTTACAAGATAGGCGCAGCACCCACACTGCTCAGACGCAGGGAAAACATAGAAGAAATGAAACTTTCGGCAGTGCCTCTTGGCATCGTCAACGGCCTGAAAGTCAGATACATGGAAACTTCACTGAAATGTGGAGACTGGATAATCATGATGTCCGACGGGGTCAGCGACGGCGGCAGGGAAACCTCCATCATTGAAGACATAAGCCGCACTGCAGTGAAGATAAGATCCGGCAATCCACAGGTGATGAGCGACCTGATACTGGATCAGGCATCAGACAGCTACGCCCTCAGGGAAAGAGACGATCTTACGGTCATCGTCGCCAGGCTGAACCCGGAGGAAGCATCATCGTGAAAAAAACACTAATGATACCAGCCATTCTGTGATACAATATCAGTATGTTGATAGAAAAAGTCAGGAAAACGATAAAAGATAACAACCTTATAAAAAACGGCGAGCACATCGTTGCGGGCCTCTCAGGAGGTCCCGATTCAGTGTGCCTTTTTCACGTGCTGCTGAGCCTTTGCAAAGAGATGGATCTGCACATATATCCGGTGCATATAAACCACAAGTTCAGGCCAGGAGCGGCAGAACACGATCAGGCGTATGTCGAGGAGCTGTGCCGCAGTTTCGGCCTGGAGTGCAGGGTCTTCACTGAGGATTGCCACGCCCTTGCAGAAAGATCCGGGATGACAGACGAAGAAGCCGGGCGCAAGGTCAGATACGACTCTTTTCGAAAAGTCGCAGAAGAAACAGTTGCATCGGGTGCGGCACCGGAACATGTAAAGATCGCAGTGGCTCAGAACGCCAACGACCAGGCGGAGACCATACTTTTCCGTCTGATGAGAGGCACGGGACCGGACGGACTGGCAGGCATATCCTACAGCCGCAGCGAAGGTCCGTTCACCGTCATCAGACCATTGCTTGACACTTACCGCAGCGAGATTGAAGAATACTGCAGCCTGAGCGGGCTGGAGCCGGTGACAGATCACACCAACAGCCAGACCGTATATTCACGGAACAAGATAAGGCTGGAGCTGCTGCCGTATATGCAGAAAGAATACAACACAAATATCATGGCAGCCCTCACAAGACTGGGGCGCATAGCAGGAGAAGACAAGGACTACATATGGCAGCAGGTAGAAAAAGCATATCAGGATGCACTGGTTTCTGCAGACGGATGTGAAACAGTCCTGGATCTTGAAAAGATAAGGCGTCTGCATAAAGCCATCAGGCACCGTGTCCTGATGCATGCACTGGATCATGCAGGACTTTCCCAGGACGTGACACAGGAGAGACTGGCAGCAGCAGACCAGCTGATAGACAGCCGGGATCACGGCGGCACTAAAATAATACAGCTCCCTTACGGATATGAGATAAAGCTGTCTTACGGAAAGATCATCTGCGGCAGGAACATCCTTTCAGGCTCGCAGCGCATCAGCAGACCACAAGCAGGAGCACCGCAGCAGGCTGACATTATCAGCGGAAGACCCGGCGAAGAGCCTCCGCATCTGGACATCACGCTGACAGACGATCCACAGCAGATAAAAGCAATGACAGAATGTTTCAGCAGAAAAAAGTCTGCGGGCGGATACGCTGTCTTCGATGCAGAAAAGCTCACAGATGATCCTGATGCACTGACGACAGAGATAATCGTCAGACATCGCCGGGAGGGCGACTATATACAGCTTTCCTCCGGCAGGAAAAAGATAAAAAAACTCATGATAGACATGAAGATCCCCTCTGACAGGCGCAGCAGCATATGGCTGGCAGCCAGAGGCAGCGAAGTGCTTTACATGGCAGGGGATACCGCAGGTGAAAATACTTCAGGCAGCGGGAAGATACGCAGCAGATATGCGGAATGTTACAGGCCGGAGGGCAGCACGAAACGCCTGCTCATACTGAAATTTGTGTGAAATCACAGCCAATAACTGCCGGTTCTATTGAATTTCACCGGTATACATGGTAGAATATTATACTAATATTTGTTTGCAAAAACAAAAAGACGACAGACGGAGGACATACCCTTGAAAAAGCTTACCAGAAATATCGGAGTCTACGTGGTCATATTCGCACTTGTGATAGCGATGGTGTGGTTTTATACCAACGGGACGCCGAAAGACGAAAAGGAAATCAAAATATCCACGATGATCGAATATCTCCAGGACAAGAAAGTGGAGAGTGTTCAGGTCGAAGACACGAAGCTGACAGCCAGACTCGACACAGGCAAGACAGTATACGCCTATGTAGACAGTGCAGTAGGTCTGAGCTACGTGTACGATTCATATATAATGCCGATGGTGGACAAACATGAGATAAAGCTCGAAAGCCCTGAGCCTAAGAAGGAATCTATATTCATCACGCTGCTGCCGACGCTTATCATGATAGCTATCATGATCGTGTTCTTCATACTGATAATGAACCAGAGCGGAGGCGGAGGCAAAGCGATGTCCTTCGGCAAGAGCAGAGCCAGACTCCAGAAGGACAGCGACCTCAAGAAGATAACCTTCAAGGATGTAGCCGGCCTCAAAGAAGAAAAAGAAGAACTGGAAGAGATAGTAGACTTCCTGAAACATCCCGCCAAGTACAACAGCCTGGGCGCCAGGATACCTAAGGGCATCCTGCTGGTAGGCCCTCCGGGAACAGGTAAGACGTATATTTCAAGAGCTACGGCAGGAGAAGCCGGGGTGCCGTTCTTTACGATAAGCGGTTCCGACTTCGTTGAAATGTTCGTAGGCGTAGGTGCATCGAGAGTAAGAGACCTGTTCGAACAGGCCAAGAAAAACGCACCTTGTATAGTTTTCATAGACGAGATAGATGCTGTAGGACGCAAGAGAGGCGCAGGCCTTGGCGGCGGTCACGACGAGAGAGAGCAGACTCTGAACCAGCTGCTGGTCGAGATGGACGGATTCGCAGAGAATACAGGCATCATAATACTTGCTGCCACAAACAGACCTGACGTCCTTGACCCGGCGCTGCTGAGACCGGGCAGATTCGACCGTCAGATCGTGATAGGCATCCCTGATATCGTAGGCAGAGAAGAGATATTCAGGATACACTCCAGAAACAAGCCGCTGGACAAGAGCGTTGATCCTAAGGTACTGGCGAGACGTACGCCGGGATTCTCACCTGCCGACATCGAGAACATGCTCAATGAAGCAGCTCTGCTGGCAGCTAGAAGAAACGGTATGAGGATCAGGATGGAGGAGATAGAAGAAGCTATCACCAAAGTCATCGCAGGTCCGGAGAAGAAGAGCAGAGTCATCAGCGAAGACGAAAGGAAACTTACTGCTTACCATGAAGCCGGTCATGCTGTAGTGGCGCACGTGCTGCCTAAGACAGATCCGGTACACCAGATAACTATAATACCGAGAGGCAGAGCTGGCGGATTCACCATGATACTGCCTAAGGAAGACAAATACTACGGCACCAAGGAGACTATGAGAGAGCAGATAATCCATCTGCTGGGTGGTCGTGTGGCAGAGATGCTCACGCTGGATGACGTCAGCACAGGCGCCAGCAACGATATCATGAGAGCCACAGAGATAGCCAAGGAGATGGTCACTAAATACGGATTCAGCGACAAGCTCGGTCCGGTGAACTACAGCTCTTCAGACGAAGTGTTCCTCGGCAAGGATTTTTCCACAAGACAGAACTATTCCGAAGAAACTGCATCGGAGATCGACGAAGAAGTCAAGGCCATCATCGAAGAGGCTTACGAAGCTGCGAAGACTATACTGTCAGAGCACATGGAGCAGCTCACCAATGTTGCAGAAGGTCTGCTTGCTGTCGAAACAGTAGACAATGTACAGTTTGTGCAGCTTTATGACGGAGAAGTCACTCCGCAGCAGCTGGCAGACAACCTGAAGGCAGAGCTTGAGGAAAAACGCCTCAAGGATCAGGAGGAAGCTGCGGAGTCGGCAAAACAGCTGAAGAAAAAAGCTCTGCTTGAACAGCAGGAGCTTGAGGAAGCAGCCAGAGCACTGGCTGAGAAGACAGGCAGCGGCAAGTTCAAGCCTACTATAATGACATATAACAGCGTCACAAACGAAGCTAAACCTTATGAACCGTCAGCAGCGCAGGATGACAGTGCGGACAACGCTCCGCAGTGCAGCAGCGACGATGATCAGGACACAGAAGATCTGTCTGTCTACGACACTGACTATCTCAGCGATGACAGCAGCGATGAAGCCGCAGACAGCAAAAGCGGAGCAGATGACGACAACGAAGAAAGAAGGAACTGATTATGAAAGTCACTGTTGCCGACTGTCTGAAACTGGACACGTTCAGGAATGCAGAACTTGTTTCAGGCATATCAAAAGCATCCAACGAAGTCAGATCCATAACACCGCTGGAGATATTCAGCCTTGACGACACAGAGTTTTATACAGGCGACGATACGACCATCGTTATAACCAGTTTTCTCGGTGTCAGGGACGATATCGACGCACAGTGCGACATGATAACAAAGCTGGCGGAACACGGATGTGCTGCGGTAGCAGTATGCTATACAGGCAAAGTCCTGAAGAGTCTTGACAGAAAAGTGGCGGAGGCTGCTGAACGTAGCGGTCTGCCGCTCATCATCATGGCTCCGGAGGCAGAGTTTTCCGGCATCATTGCAGACGTCATGGACAGCGTGCTGTACGGAGACAATTTCAGGAACACACTTATAAGCAATACGGTATTCCATCTGCTGAACTTCGAGAAACACAGCAACTTCCAGTCGGCAGTCAGGGAAGCCGCTATAAACAACGATTTCCAGCTGATACTTCTCAGCGAGGATTTCAACCCGATACTCACCGTGGAGACAAGGCATGACGCCACCATCGAGGACGCCATCAAGCTGGGCAGAGAACGCAACGTGGAGAAGAACACCAAGGCGTACACCATGATCGACGTGGACGGAGTCCTGACATACTGGGGCCCTGTGACCATAAGCGGTGAGAAATATTACATGTTCATCGTGGACAATGAAGATTCATACACGGCAGGCGAGATAACCAAGCTTGCCGAGATCATAGAGCTCGCCATGGGTATGTGGAAATATACCCCTGAGCGAGATACAAAAGCTGAATTCATCAAAGCGCTGATGCGCGGCAACAAAAGTCTGGCGTACTCTCTCAAGGATGAAGCCAAGATAAACGGCGACGATATCTGCTGCGTGTTCTTTTCGAAAGGCATAGGCAGCGAAGCTGAAACGAAGTTCTTCACTGATTTCGAGAAGCAGGAGGACCTCACCGTCATGAAGATAACAGAAGGCGATGAGACCTACGGCATGATACTCAATCTCGACGAAGAACAGTCGGATATCAACGCCAACAACAGCTGCGTGCAGCTTTTCAACAGGATGAAAGTCAGAAAGGATGCACGGATATTCCATGTCACCGGTCTCAACGGCATCGAAGGTGCAGGAGACGCATACAGACTCATCAGCGAAAGCTGGGACTTCGTGCAGGGAATATTTCCATACAAGCGTGTGTTCAACAAATACGACCTGACCCTTGTGAGCAACTGCATCAATATACAGATCCAGGGAGGCTTCGTCAAGAAGAACTACATCGAGCTTCTGGATCCTTTCAAAGAGGCAGGAGAAAGCAAAGGCAGACAGCTGCAGGAGACACTGGAGACTTTTGTGCTTGACGCAGGCATGAACAGCAGCAAGACAGCTGAGTTCATGGGCATACACGCCAACACGGTGCAGTACAGGCTCAAGAAGATAAACGAAATGCTCGGTGTCGAGATAACAGGCAACAGAGTCATTCCGGGACTTACTATGGCACTGGCCCTCAAGCGGCTGGAACGTGTAGTCAATTAGTTCATGACATGACCGGTGGAAGGCCAGCACCATCTGCGGATCATGAAAAATATAATCAAAGAAATCAAGATAAGGAGACGAACATGTATTTTAATTATCTGGAAAAAGCAGATCCTGAAATCACGGCTGCAATGAAAAGAGAAATCAACCGTCAGGAAACAAAGATCGAGATGATCGCTTCAGAGAATTTCGTTAACTACGAGATCATGGAGGCTATGGGCAGCGCTCTGACAAACAAATACGCTGAAGGCTATCCTGGAAAGAGATACTACGGCGGATGCGAATTTGTCGACGAAGTGGAGACACTGGCTATCGAACGTGCCAAGAAGATCTTCGGCGCAGACCACGCCAACGTGCAGGCTCACTCCGGAGCAAACGCCAACACTGCAGTATATCAGGCAGTACTGAACTATGGAGATACTGTTCTGGGTATGGATCTTTCAAACGGCGGACACCTTTCACATGGATCCCCTGTAAATATCTCCGGCAAGTCATACAACTTCGTTTCCTATGGCCTGGATCCGGAAACAGAAATGATAGACTTCGACAACGTGAGAGAACTGGCTCTGAAACACAAGCCTAAACTCATCGTTGCAGGAGCATCAGCATATCCGAGGACTATACATACAGACAAATTCAGAGAGATCGCAGATGAAGTAGGTGCTCTGCTGATGGTAGACATGGCTCACGTAGCAGGTCTCGTAGCAACAGGACATCACCCTAATCCGATGGAATACGCTGACATCGTTACAAGCACTACACACAAAACTCTCAGAGGACCAAGAGGCGGTCTCATCCTCTGCAAAGAGGAATTTGCAAAGGCTATCGACAAGGCTATATTCCCGGGAACACAGGGCGGTCCTCTCATGCACGTGATCGCGGCTAAGGCTGTATGCTTCAAAGAAGCTATGGAACCTGGATTCAAAGATTACCAGCAGCAGGTCATAAACAATGCACAGGCTCTCGCAAAAGCACTGAACGCAAAGGGATTCGACCTGGTATCAGGCGGTACAGACAACCATCTCGTACTGGTGAAACTGGTAAACAAGAACATCACAGGCAAAGTTGCAGAAAAGCTGCTTGATGACGCCAATATCACAACAAACAAGAACACTATCCCTAACGATCCTCAGAGTCCGTTCGTAACAAGCGGTCTGAGAATGGGTACGCCTGCCATGACAAGCAGAGGCTTCAAGGAAGAAGACGTAGCAAGAACAGTAGACGCTATCGCACTTGTTATCGACAATCCTGAAGATGCATCAGCAATGGAAGAGGCAAGAAAGATCGTCAAGGAGCTGACAGACAAATATCCGCTCCACAAGAACTTCGGGAAATTCTAAATTCATAGAAGCACCTGCAGGCTCACGCCTCAGGTGAGGACTCCTTTCTTTAAGAGATACCCTTGCGGTATCTCTTTTTTTTCAACTCTTCGACGAAAAGAACATATCAGGCTCACATCAGAACTGAAGAAGATTCAGTGAAAAATAATCGCAGCCCGCCAGCAGACGGAAATCATGCCACTGCGAGCAGTATATATGTTAAATAGAACACAAAACCACTTCAATATATATGTCATCATACCATAATAGTCCATGGATACTGACCACCTGCTAACTATTTCCTTGACGCACGGGAAATATGGTAGTATCATGAAAATACAGACAAATCATCTAAAATGTCATAAAAAATGTAGATATGGGGATAGAAGCTTACAGTCCGGATGTCTGTATCTTTAAAAAATATAGTTTCTGGCAGGGAGTCAACGATGATCGCAGATTTATGGACCTGCATATGCAGGGATTTGTACTGAAAAATATGAATAAATGAATCGATGCGAACAGGATCGATCCCGACCAGAAGGATCAATAGCATTACATTTGACGATTACAGACAGAGGAGAAGAATGATAACGATTGATTGCATGTCTTGCGGACTGGAGTTATACTCAGCAGGTCCGGAGATACCGTATGTCATCGACACATCAGCTGCTTTAATAGTGACCACATACGGCAATGGTAAACTGCTGCATATTTTCCGGGAGGTGTCTCGATGATACCGGGAAGCTCCTTTTTGTGGGCAGGACTTATACTTCTTGTTGTTAATCTTATGCAATTCCTGCATCAGAAAAAATTAAAAGAACGATGCAGTCATGTTTTTTATGCGATCCTGATGACAGGATTGATGTTATGTGTTTTCAGCTTGCTTATGCTGGAACCTGCTGACACCTTTATGATGGGCAGACGAACACAGTTCGTTGTTACGTCGGCAGGATGTTATATATGCATTTTTCTGATCTCATACGAAATACTGAGATACGCCAGATTCAGACTCAATGACATATGGCAGGAGACAGGCGGTATATGGCTGTTCATACGCAGGATACTGCTGGCAGCAGGCATTGCCGTTACGCTGCTGAATATACCGTACCGTTTCATATACGATGCAGACGCATCAGGCAGTATACAGACCGGAGGACGCCACACGATATTCATCTGCTGTATCATACTCATATGCCTGTCAGATATGTATTTTATCGTGTCAGGCAGCAGACAGGCAGCAGACCGCAGGATAACCGGACTTCTGATAGCCTGCGCGTTGATGATACTCGGTATAATAGCCGGGACGTTCCATTCGGACGTCAGGGTGATGTGCTTTGGCATAGCGGTCAGCATCAACGTCATATACATTACCGTGAACAACCCGTCCACATATCTGGATCGTGTCACAGGCACTTTCAACCTCGGATATTTCAGGCAGGTGTTCACAGAGAGACTTGGCGGCAGACGCAGCGTGCATATGCTTGTGATAGAGCTTTATCAGCTGGACAGGATAACGAGACTGTACGAGAAAGGCATCGAGGAAAAGCTCATGCGGAGCATAACAGAACATCTCATATATTCGCCCGGCGTAAAGAGCATTTTCCACACCAGATCTGAAAGGTTTGCACTCGTAGCGGCATCAGAGGAAAAGCTCAGAGACATCACAGAGTATGTCCGGGAGATATTCAGCGGCAGTATAACCGTCGAAGGCAGATCGATAAGATGCGCTGCAGCGCTGATCGGGATAAGACACGCAGAGCAGTTCGAAAGCATCGACCAGCTTACACTTTACGTCAGGTTCCTGCTGAGACAGACCGAAATGTCAGGCAGGCTGCAGATGATCGAAGCTTCCGAAAAAAGCATACGGGAGTTCTATGCAGAACAGGAGATCGAAAGAGCTCTTGAATCAGCTGTGAAGAACGACCTGCTGGATATACAGTATCAGCCTGTATATTCCATGAAGGAAGGCAGATTCGTGTCGATGGAGGCGCTGAGCAGACTGCGTCATCCTGCAGGCAGTGGCTGGCTTTCACCGGAGGTGTTCATACGGCTTGCAGAGGAGTGCGGCAGCATCGCAGATATAACCTGCATGCAGCTTCGCAGGATATGCAGGTTCATCAGAGAAAACGACGACCTGATGGAGCAGATACATGATATCAAGCTGAATATATCAGCACTGGAGCTGGGGGATCCGGCTCACTGCGACGAGCTTATAGCTATCCTTCTTAACAGCAGCGTGCCTGCAGACAAGGTGCGTTTCGAGATAACTGAAACCGCAGTGATACATTATACAGCAGAAGTCGAATCCAGCATAGAAAAATTCAAAACGGCAGGGATAAGACTTTTCATAGACGATTTCGGCTCAGGATATGCAGATTTCTGTAATCTCGCAGGGCTGCCGGTGGCTGGAGTCAAGCTGGACCGTTCGCTGCTGGCAGGCATAGCTGACGGCGGGTTCGAAGCAGCTTTTTATAAAAACATTGCAAGAGCGCTGAGCGACCTGGGGTTCATCGTGGTGGCAGAAGGCGTTGAGTCAGCAGAAGAAGCAGAGCTGCTGGCAGAATGGGGAGTGGACATGCTCCAGGGATATTACTTCGCAAAGCCGATGGCAGGCGGCGAGATAAGGGATTTCATCAGAAACCATGAGCAAAAGATTGAACGCATATAATAAGGAGAAACACTAATGAGCAGACAAAATGAAAAGACATCAGTGATGCATCGTGTCTGGACAGTAGTGGGCGTGGTACTCTGCGTCATACTGATACCGATACTCATAATCAACTGCACGCTGATCGTCAAAAGCTTTACAGACAGCGACAAAGTACCTGACGTCGGCGGGACTTTCCCGATGATCGTACTGACAGACTCCATGTATCCGGAGATCGAATCCGGCGACCTGATAATCTGTCACACGGAAAGTGCAGAAAACATCAAAAAGGGAGATATAATCTCGTTCTACGATCCGGCAGGAAACGGCACCAGCGTAGTTACTCACAGAGTGACCAAGGTGACGAAAGACGATAAAGGACAGCTGGCATGGCAGACCAAAGGTGACGCCAACAACACAGCTGACCAGACTCTGGTACCTGCGGACAAGCTTGTAGGCGTATATTCCCGCAGCATCAGCGGACTTGGTAACGTTGCCATGTTCATGCAGACGACTCCGGGTCTGATAATCTGCGTAGTATGTCCGATCATAATACTTGTGGCCTACGATATCATCCGCCGCAG
>CAKQUI010000047.1 GCA_934277495.1 uncultured Clostridia bacterium | reverse complement strand
AAGTTCCTTCAGAGTGCAGAAACAGGACTTTATGGTATGGAAGACGTATTATTTGGAAAATAAATAAAATACAGAAAGAGAGACATTAAATGGAAGCAAGAGAACTGATAGAATTCATAGGCAAATCAGAGAAAAAGACACCTGTAAAGGTATATATCCGTGAAAAGGCTGCCATCGACTATTCAAAGACAGAATGCAGAGTTTTCGGATCAGAGGACAAGATCGTATTCGGCGACTGGAAGGATATACAGCCTTTACTTGAAGAAAACAAGGACAATATCGAATACTATGTTGTGGAAAATGACTGCCGCAACTCAGCAATACCTATGCTTGACAAGAAAAACATCAATGCACGTATCGAACCGGGCGCTATCATCAGAGATATGGTGGAGATAGGCGATAATGCAGTTATAATGATGGGTTCTGTGATAAACATCGGAGCTGTCATCGGAGCAGGCACGATGATCGATATGGGCGCAGTACTGGGCGGCAGAGCTACAGTAGGCAAAAACTGCCACATAGGAGCAGGTACAGTTCTGGCAGGAGTTATCGAACCACCTAACGCAACACCGGTGATAATAGAGGATGATGTAGTTATCGGTGCCAATGCTGTAGTCCTTGAAGGCTGCAGAGTAGGCAAAGGTGCAGTTGTTGCAGCAGGCGCAGTCGTTATCGACGATGTACCGGCAGGAACTGTAGTAGCAGGAGTGCCTGCCAGAGTCATAAAGTCTGCAGAAGATACAGCCTCAGAAAAAATCGAGATAGTAGATCTGTTGAGACAGTTATAATATCGTAAACAGCGGGAGTTCAATTGTATAAACAGAAACGGGTAGAGGAAAATGAGCAGCAATTCAAGAACAGACAGACTACGCAGGGAAAAACGAATAAGGCAGGCAAAAATGAGAAAGCGCCTGTTTATCGTATTTATCCTGGCTGTTTTAGTAACAGCAGGGATCAGCATATGGGCATACTTCAGGACAAACGTGTATCAGGACGATGAAGAGTTCCAGGCATATGCACAGAAGCAGCTTGAGGAAAACCAGATATTCAAAGTCACCGGTACAGAAAAAACAAGCTTCGAATACGGTTCTCCGATATCGTACGCCGTAGACTATCAGGTCATCGACAACGAAAAAATCGAAGAATACCGTGATGAAAAGATAAAAGAAGCCAAAAGCAGATTCAAAAAAAAGAAAGAAAAAGAAGAAAAGAAGCGGGCTGAAGAAAACAAAGACAACAAAAAATACAAATCGCCTGAAGAAGCACTGATCGTGAACACTGCGGTATACACGGCTGATAACGGAGCTGTGAGTCTTACTGTGAAATGCAGCGAAAAAGAGGAACAGGACAAGGATATGCATACTACTGATTCCTACATAGATACATATCTTGTCTCTGCTAAAACCGGCAGCGAAATAATGCCTGTCCAGGTCATGACAAATGATTATCGTGAAAAATGCTCTGATTACATCACTGAGTATTTCCAGAAGAAATACAATGAAGATGATCTTGCAGACAACTGGAAGGATTATCTGAAGCCGGAAAAAACAAATTTCAACAAGTTTGCCATGGATGACAACGACTTTGTATTTTATTTTGACAAAGGAACGGTTCTGAAGGACAAATCCAGGTATGCTGAGGTGAGAGTATCCGCCTCGCTGCTGGAGTCTTCATTCAGATCATCCATCGTTGAAAGATATATAGATCCTGACAAACCTATGGTAGCACTTACTTATGATGACGGTCCGGGAGACAAAAGCGAGAGCGATATACTTGACTGCCTTGAGAAAAATGGAGCAGTCGCCACATTCTTTTATGTAGGCAGCAGAGTATCCAGCGGTTCTGACAAGATAAGCAGGGCACTGGAACTTGGATGCGAGATAGGCAATCACACCTGGAGCCATCCGATGCTGACTACACTTAAAGCAAAAAAAGTCAAAAAAGAAGTAAACGATACCAATGAAGCTATCAAAAAAGCATGCGGACAGTATCCGACGGTACTTAGACCAAGCTATGGAGATATCAACGAAAAGGTCGCCAAAGAGACCGGTATGCCGGTGATCTTATGGAGTGTAGATACACTGGACTGGAAGACCAGGAATGCTGGCAAGATCTTCAAAAGCATAAAATCCGTCAAGGATCTTGATGGGAAGATAATCCTCATGCATTCGATACATCAGGAGACTGCAGACGCTACTAAGAAGATCATACCATGGCTTAATAAAAATGGATACCAGACGGTAACTGTAAGCGAACTTGTGAAATATAAAACGGGATCAGAGATAAAACAAGGAAAAATATACAACTGACAAGGAGAATCATATGCTGATTACAAGACGCAGTGATTATGCGATGAGGATATGCCGTATCCTGCGTGACGAAAAAGTCCATAATGTACGTGAGATATGCGAAAAAGAAGAAATACCAAAAGCTTTCGCATACAAGATACTGAGAGAACTTGAGATGGGCGGTCTTATCAAATCTGAACGTGGGAACAGGGGTGGATATTACCTGGCAAAGAGGCTCGATGAACTCACGATATACGACATAATAAGTATAACTGAAAATGATCTTGTCATACTCCACTGTATGAAAGAAGAGTGTTCGAGAAATCCGGAAAGCATGCCATGCAAGGTGCACAAGGAGATCGAACGGATCCAGAATGTACTTATCAAAGAAATGAAAAAGAAAACTATTGCACAGATAATAGAAGAATAATACCACAGAGGATGAAAGCCATACAGCTGTTTATAACAGCATTTGTATGGCTTTTTTCATATCATCGGGCAGCGGAGCTTCGACGAATATCTTTTCTTTTGTTATGGGATGTCTGAATGAAAGAGTTGCTGCATGAAGCGCCTGGCGTTCGATGAGATTGACATTTTCTCCTCCGTAAAGCCAGTCGCCCAGTACAGGATGTCCTATATGCGACATATGTACACGTATCTGATGCGTCCTGCCTGTTTCAAGAAGAAGCTCAACCAGGCTGTATGCCTGCTTTGTGTAACGTTCCAGGACTTTGTAATGCGTTACAGAAGGGGAGCCGCCCTCCATGACGCCCCGGCGGACATTTTCAGGATCAGGTCTTCCTATCGGAAGGTCTATGGTGCCTTCATCAGAATCAACGATACCTTTGACTATAGCTATGTATCTTTTTTCTACAAGATTCTCTTTCATCTGGAGAGTGTAATCGTTCTGGCAGTACTGGTTCTTGGCTATCACCAGAAGTCCGGAAGTGTCCATATCGAGGCGATTGACGAACCTTATCTTAAAGTGACGTCCTGTATGCTCCATATAATACATCAGTGCATTGGCAACAGTGCCGGTAGGGTGCCCCTTTGTAGGATGCACGATGAGTCCCGGCTGTTTGTTTATTATCATAAGATCATCGTCTTCGAATACAGGATAAAGCGGTATTGGCTGCGGTTCGAAATTGCTTCTTTCTTCAGGGAGCGTTATGCTTATCACGTCACCGACAGAAGGTTTTATCCATCCCGGAGTCTGTTCACCGTTCACCATCACAAGCTTGTTTCTTTTGATCTTGTTTCGTAATCTCGATGAAAAATCAAAATGTGCACGCATTATCTCTCTTAGTTCGAGACCTTCGTCTTCTGCAGTGACTTTATGTATAAAATCTGTCATTATAAATAAAAACCTTTCTTACAGGAACTTGGTCTTTACCTTGTTCCAGAAATCGTAATCCTTGAATCTCAGCAGGTTGACAACGGTGTCAGAGGCCTCGACTCTGATCTCTCCGACATCGGTGTATCCTGTTTCTATCCCGTCGTTTGTTATAAAAATCGTATTTTCTGTCTGTTCGGGAACTATGCCCAGCGACAGTTCAGCAGGAAGCAGCACACTGGACGTGAATGCTCTGTAGGCTATAGTATTCATCGGTGCTATAGGCGTCACCTGCAGTGCTTTGAGTCTTGGATCTACTATAGAACCTCCCAGTGAGTAATTGTATGCTGTACTGCCTGCAGACGTAGCGACCAGAATGCCGTCACCGCTGAATTTTTCGATAGGCATACCGTCTATGGAAATAAACAGATGTATGGAGTATGACTGCCTTCCTTTTATCACTATCTCATTGAGGCCTTCGTGTCTGTATTCGTGGCCATTGTTTGTCCTGATGGTGGCAAGCACCGTATTGAGCTTCTGTATGGAATACTCGCCATTCTCGTAATCATCTATGAATCTTTCAAGATCATCAGGAGATATTTCCTGGAAAAAGCCGAGATGACCTGTATTGATACCTATTATAGGGCATGATGGAAAATGGAAGGAGTGGACGGCTTTGAGAAAAGCGCCGTCTCCTCCTATACATACGATCAGATCCGTATCATCAGAGTAATCCGATGTGACTTTATATCCTCTGGCATCCAGCTTGCATGCAAGCTCTCTGTATGTTCCGATAGATTTTTCCGTACCATTTGTATATATGCTTATAATCTTTTCTGACATATGCTGCTCCTGAATTATTAACGATGCTCAACAACTAGTCAGACAAGTTTTTCAAACTCATCTAGCAGCTTGTTGAATGTTGTCATTGCTTTCTTCACAGGTTCCGGACTGCTCATATCGACGCCTGCGATCTTGAGAAGTTCGATAGGATAGTCGGATTCTCCGGTTTTCAGGAATTCTATATAGTTGTCGGCTGCAGGCTTGCCTTCTGTCAGGATCTTTTCAGAGATAGCTGTCGCTGCAGAATAGCCTGTAGCATATTTATATACATAGAATGAATTATAGAAGTGTGGTATCCTTGCCCATTCGTATCTTATAGTATCGTCCTTTTCAACAGCAGGTCCGTAATATCTTGAGTTCAGCTCCTCGTATATGTCACACATCCAGTCAGCTGTCAGTACACGTCCTTCTTCGATAGCCTTGTGGGTCATGTCTTCGAATTCTGCAAACATGGTCTGTCTGAACAGAGTAGTTCTGAATTCGTCGAGATGAAGGTTCAGCAGATATTTTTTCATAGTCACATCATCTGCATTTTTGAGAAGGTGCTGTATAAGAAGCGATTCGTTTACAGTGGATGCGACTTCTGCTGTGAATATGGAGTGACTGCCGTATATATAAGGCTGTGCATCACGAGTGTATCTTGAATGCATGGAATGTCCCATTTCATGTATTATCGTGAACACATCCTTCAGGGTATCAGTATAGTTGAGAAGGATATAAGGGTAGCTGTCATAGGATCCGAAGCTGTACGCACCGCTCGTCTTGCCTTCGTTTTCGTATACATCTATCCAGCCTTCAGATATACCCTTGTTCATCTTTGCGATATATTCGCTGCCAAGAGGGGCAAGAGCGTCCCGCATTATATCCAGTCCTTCTTCGTATGATACTTTATTGTCAGGTATCTCGATAAGAGGGACGTACATATCATACATGAAGAGCTTGTCTGTACCAAGGATCTTTTTCCTGAGCTCCACATATCTGTGCATTGCAGGCAGATTATCATTGACTACAGAAACCAGATTATCGTAAACCTCTGCCGGGATATTGTCTCCTGAAAGAGCGGCCTCACGTGCTGATCCGTATTTCCTGATGCGTGCAGAAACTACGTCTGTTTTAGTATTGTAATTGTATGTCGTAGCTATAGTGTTGATAAGCTCCTTGTATTTGTCGTACATGGCGTCATAGGCATCTTTTCTGAGCTGCCTGTTGTGGCTTTCCATGAATCTGATATAGTTGCCGTGTGTCACCTGTACCTTGTCGCCGTCTTCATCTGTAACAGTACCGAACTTCATGTCTGCATTGTTGAGCATCGTGAAGATATCGTTGGTGGCACCTGTCACTTCGCTCATCTGTGCCAGGATATTCTCCTCGGCAGATGAAAGGATATGAGCTTTCTGGCGAAGTGTGTCTTTCAGCAGGAAACTGTAGGTATCAAGACCTTCAGTACTGCTGATATATCCCAGGATGGTTCCTTCCGGTGCAGAAAGGAGCTCCGGCGTGAAAAATGACATTGCTGCCGAAACAGATGCGATGACTGACTGGCATTTATCCAGCATAGCCTGATAGTTGCTGTCAGAGTTGTCCTCATCACGTCTCATACGTGCGTATACGAATATCTTTTCAAGTCTCATCCATATATCGTCACGGTCTTTCAGTGCTGCAAGCAGCATATCCCCGCTTTCAGCAAGATGTCCGCTGTACTTTGTGCTGTAGTCTAAAGCTTCTTCGGATATAGCTTTGAGCTGAGGTTCTATGACAGACTCGTCAGGTATCATGGCCTCAATGTTCCATTTATACTTATCATCGATCTGATCTCTTTTTTTCAAATCTTTTGAACTCATTTTTTACCTCCGTAATCAATTTACTTTGAATACATATTATTGTATAATAAAGTGTTGTGTTACAGCAACATTATACCACATATTTGAAAGGAATATCATACTAATGGACAATAGACCTATAGGTTTTTTTGATTCGGGACTCGGGGGACTCACCTGTATACCATATCTTATGAAACAGATGCCAGAGGAACGGATGATATACTTCGGAGATACAGCCCGCACGCCTTACGGTTCCAAGGCTGTGACTACGATACGCAGTTTTTCCATGGAAATAGCTGAATTCCTTATGAGAAACGACGTCAAGATGATCGTGATAGCCTGCAATACTGTAAGCGCTACATGTCTTGACGATCTGCGCAGCAGATTCCCGCAGATACCTATACTGGGTATAATCGACCCGGCAGCAAGGAAAGTCTCCGAGGTCTGCAGCGATAAAAACAATATCGGTATCATAGGTACGAAGGTGACGATAAGCAGCGGGGCGTACAAGCGTTACATCAGCAGCTACAACAGCTCCCTCAATATATTCGAGGCAGCGTGTCCGGCATTCGTACCGCTTATCGAAGAGGGGATCATCGAAAACGATATCATGGATCTTACGATAAAATATTACATGGATGATTTCATATACGGCAATAATATAGACACAGTGGTGCTGGGATGCACGCACTATCCGCTGATAAAGGACAATATCCAGCGCATATACCCGGATGTCAGGATAGTGAATCCGTCTAAGATAATAGTGAGCACCATCGAAAAGATACTTAAAGAAAGGGATATGGCTGCAAGAGGCTCGGATTTCAGGAACGTATTTTACGCCAGCGACCTTTCAGAAAACTTTATGAACATGATCGATCATATCTTTGAAAACGAAACCGGCAACGCCAAGGTCAAGTTCAAGAATTTCGATCTGGAAAAAGGAGAGTAGCATATGGATTATGAAGAACTTATGGAATATCTGGATCTTGAAGATCCGTCGCAGTTCGAATACTTCGAAGCGATGGCAGATCTTGTGGAATCAGAGGAATATATAGAAAACGAAGCCGTGTACAAACTGTTCGACGGCGCTGACAAGACGATGATAGCAGAACTGCTGAGCGACTATTTCGAAGATATAATGGAGGGACTTCCTGAAAATCCCGGAACCGTGTACTCGCTGCTGGAGCAGATAAAGATGAGTCTTATCGGAATGGTCTCAAATCTCGAAGAAGACGACGACCTCAGGAAATTCACTGACGAGTTCTGCCGATTCATGAACTGGTATTCCCACGAATCAGAGGCAGAGCTTCTGCCAGAAGACGGCGGAGCACCGGAATACCACAATATGAGAGATACTGTGACCGCTTCAAGACTAGAAAAACTGGGCGGCGACAAATACCGATACGATTTCGAACCGGCGCTCGACTATGAACTTGACGACTATATCATGTCATTTGCAGACCTTATGTCGGCAGAGGAGCCGGAAAACGACGGCACTATAATTTTCTCGCCGGAAGACGAGCAGGAAGGACTGAACTGACGATGGATGACAGTAAAGAGAAGAACGGCTTTTTTGACGTATTCGGCGACGGATTCGACAGATTTGATTTTCCTGACGAAGACATATACAGAGTCACTGCAGGACATGGCGGAGAATCACTGCTTATAGCCGGCAGTGAAAAGACTGCTCTCATCGACTGCGGTATGGCATACTGTGGTGCTAAGACAGTGGATAATCTCAGAGCTGCCCTGAAAACTGCAGGTAAAGACAGTCTTGACTATGTTTTTCTCAGCCACTCGCACTATGATCACATAGGTGCACTGCCATATATAAAGAAAGCTTTTCCTGATGCATGTGTATGCGGCAGCGAGCACTGCAGTCATGTCCTGAAGCGTCCCAATGCAAAGAAACTGATGAAATCGCTTGGGACAGCGGCAAGAGATCTTTACGTGCCCGGCAGCAGTGAGGAGATACCTGTGGAGGGGCTTGGAGTGGACAGGATCGTATCTGACGGAGAACTGATATCACTGGGCGGCAAAGAGCTGACGATCCTTGAAACGAAAGGTCATACAGACTGCTCCATAAGTTTCGCACTGGAACCTGCCGGCATACTTTTCACAAGCGAAAGCACAGGGATCCTCGAACAGAATTTCTATGTACATACGCCTGTCCTTAAGAGCGTGGACGATGCTATGAGATCCCTTGAAAAATGCAGCTCGTATGGTTCGAAATATATATGCCTGCCGCATTACGGCATGCTGCCTCAAAGTTTCACTGAAAAGTACTGGACTATGTTCCGGCAGTCCTGTGAAGAAAAAATAAACTTTATCGGGCAGCTGGCTGAAAAAGGCTTGTCAAAAGAGGAGATCCTTAAAGTCTATGTAGACAGATACTGGACTCCGGACAAGCAGCAGGAGCAGCCCAAAGAAGCATATATCATCAATTCCGGACATATAATAGACGCTTTTCTAAGATATCTGAACGAGAAAAAAAGCTGAACATTCCGGAAATATCAGGATAACACTGTTAATATCATGGATTTGATGGTAAAATAGTAATCAGTAATACAGATTTTCGATAAGAGGTAGATCATGAGTTTCAATGCAGAAAAAATCAAAAACGATATAGTTGAATGGATAAGAGCATGGTTCGAGGAGAACGGTAAAGGCTGCAAAGCAGTCGTTGGACTGTCCGGAGGCAAGGACAGCTCTGTAGTAGCTGCACTTTGTGTCGAGGCGTTAGGTGCAGACCGTGTTTTCGGCGTGATGATGCCAAACGGAGAGCAGTTCGACATAGACGTTTCCCACAAGCTGGCAGAGCATCTCGGTATAGAAAGTATCGTCATAAATATCAAGGATGCTTACGACGGCGTACTTAAACAGCTGGACAAGTATTTCGATTCCTTCGAAGGCCAGGCAAAGATAAATCTACCGCCAAGACTGAGGATGTCAGCGCTCTACGCAGTATCGCAGACTGTCAACGGCAGAGTAGCCAATACATGCAACCTTTCCGAAGACTGGGTGGGTTACGCTACGAAGTATGGAGACGGGGCAGGCGATTTCAGCCCTCTTTCCAATCTGACTGTACAGGAAGTCAAAGCTGTAGGAAGAGCTGCAGGGCTTCCGGACATGTTCGTGGACAAAGTTCCTATCGATGGCCTCTGCGGCAAAACAGACGAAGACAACCTTGGATTCACATATGCTGTCCTTGACCGCTATATCAGAGAAGGCGTGTGCGAAGACGAAGCGACAAAAGAGAAGATCGACAGGATGCACAAAGCAAACCTGTTCAAACTCCAGCTGATGCCTTCATTCAAATATGATCCGGCTGAATAAGCAACTTAAAAAATATATTTCAGCGTGCTGCAGCAATACCCTGCGGCTTTCGGAAAGGATATATATATGAAGAAAAAAAGAATAACGGCTTTTATCATCATGCTTATGATGCTGATGTCAGTATTCGTTCTGAATACAGCTGACGTCAGTGCTGCAAGCAAAGATACATACCAGATAAAAGTAAATACGCAGACCAATGTTGTCACGATATACAAGAAATCGGGCAAAAAATACAAGCCTATCAAAGCGATGGTATGTTCCTCAGGCGGCAAACTGACGCCGACAGGCACGTTCAGACTGAAACAGAAGATAGGCTGGTGCAAGCTGGTCGGCAATGTATGGGGACAGTACAGCACCGTCATAAACGGCAATTACCTGTTCCATTCTGTGCCATACAGCAAGAAAGCCAAGAACAAGATAATCGGCAAAGAGTACAATAAACTGGGGACAAGCTGTTCCCACGGATGTATCAGACTTTCCGTGATGGACGCCAAATGGATATCCGAAATGTGCCCGCAGGGGACTAAAGTAGTGATATTCAGAAGCAAGAGCAAAGGACCTCTCGGTAAACCGAAACCGCTTAAAGTCAGCTTCAAGCATGGCTGGGATCCGACAGATCCTGATTCCAAGAACCCGAACTTCCGTATGCCGGGACCTGTGATAAAGATATCCAGCAAGAAAAGCAAAACTGTAAGTTACGGAGGCAGCTACAATATCAAAAAATACGTCACTGCAAAAGACCCTAACACGTTCAAGGACCTCACATCAGCAGTGAAGGTACACGGTATATATCTAAATAAGGATGACAAATGGGTCAAGGTGAAATCCCTGGACACTAAGAAATCCGCAAAATACAAGGATAAGGTAGCATACTACAAGATCACCTACAAAGCATATTACAAGTACTGCAGACAGACTTCCCGCCTGAACTTCTATGTCAGCGTTACCGACAATTCGAAACCTGAGCTGAAGGGCGTTCCGCAGACGAAGACCGTTACACAGGGTGAGACGGTAGATCTGCTTAAAGGCATAACGGCAAAACAGAAGAGCTGCGACAGGACGAAGGCCATAAAGACGACTGTTATGCTTCAGGGTGACGCCGGTGACGAAACAGCTTCAACGCCTACAGTGTGCAGCTATGATGACGCAAAGAAATATAAATTCACCGAGTTCGGAGAATATACAGTGACATACAGTGTTACAAACAAATATAAATCTTCAATCAAGACATCGAAGACTGTACATTATACCGTTAAGCCGGACGTATCAGGAACAGAAAGAAGATAAACTACATAAACATATACTGAAAAAGAACATGTGATGAGCATGTTCTTTTTTTCTTAACATAAATACCCGTCAACATGCCATAACAGGCATTTTCTTTACACAGACTTTACTTCAGCGTGATTCTGAAATTAACATTCACCCCATATAATGATACTTGTAAACGAGAGGAAAACAGAAATGTTTCTTTCAAAGGAGGAAAAGAAAAATGAAAAAAAACAGATTAGCAAAAGTTATCGCACTGGGAGTGGCAGCAGTAATGACTATCGGCCTGGCAGGCTGCGGAAATAGCGGCAGCAGCGACAGCAGCTCAAAGGACAAAGGCAGCATCACAGTCATTTCCAGAGAAGAAGGTTCCGGAACAAGAGATGCATTCACAGAGCTTACCGGAGTACTCCAGGACGATGTAGATAAAACGGTAGATACAGCAGAGATATCAAACAGCACATCAGTAGTTCTCCAGTCAGTGGCAGACAATCCTAACGCTATCGGATACGTTTCACTGGGATCACTTGATGACAGCGTAAAGTCAGTCAAGGTAGACGGCGTCGAAGCTTCAGTAGACACAGTTAAGAGCGGAGACTACAAACTCCAGAGACCGTTCAACATCGTAACAAAAGGCAAGCTCAAAGAGCTCCCGCAGGACTTCGTGAACTACATAATGAGTAAAGAAGGTCAGCAGATCATCGAAAAAGAAGGATATATCTCAGAAGCCAAGGATGCTAAATCATACAAGGCATCCGGACTCAAAGGCACAGTGACACTGGCAGGTTCGACATCAGTAGCTCCTGTAATGGAAGTTCTGGCAGACAATTACAAGAAGCTCAACAGCGGAGTTGACATCGAGATCCAGCAGACAGGTTCAGGCGCAGGCATCCAGAGTACTATAGAAGGCGTATGCGACATCGGTATGGCATCAAGAGCACTGGACGATTCAGAAGCTAAAGAAGGGCTCGACAGCCAGCAGATCGCCCTTGACGGTATAGCAGTCATCGTGAACAACGACAACAGCGTCAGCGAACTTACAACAGATCAGATCATGAAGATCTTCACAGGCGAAACAACTGACTGGGCTGATATCAAATAAGTTACTGACAGAAAGCTGAAGGTGTATGACAATGAGACAATACAGTGAAACAATAATGAAAGCAGTGTTCTTTGCAGCAGCCTGTGTCTCGATCATCGCCGTACTGCTGATATGTATATTCCTCTTCGCAAGCGGAGTACCAGCCATGAAGGAAATCGGTTTTGCCGATTTCCTTTCAGGCAGTTCGTGGAAACCCGGTCAGGGGCTTTACGGAATATTCCCAATGATAATAGGAAGTATATATGTCACAGCAGGTGCGATAATCATCGGAGTTCCCATCGGGATCTTCTGCGCAGTATACATGGCTGAGTACTGTCCGCCGGGGATATACAGATTCCTGAAACCTGCAATAGAACTTCTGGCAGGTATACCTTCGATAGTATACGGATTCTTCGGTCTGATGGTGATAGTGCCGATAATACAGAACACACTGGGCGGCAGCGGTAAAAGCCTTCTGGCAGCTTCGGTGCTGCTGGGGATAATGATACTTCCGACTATCATCGGTATCGCTGAATCGAATATAAGGGCTGTCCCGAACCAGTATTACGAAGGCGCCCTGGCACTTGGAGCATCAAAGGAACGCAGCATATTCAAAACAGTACTTCCCGCAGCTAAGATGGGCATACTGGCAGGCGTGGTACTTGGTATCGGCAGAGCCATAGGCGAAACGATGGCAGTAGTTATGGTCTGCGGCAATCAGGCGATAATGCCTTCCGCTGTGACCGACGGCGTAAGGACCCTGACCGCCAACATAGTCCTGGAGATGGGATATGCAGCAGGACTCCACAGAGAAGCACTGATAGCAACAGCAGTAGTCCTGTTCGTATTCATACTGATAATCAATATAACACTGTCAGCTATAAAAGGGAGGTCACAGCAATGATGATAAAAGGAAGGAAACCTGGTTCGATGGTCCTTTACATACTGGTCCATCTTTCAGCATTGATAACTGCAGGTATACTTCTGTCACTTGTGGGATACATACTTATAAAAGGCGTGCCTAACATACATGCATCGCTGTTCGCATGGAAATTCAGCACAGACAATATGTCGATGATGCCGGCTATGATAAACACGCTGTTTATGACAGTGCTGTCCCTGGCAATGGCTGTCCCTGCAGGTATATTTTCAGCGATATACCTTACAGAGTATTCCAGCAGATCAAGCCGTATCGTAAAGTTCATAAGACTTACCACAGAAACACTTTCCGGTATACCATCGATAGTATACGGTCTGTTCGGATACATACTCTTTGTCATAACCCTTGGCTGGAGCTATTCACTGATAGCCGGAGCCGTGACACTGGCGATAATGATACTGCCGCTGATAATAAGGACCACAGAAGAGGCACTGCTTTCAGTACCTGATGCGTACAGAGAAGGCAGCTTCGGACTGGGTGCAGGCAAACTGCACACCATATTCAGACTGATACTGCCATGTGCAGTACCCGGCATACTGGCAGGAATGATACTGGCTGTAGGAAGGATAGTCGGAGAAAGTGCCGCACTTATCTTCACAGCAGGTACCGTAGCCAAAGTTCCTGGCAGCATATTCGACTCGGCAAGGACGCTTTCTGTACACATGTACGCACTCATGTCCGAAGGACTTTACACTAATGAAGCATTTGCAACGGCTGTTGTACTGCTGGTACTGGTGATAGGCATAAATGCTCTGTCCGGACTGGTGGCAAAGAAATTAGCAATGAGGTAACTGAAATGGAGAAATACACAATACAGGATCTTGACTTGTACTACGGAGACTTCAAGGCTCTGAAAAACATAAATCTGAAAGTTTCCGAAAAAGAGATAACTGCTTTTATCGGACCGTCAGGATGCGGCAAGTCCACACTTCTGAAAACGCTGAACCGCATGAACGATCTTGTGAGCGACTGCAGGATAGATGGAAAAGTGCTGCTGGACGGAAAAGACATATACGAAAACACCGATGTGAACGCTCTTAGAAAAAGAGTAGGTATGGTTTTCCAGAAACCAAATCCTTTTCCTATGAGCATTTACGACAATATCGCTTACGGTCCACGTACACACGGCATCAGGAGCAAAGCAAAGCTCGACGATATAGTCGAAAAATCCCTCAGAGACGTAGCTATATGGGATGAGTTCAAGGACAGACTGAACAAAAGTGCACTGGGACTTTCTGGAGGTCAGCAGCAGAGACTATGTATCGCAAGAGCTCTGGCCGTAGAACCGGAAGTCATACTCATGGATGAACCTACATCAGCTCTCGACCCTATATCCACATCGAAGATCGAGGATCTTGCCATCGAGTTGAAAAAAGACTATACGATAATAATGGTCACTCATAATATGCAGCAGGCAGCGAGGATATCAGACAAAACAGCATTTTTCCTGCTGGGAGAGATCATAGAATTCAACGATACGCAGAAGCTGTTTTCTGATCCGCAGGACAAGAGGACAGAAGATTATATCACAGGGAGGTTTGGATAATGCGTGACAGATACGACCAGGAACTGAAAGAACTCAACAATATGCTCATCACCATGGGAGAGCACTGCGAAGAAGCTATAACATATGCAATGAAGTCCCTTGATGAAAACGGCGATGAACTGCGTGAAAAAACATTCGAGACCGACAGGATCATCGATGATATGGAGCGTGAGATAGAAGGCATATGCTATAATCTGCTTCTCAGACAGCAGCCTGTGGCAAAGGATCTGAGACTCGTATCCGCTGCACTGAAGATGATCTCAGATATGGAAAGAATAGGCGACCAGGCTTATGATATCGCTGAGATAACAAAGACCATCCATGACAGCAGCAGAAGCATATGCCCCGATATAATAGCTGCAATGTCGGAAACATCTATAGAAATGGTCACAAAAAGTGTCGATTCTTTCGTAAAAAAAGACATGGAGCTTGCAGAGGAAGTCATAAAGATGGACGACAGGGCAGATGATCTTTTCGTGGATATCAAGAATGCACTCATAGACGCTGTGTCGGAAAACAAACAGAATGGTGAATATTTCGTGGATATCCTCATGATAGCAAAATATCTTGAAAGGATAAGCGACCATGCTGTCAATATCGCAGAGTGGGTGATATTCTCGATAACAGGAAAACACGCAGATATACCTTCAACTGAAGAGGATGTGACGGAAACAGAGTAAAATGAGCTGTTGACATCCTGCTGCCGCTGGCTTATTATTAAATAAGTCTAAATAAGCGAATGAAGGTGGTAAAAAATGTTATCAAAAGATAAAATGAACAGGATAAATCATCTGGCAAAAAAATCAAAAGGCGAAGGACTTACAGAGGACGAGAAAAGCGAACAGGAATCCCTCAGAAAAGAATATATAGAGAAATTCCGTGAGCATTTCAAAAGCCATCTGAACAGAGTCAAGTTCGTTGAAGACCTCAGCGAAGAAGAGCTTGCCGAGATCAGAAAACAGCAGGAAAGCAAAAAACAAAAATAGAAACAAAACGACAGCGGGAATCAGCCTTTTTCTCGCTCTTTTTAATTTATCATTATTAGTGATCGATCACAGCGGATATGAGGACGATCCACTCATATCCGTTATAAAAGGAGCGGGAAATGGGAAAAATCATTCTGGTAAAGAACAGGGCGCTGGCAGCTGCCGGTGTATCTGCACTTATGTGTATATCACTTGTATCATTCACCGGGTTATCCGGTGCAGAACAGTCAGAAGTAAAGGCACTTCTTAAAAAGCGGACCGAAATAATGGAAAGCATGCTCAGCGGCAGTATTTCATACAGCGAGGGTAAAGACAGGCTTTCAGATATCGAATCAGGAGAACTCCTGAAAAAAGATCTCCGTGAACTCGGATCATACGATGATACAGACTATGAGCATATATATGATATGCGTTTTGCAGACATGAAAAAGACCGGATCAGTATCCGGCATGAACAGCTATGAAGCCGAGATCTGCTGGATATACGAAGTCCGTGACCGCACAGAAAAGGACAGGGTGGTATACCGGATAAGCACACGCCGTGAGCATGGCACGGTAAGACTCGTGACATTCATACCCGATCCGGATGCAGCAGACAGCAGCAGCTCCAAATCCTAAAAAAATACTAAGATTTGAAGCAAAACGGGTTGAAAAGTTCATCAATTTGGTATACTATATTAAAGTAAATTATAC
>CAKQUI010000046.1 GCA_934277495.1 uncultured Clostridia bacterium | reverse complement strand
GCCAGCAAATGACCTGACTGTATTTTAACCGATTCGAATGGCACAAAACAAGGCATCATGTTATTAGGCGCTTACTTCAGTTTGCTTATTTTCTTCGAAGTCGCTGAGTTTTTAGTGACTGTCACTGTTTTTGCTGATTTCATGGAAGAGCTGAGGCTGTATCTGATCTGATATCCTGTCGTCTGTGTGCTCTGCTTCTTCCACTTCACTGTAAATGCTTTTTTTGCCTTTGACAGTGTTTTTATGGATGTTCCCTTTGGAATGATCCTGAATGTCTTCTTGATGGTACCTGAATAATTTCCGGTGCCTGTGATCCTGGCTGAAGCTGTTCCGACATACTTGTTTCCGCTGAAGCTGACTGTATAATCCTGGCCTTTTTTCAGACCGGAGACTGTTACTGCAGGTGTCTGAGCTTTGCCGTTATATACATATGCCGTCTTTGACAGCTTCACAGCGCTGCTTTGTAAAGGCGTGCAGAATTTTGCGGTGATGTTTCTGTCTTTTCCCGCTTCGGCACGGAATGTGAAACTTGTTTCTTTTGAGATCAGTTTGCCGGATTCATACCAGCCGCCAAATACTGCATCGTCCAGTGGTTTTGCAGTGAGCGTTACTTTTGCCTGGTCGGCATATTTGCCGGCTCCTGCAGCATATCCGTTACCTGTTACCTGTGTTTCGATGTTCACAGCATCAAGTTCCGTTCCTTCAGCGACAACGTCAGCTCTGACCGTTTTGTTTTCATTTATAGCAGGGTCATATTCAGCAGAGTCGCTGCCTGTGCCTTCTTTAGATATTCCCTGTAATTTATCATTGCTGTCAAGTTTGATATCGTTGTACTGTATCGTCTTTGTAAGTTCTCCGTCTCTCTGCAGTTCCTGGACTTCGTAATCCAGGGCAAGCTTTTTGCCCGGAACGAGTTCGAATCTGTATTCATCGTCTTCAGGCACCAGGATCCTGAGCTCATTGTTCAGGCCTTTTATCACTTCAAGAGATGTGTCAGGGTTTTTATCTGCAAATGAACTGTAATCACCATCAATGATCTCTGCCACCTTGACGTTGTTCGAGTCATAGACTCTTACTGTGTAGTTGTCTGTCTGTTTTGCTGTGCCTGTAGCGGCTTCTTTCTGGCCTGCTGCAGGCGCATATGCCTGATTCAGAGGGTTTGTCCTGGCTATGAACGATATCGTCTTGTAAATATTCGTTTCCGTAGTTTCTCCGTATTTCAGCCACGCATATGTCGCCTCAGGCCAGTGCTGCTGGAAAATGGAGTTGAAATCCTCTTCAAGGCTCTTATCGCCGTAATATATCTGGTCGATATTGAAATATTTCATTACAGGCGTGTAGTCATATGGTTCGTTTTTGCCGTCCCTGAATTTCTGTTCCGTTCCCATAGTCCCAAGGCATTTGCTTACAGGTGTCTGGATAGCGCTGTAATGGGTCGCAGTCGGCACAGCCGAGCCGAGAAACCCGATTATGAGCTCATTTACCAGCCTTGGATTCGATTTCAGGTCGTTGCCTGTGATGTCTCTGAACTTTTTCCGTACAGCATCGACGCTGCTGCTGTAGGATTTCAAAGATTCTTTCGTGCTTTTGATGTAGATGTTCTTTCCGTATCTTGTGAATCCCCATCTGTCAAGCGGTACCATCGGGATAGCGTCGGATACACTGACTATATTGTATACACCTCTGACATTCTTTATCGTGGAAGTGGATTTAGGAGCTTCGAATGTATAGCAGTACAGATCCGACGGCGACACCAGACCGCTTTCGGATATCCTGTTGCCTAAAAGGCCTGATACCGCTGCCCCTCTGCTGTATCCGCAGATCCATATCTTATCGATCTGGTTTTCGCTGGCATATTTTTTGACATAGCTGAAGACATCTTTTGCGGCAGAGCCGAAACCGTCGTGCTCTCCGTCGATGGCCCCTCCGCATACACGTCCGTTGCTTTCCCATTCACCGCCATAGCCGCCGCTTCGTATGGCTATAGCCATGACATTATTTCCATCGATATTTTTCCTGGCGAATGCGAATCCGACAGTGTCGTCAGTGTTGTCCAGGGTGACGTCGTATTTCTTCGAAAAATATTCTGTGAACTTCAGTCTATCGACAAACAGCGACTTGATGTAGGCATCTCTGTCGTTCATATCATTCGTCCATTTGGACTGTGAAGCCATCGTTACCAGTAAAGAGAATTCAGCGAGTTCCTGGTTGTATTTGCTGTTGTCTGTAAAAAAGAAATCATCACTGTAATTTTCTGTGATCTCCATTTTTTTGAGTTTTTTCATTTGCGGGTTGTATGTTACAGTGACGTCTCCGCTGACTTTGTTATCTTCTTCAGGTTCAGTCACTGTTATCTTGCTAGACACAGTACCGGCATCGGACCATCCGTCGGTAGCGGAAAGGTCAAGGTACATGGCAGGGCGGACACCGTAATAATCCCATCCCGATGTACAGCCGTATGTATCGACATGCCCCATATAACTGATATATGACATATATCCGGCTCCGTAGCCCGGTGAGCGAAGCGCCCAGCTGTCAGCTTCGCCTGCAGACTCATCCTGTTTTTTATCGGCGGTATATTTCGTGTTCTTTGCCAGCCTTGTTTCATCCGGTTTTTCTGTATCATCCGGGTGGTAGGTGGTGCTGAAGCCGTATTTGCTGCTGGTGACTTCGTTTATGGACAGAAGAAAAACCTTGTCTGTCGTGTCTGCACCGCCTGCTGTATGATGTACAGGGTTATCGGGGGTTTTTATGGTTTTGCTTTTTATGGCATTTTGCTCCTGACTGGAGAACGCCTCATTTATGAAGGTGCTGTTCAGCCAGCTCCTTATATTGCTGTCCGCCCAGGCGCTTTCCGAACCTTCTTCGTTATAAAGGATGCCGCTGTCTATGTTTTCATCAGCAACAAGGAATGCTTCGCTGCCGTTCACATTGAGGACACGCCATTTGACTGGCTCTTTGCTGTCCGATGACTCCTTGTAGTAATTGCCGTAATAGATGCAGTCCCAGGTGGATTCTCCGTTCGATACTCGTGGACTTTGCGGCATAGCTGCTGCCTCGGCTTCATTAGTCTGCATCATGAATGCTGAAGGTATAAGTGCTGCTGTCATTGCAGCGATGATCAGCCAGGACAGTAGCCTGGGGCAGATCTTCCTTTTAAATATGTTCATTTCTTCTATTTCCCTCCTGAATAGTACTGTCCGCATTATACCACGACCGGCTCTGGATTTTCCAGTATATATGAAAGACAGATATGCAAAGCCTGCAGCATACGGAAATTTTTTGCCGGAAACTATATTTTTGTGATATACTGAAAAAGTATGTAATAATCAAAAGTTGTTTTTTTCAGTCATCAGGAGAAGAAAAATGTCAAAAGAAAAAAAAGAACGAAAAATCATTGGGATCGGTGAGAGACCACCGGTGGGAAAATGGATACCGCTGAGTATACAGCACACATTTGCAATGTTCAGTGCATCCGTTCTCGTTCCGATACTTTTCGGGATACCGGCGTCCATCGTACTGCTTATGAACGGCGTGGGCACACTGCTGTTCATACTTATCACAAAGGGCAGGGCACCTGCTTATCTGGGCTCCAGCTTCGCATTCCTTTCGCCTGGATTCATCGTAATCGGCAGTATGGGGTATCAGTACTGTCTGGGAGGATTCATATGCGCAGGAGCCATATTCTGTATCGTAGCGATAATAATAAAGTTTGCCGGCGTCAACTGGATAGATGCTGTCCTTCCGCCTGCTGCCATGGGGCCTATCGTAGCCCTTATCGGTCTTGAACTGGCAGGTTCAGCAGCAAGCACAGGTGGTATCGTCAGCTCAGACGGTGCAGCCATTGACCCTAAATTCGTGTTCGTGTTCATTTTCACACTGGCGCTTGCTATCATCGGACAGGTGGTGTTCAGAGGCTTTGCAGCAGCTATTGCCATTCTTATAGCCATCGTTTCAGGATATGTCCTGGCAGCCATCATGGGTCTTGTGGATTTTTCAGCTGTTTCGGAGGCAAGTGTGTTCGCACTTCCGGCATTCATGATGCCTAAGTTCAACCTCGGTGCTATAATCATCATAATACCGGCGTCACTGACAGTTATATCAGAGCATATATCGCACCAGATCGTAACAAGCGAGATCATCGGAAGAGATCTGCTCAGAGATCCTGGACTCCACAGATCACTGATCTCAGACGGTCTGTCAACTATGCTGTCAGGGTTCTGCGGATCAGTACCGACAACTACTTACGGTGAAAACATCGGCGTTATGGCTGTAACGAAAGTATACAGTGTATGGGTCATCGGAGGAGCTGCAGTCTTTTCGATACTCCTTTCATTCTTCGGTCAGGTAAGTGCCATAATCAGTACGATACCAGGACCTGTAATGGGCGGTATCAGCTTCCTGCTTTACGGTATGATAGCAGCATCAGGTATAAGACTGCTGGTAGACAAGAAAGTGGATTACTCAAAGCCGAGAAATCTGGCTATGACTGCTGTCGTATTCGTTGTTGGCCTTTCAGGAGCTTCGATTACTATCGGCGAAGTGCAGCTGACAGGCATGTGTCTTGCTACTATCGTAGGTATAGTCATGGGACTGCTCATGTTCATCATCGACAAATGCGGATGGGCTAATGATACAGAAGAGGATGAAGCAGAGGCATAGACCTGCAGTACATACGTGATCGTGGTGAAAGCCAGGTCAAATAAAAGATCAAAAAGGACTAATATAAAAACCTCCAGGCTGAAAGGCAGAAGTCTTTATCAGCTGGAGGTTTTCGTATGTTCTGAGTTTCCTGCAGAGTCAGTTTATTCGTATCTTGAAGCTCTGCCGGTGTTTCCTTTTCCTTCTTCCATCATTCCGAAGGTTTCCATGAAGAATGTCCTTATCTTCAGGTCATACTTTACAGAAACTGCATCCAGTGCATCGCTTACGATCTCGCTCATATCCTGTGAGTCGGCAGCAGCTCTGGCGTTGATGACCAGTGAAAGAGCACTGTATTTCTTGTCGAGTTTTCTGGAATATTCGATGTCGTAGTCGACGCCGATCAGGCTGGCCTTGAAGAAGTCGGTCATTTCCTCGGCGCTGTCGGCAGCGAACATCTTCAGATGCGGTACATTGTACTGATTCTCTTTGAGTCCCTTTCTGATACCTTCAAAGATATCTGTGATGACTTCGTTGAAGTCAAGGCTCTTGTCCTCACGCTGCTCCATGAATATCCTTGTGTTGAACCAGCTGAGTCTGTTTTCGGCAGCCATGAAAGCATCAGAACCGTAACCTATCTCTTTGTGCACGACAGCTGCTTTATTGCCCAGTATGTAGTCAACTACTTCGTCCACGCCTTCGCCGGTAAGTGCAGACATAGTCATGACAGGAATGTCAGGATATGTATCATGGATGCAGTCGATCCTTTTCTGTACTTCTTCAGGGCTTATGGTATCGATCTTGTTGAGAACGATGACGTCAGCTTCAGCCATCTGTGCATCCAGCAGGAATTTCATTTCTTCCGGCAGGTTGATGTCCGCATTCTCAGGCATGATCATACGGATCCTTTCAGGGTCTACGATGCACATGAAAGGCATGAGAGCAAACTGACCCTTTTCTTTATCGTCAAGTTCAAGATATACATGATCCAGTGCACCGATACCGCATCCAGGTATATCTGAGAAGATGATATCGGCTCCGGAGTCTTCCAGCTGATGGAGCTTGTCTACAAGGTTCTCATGCTGATAGCAGATACAGTTGCCTGATATCGGAAGAGTGGTGATACCTGTCGTTGCAGTGAACTCCGCATCTACGATATTGCTGGCGCCAAGGTCATTGGCAAGTATCGCTGCATGTCCAAGCCCTCTTTTGTTGATGCTGTTCGCAAAAGCGATCATGGAAGTCGTTTTGCCTGAGCCGAGAAAACCGCTTGTCACCATATATTTAGTCGTCATAAAAAATCCTCCTTTGTGATCTTTGAGACCCGTCTGTGCAAAATGCGATGGACAGATCCCGATGATTGCTGGCAGTATGGTATCCGTTTCTGAAATGACCGTCACGATACATTTCTCCTGAGTACATACCACTATACATCATATGTAGTTTACACTAACCAATATATCATATATATCGAAAAATTTCAATGTATTGTGTTTTTGAAATGAGTGTATATGTAATGGCAAAAACATATTAGATTTATAGGGTATCCTGAGAACTGTATATAAAAAAGTAAAGTTCAGTGTGTATTTTAATGAAGACAATATAGTGGTACTATATAATGTAGTCAACAAAACAATGCAGGAGGAAGAAAATGAACAAGACAGAACGTATCAAAAGCTTATGTGAGACAGCGTTATTCATCGCTATCGTATTTATAGGGGTATTCATCATCAAATTCCCCGGACCTTTCGGTTATGCACACATCGGAGATTCGATGATATTCCTTGCAGTGCTGATGCTTGGCGGAAAGCGTGGAGCAGTAGCAGGCGGCGTCGGAGCTGCACTGGCAGACATAGTCAGCGGATATGCTGTATGGGCAGTGCCTACACTTATCTGCAAGGCAGCCATGGCTCTGGTGATGGGAGCTCTGATAAAGCACCATGTATTCGGACTCAAAGGCCGTGCATGCTGGATCATTGCAGCAGTAGCAGGCGGAGTGACACAGGGCATCGGATATCTGCTTTTCTGGTATTTCATGTTCGGCAAGGCAGCAGCTATCGCAGCTATCTCAGGTCTGGCTTTCCAGATGGTGGCAGGCATAATAATCGCATTCGTTATCGCAGAAGCATTACAGAAAACTTCGCTCAGAAAATACTTCATATACACTACGAACGGTAAAGGAGTGGAAAAATGTTAGAAGAAAAAATGAAAAGTTTCAGGAAAATCGACGCACACAGCCATATCGGATATTTCGGAAGCTGGTCTGACGTCGGCATAACTCCTGAAGAGCTGATAAAGCAGATGGATGAGTATAATGTCGAAAAAAGCGTTATATGCACTTTTCCTATGAAAGAAAGCATAGATGCTGTGGATGCTTATCCTGACAGACTTGTAGGTGCTGCATGGGTGAATCCTTATGATCCTGATGCTGCAGCACAGATACATGATGCAGTCGAGAACCATGGATTCAAGGCTATCAAGCTGCATCCGCTGTCACATGGATATCTCGCCAACGACGAGTGTGTGTTCCCTGTCGCAGAAGCAGCCAGAGAGCTGGATATACCTCTCATGATACATACAGGACATCCGCCTTTCTCGCTTCCATGGAGCGTGGCGCAGCTGGCAGATATATATCCTGATGTGAAGATGGTCATGATACACATGGGCCACGGCAACGGTATGTACATACAGTCAGCTATAGATATGGCTAAGAAATATCCTAATCTCTATCTTGAGACTTCCGGTATGCCGATGCATACAAAGATAAAGGAAGCCTATGAGGACGTAGGCGGCGACCGTATAATGTGGGGGCTGGACGCACCTTTCCATCACCCTGCTGTAGAAATGCTCAAACCTGTTGTAAGCGGTCTTACAGACAGCCAGCTTGAGGATGTATTCTACAACAATGTGAAAAAGCTGCTTAAGCTGTAATATATGCAGCATGGTATAATATAACAGAAACTGCCGTATCCCGGGAAGTGATATGATCCCGGAACACGGCAGTTTTTCAGTTTTTTGGCTTGTGTGATCGTATAAATCCGACTTGCACACTTTCTTTATATAAGACCAAGCAGATGCTGCACCAGCAGGCTCACAAGCGTTATGCCTGTCCAGCAGCAGAAACCCAGAAACAGCGGCTTGCTGCCTGTTTTTATCAGTTTCACGATGTTGCTGTTGAGTCCGATGGCTGCCATCGCCATGACTATCATGAACTTGCTCAGTTCTTTCAGCGGTGCGAAAACTCCTGAAGATACTCCCATGCTGACCGCTATCGTGGTTATCACCGATGCGATGATAAAGTACAGGATGAACATAGGGAAAGATCTTTTAAGACTGAATCCCGACTGCTTTGTTTCGGAAGTTCCGGCTGCATCAGCCTGTCTGCTGCGTACATGGGACTGCCACAGAGCCAGGATCAGCGTTATCGGTATTATCGCCAGTGTCCTGGTGAGCTTGACTGTGACTGCCTTGTCCAGTGTCTGAGTCCCCAGATGGTACATGCTGTCCCAGGTGGAAGCAGCAGCTGTTACAGAGGATGTGTCGTTGACTGCCGTACCTGCGAATATGCCGAATGTCTCTCCGGATGTGGTGTCGAATCCGATCAGTGCTCCCAGAGCAGGGAATATCAGTGCAGCGATAACGTTGAAGAAGAATATGACTGATATAGCCTGCGCTACTTCATCGTCATCGGCATCGATGACAGGCGCAGTGGCTGCTATGGCAGACCCTCCGCATATGGAAGATCCTACGCCTACCAGAGTTGATATGCGTCCGGGTATGTGCATTACTTTGCAGAGCACGAAAGATATCACAAGAGATGTAGTGATAGTACTGATGATGACAGGCAGTGACTGTTTTCCTGTAACGATTATCACCGACAGGTCAAGACCGAAACCCAGCAGCACTACAGCGCTCTGAAGGATCTTCTTTGACGTGAAAGCTATGCCAGGCTGGAACCTGCTTTTGTCTTTCAGCAGCAGCGTTATTATCATGCCTGCGATTATAGCGATGACCGGACCTCCTATGACCGGGAAAAGCTTTCCGAGAAGGTATGCCGGGACTGCTATAGCAAGGCACAGCAGCAGACCGAAGCCTTTTTCTTTGATGAATGTCATGATATATGATACGTCCTTTCGCAAGATTTTGTATAGTATATGAATACTATAACCCAGCATGCACGGAATGTGAATAGCTGCTGAAAAAGACTATAAGTTCAGAAAATTGACAAGGTGTGATATGATATAATATGATACAGAGATATCAAACAGTTATTTTGCATACAGTGATATTGTTCTGATGTTTGACAAATGAAAATATCTGTGATAGCATGAATCGACAAATGAATCACTTCCATGTCTGCTCTGCGATCAGAGCAGCTAAGAGGGAATCCGGTGAGAATCCGGAGCGGACCCGCCACTGTGATCCAGGAGTTTCCGGCAGTGCTGCATGGCAGCCACTGAGAGATCGGGAAGGCAGCCGGGAATGAAGACAGGTAAGTCAGGAGACCTGCATGAGAAGTATGCCGGACCACGGGTCAAATGGTCTGACGGTAATAATATGATAAAATGTGTTCAGGAATACGGACTGTACTTTATGGTGCAGTTTTTTTGTATGGAGGTATAAAAATGAAAAACAGCTACAGATTTTTCAGCAACAAAGAATGTGAATATTTCCCATGTCATCAGGTGTCAGATCCGGACAAGTTCAACTGTCTGTTCTGCTACTGTCCGCTGTATGCGCTTGGTGACAGCTGCGGCGGCAATTTCACATACATAGGAGTAGATGAAAAGATAAAGGACTGCAGCGGATGCCTTCTGGCTCACAGCGAGAAGGCTCATGATCATATCACCAGCAAGTTCATGGAATTAGCGGAGCTGGCAGCAAAGAACAGGAAATAGACCTGCAGTCACAGCTCTTTCAGATATACGTCAGGTTCCTCCGAAAGGAACTGTATGAATGTCTTTGTGAGTATGGAAATACGGTTCTCTGGCAGGGATGCTATACCTATTGTACGGAAGCACGGCGGATCCAGCGGCCGGACTTCGAAGTCGAAGTTGAAGTTTCGTGCGGTGAGCTCAGGCATTATGGTGATGCCGAACCCGTGGGCTGCCATAGACATAACGGAGAAATCATCGTTGAGCATATAACCTGTGTTTATTTTCCCAGGGCTTTTGTCAAGGACCGCCATGATATCATTATCGGAACCCTTTATCGGCATGATGAGGGGTTCTTTTTTTACTTCTGAAAGTGTGAGTTTTTCTTTAGCTGTGAGAGGGTGGTCCTTTGACATGAATACCAGCATCGGGTCGTCGTAAAGCGGCGTGAAGAGAAAATCCCTGCGTACCGGCGAAGACAGGAACCCGCAGTCTACTTTTCCTGAAAGTATCGAGTCGGTTATTTCATTGTAATCGCCTGCCTGCAGCTCGAAATCGACTTCGGGGTATTTATGCTGGAAACCTCGTATCATATGAGGCAGCCACCTGGCGGAAACACTGGTGAATGTACCTATCCTCAGTGTACCGGCCACTACATGGTTCATTTCATGTATAGTCTGGGCAAGGCTGCGCTGTTCATTTACAAGCTTCTGTACAGGAGTCAGCAGACGTTTGCCGTTTTCTGTCAGGGAAACACCGGTGGAGCTTCGTACGAACAAGGATACGCCTGCCTCCTTTTCAAGTGCGGATATGGCATGGCTTATGCCTGCCTGGGTGTAATGCAGCGCCTCCGCAGTCTTTGTTATATTGCCGAGTTCAGCTGCTTTCAGGAATATTTCATAGCGGTTCAGTATCATCACTGCCTCCATAACTTTTATTAATGTCACATATTAACAAGATTCTCTTTTCAAATATATCTATGATTGTATAATAGTTGATGGGAAATAAAAAATCAACTGCAAGGAGAGAAAAAATGAATGTATTTACCATAGTGCTGCTGGTGTTCGCAGTACTTGCTTTTGCTGACAAGGCGGTTGGCATGAAGACAGGTCTTGGAGATTCCATAGATACCGGTATGGCTACCATGGGACCGACAACTGTTGCTATGCTGGGATCGTATACGGTTGGCGTGGCTTTCATAAATGCACATGCTGACAGCGTTGCTGCACTGGCCGACGTGCTGCCTTTCGATCCGTCCATGATAATGGGCGTGACACTGGCGCCTGAGACCGGTGGATATTCACTGGCTTCTCAGATGACAGACGACAGCAGCATACTGATGTTCAACGGCGTCATCCTTGCAGGTCTGCTGGGACAGCTGATATCTTTCCAGTTCCCGGTGTTCATGGCGGCTCTGGATAGAGAGGATCAAAGTGTTGCGATAAAGGGGTTCATCGTAGGGATAGTTGTGATACCGATAGGATTCATAACAGCCGCACTGATGCTGAGGATAAGCTTTGCAGACTTTGCAGCGGAGTTCATACCTGTGCTGCTTATATGTCTGATACTTGGGCTGGGTATGATAAAGGCGCAGCACAGGACTGTCAGGATAGTAGGCGGATTTGCAAGGCTGATACAGATACTGATATATCTGCTGTTGATAATCGCACTGGCAGGGATATTCATACCGTCTCTGGCATATGCAGGAGACGCCCTGGTGGACAATGCATTGAGGGTGATACTGAGATGCACGATAATAGTCTGCGGTGCGCTGACACTTTCCAATCTGGTGATAAGGATATTCAGGCGGCAGCTTGGTGTCATAGCTGCAAAGATAGGCGTCAACGAAGTCGCAGTCATAGCACTGGTGCTGAACTGTATAAACTCTCTGGCTATACTGCCTCTTTACAGGAAAATGGATGAAAAAGGCAAGCTGATGAACGCAGCTTTTTCCGTGAGCGGGGCGTACTTTCTGGGAGGACAGCTGGGGTTCGTGGCCAGCTCTGTAGACAGCGGATGGTATCTGACGGTATATCTGGTGTCGAAAATACTTTGCGGTGCAGTCAGCCTTCTGATAGCTGCAAAGATGTATCCGAGACTGGCGGGAGAAAAGAAAGATACAGTTCAGAAGATACAGGCTGCAGAGGAAGCTGCCTGATCCTGTATAAGCGACAGATGTGATATCAGAAGAGATATCGTGGAGGTATAAAAATGAAAAAATCAGAAGGAAGAAGTCTTGAAAGCTACAAAGTCAGAGAAACAGACAAAGACGAACTGATAAACAGGATAATAGATGCAGAATGGGCTATGTTCGACGAGGTGGATAATATAGGCGGCAGAGCAGGCTGTCAGGACGACGGCAGGACTTTTTACATAATGCGGTATTCGAACCACTGCTGCCTTTCTGAGAGGACACTTGTGAGTTACTACGACGATCTGACAGATGCCGCAGCAGCAGGCAGGAACCTGATCTCGGAAAAGTACGCATATATGATGGAGTTCACCGACTCTGAGTATTTCAGAACTCAGCTTGAGCCGGTACTGCCGCAGATAACAGCATCGAAACAGCGTCTTGTGGATGCGATAGTCGATATAACGGTGGACAGTGAACTGAGATTTGCAGAAAAATATCCGTATTTCAGCAGAGGCAGCAGACCCACTGAGGATGACAGCGCAGGGATCACATCTGTAAAGTCGTATGCAGCAGGAGAATACAAAACATATTCGGAAAGAACTCTCGAAGCATACCTCGAAGACCTCAGAGATATGCTCGATGAAGGCACAGAACCATCTTTTGCAGTCCACGACAGGATGGTGAGGTTTTACGGATATGACGGCATAGATGATGCCGAGCAGCAGATGAAGGACAGACACAGCAGATAAGACTGAAAATATGAAAAGGCGTGCGGATCATATAATGGCACGTCTTTTTTGATGCAGAGGATACATTTTACTCTGATTGAAAAGGCAGGGATGCTTTGATATAATAGACGCAATGGATCAGAAGCAGGAGGTCTGGTATATATGGAAGATATGAAAAAATATATACTCATGCATAAAAGACTGCCTGTCACTGTTATAGATATCGATGAGGCTACAGGCGCCATCGTTTCTGCGGGGGATATATATGACGAAGGGCATATACCTCCAGGCATCACAGTGATGAACGGCAGAGCAGACAGGAAAGCACTCAACGCCTGGTGGAGAGGACGAGCTATACCTGCCAGCCGTGACGGCATAAAAAATGCGCTTATCGAACTCGATATGTCAGAGCCTCAGCTGCTCATCGAGAAATGCCTCGGGCTGAGTCTTTCAGATCAGTACTGGATCTGTCCTGAGGGGTCTGATATAAAGTGGGACGATGTGAATTTCTTCGAGAATGATTTTTCTGATGATGTGGGGAATATACTGTTCGGCAAAGGGCAGTCTTCGAAACAGATAAGTCTTATGTCGCCTGACAATACATCTGACGGATGGCTCAGGAAAAAGTGGAAGATCATCGACGGAAAAAGGTGCCTGATAAAAGGCGGCAGCGGTGCGCTGCAGCAGGAGCCTTACAATGAAGTCATAGCCTCAGGGATAATGGACAGGCTGGGCATCTCCCATGCTGCATACAGGCTCATATCAGAAGATGGATATCCTTTCAGTGTATGTGAGGATTTCGTAACGCCGGATACTGAGCTGATATCAGCATGGCATGTGATGCAGACAACGAAAAAGCCGAATCACGTATCGCTTTATCAGCACTACAGTAACTGCTGCCTCGGGATGGGGATCGATGATATCACAGCTTCCCTTGACCGTATGATAGTCCTTGACTATATCATAGCCAACGAGGACCGGCACCAGAACAATTTCGGCGTCATAAGGGATGCAGAGACACTTGAGTACAAAGGTGCTGCGCCGATATACGACAGCGGTACATCACTGTGGTATGATAAGCCGCTGGCTATGATAGGGGACGAACAAAGGCTGAAGTGCAAGCCGTTCAAAAACGGCCACGAGGAACAGCTCGAGCTGGTGGGTTCTTTTGAATGGATAGACTTTGCACGGCTTTCTGATATCGATGAGGAAGCTAAGGAAGTCATGAGGGATTCGCTGTTCATCGATGAGGCAAGATGCGATGCGATATGCCACGGTCTGGGAAAAAGGGTGAAGTCGCTGAGGGATTTTGCACAGAAGAAAAGAATTTGATGATAACTGAAGAAGATAACAAAGGAGAACTGGTAAGATAAATGGAACGGAATCTGACATCTGGGAGTGTGCTAAGTAATATACTGTATTTTTCGCTGCCGTATCTGCTGTCATATTTCCTGCAGACTCTTTACGGCATGGCGGATCTGTTCATAATAGGGCAGTTCGACGGAGTCGCAGGAACAACGGCGGTTTCCATAGGCAGTCAGATCATGCATATGCTGACGGTGATGATCGTTGGGCTTGCAATGGGTGCGACTGTGAATATCGGACACGCTGTGGGAGCAGGAGACAGAAAGAAAGCCTCACTTGTCATAGGTAACACGGCTACTCTTTTCATGGCAGTATCAATACCCCTGACGGTACTGCTGATATGCCTTGTGAAGCCGGTGGTCATGGTGATGTCGACTCCCGCTGAGGCGGTTTCCGGGACAGCAGCATATCTTACTATATGTTTTGCAGGTATACCATTCATAACAGCATACAATGTCATAAGCTCGATATTCAGAGGTCTCGGCGATTCCAAAAGCCCGATGTATTTCATAGCGGTGGCTTGTGCTGCAAATATAATACTGGATCTTGTTTTCATGGGCGTCATGGATATGGGACCGGCAGGTGCGGCGCTGGGTACGACAGTGTCACAGACTTTCAGTGTGTTTGTAGCACTTACAGCTATCGTGAAACGCAGGCTCATATCAATAAGCAGAAGCGATTTCAGACCGTGCAGGGAGCATATCAGATGTATACTCAACATCGGAGTTCCGGTAGCGCTTCAGGACGGGTTCATCCAGATAGCCTTCATAGTGATAACGATAATAGCAAACCAGAGAGGTCTCAATGATGCAGCTGCTGTAGGCATCGTGGAAAAGATAATAGGCTTCATATTCCTGGTGCCGTCTTCCATGCTTTCAACGGTATCGGCGGTGTGCGCCCAGAATATAGGGGCAGGCAAATACGATCGTGCTGCAAAGACTCTGAGATACGCCATCTTCATAGCTGCCGGATTCGGGTTGGTCGTGTCTGTATTGATACAGTTCATCGCAGAACCTGTGGTAGGGCTGTTCTCGTCGGATGCAGCGGTAATAACCATGGGAGGTCAGTATTTCAGAGGCTACATCGCCGACTGCATGTTCGCAGGGATACACTTCTGCTTCAGCGGATACTTCTGCGCTTACGGCAAATCAGGGATATCATTCCTTCACAATTTCCTGTCAGTGCTGCTGGCACGTGTTCCGGGAGCGTATCTTGCATCGAAGATGTTCGCAGACACGCTGCTGCCTATGGGTCTTGCAGCGGTGGCAGGCTCTATACTGTCAGTGATCATATGTACCATTGCTTTCATATGGATAAGGAACCGGGAACCGGAGCCGGCATAGCATGTACTCAGACAGAGCAAGGAATGGATATGGAGGAAATTTACAAATAATGATACGGCAAGGCAGGTAAAATATACAGTCAGGTATGTATCTTTTACCTTAGAGTACCTGCTGAGACAGATCTTAATGATACGAGGAAAGAATATGGATACTGTCAGAATGACAGATAAAGATGCAGCACATCTGCATAGCATAAGGAAAAAAATAATACTGATATACGGTATTATCATACTTGCAGGAGCAGCTTACACTGTGATGATACATATCACAGGTTTCGGCCTGCCGTGCCTGTTCAATCACTTTACAGGCCTGCTGTGCCCCGGATGCGGCACTTCCAGGATGGCGCTGGCAGCGATGCATCTTGATTTTGCAGCATCTTTCAGGTACAATCCTGTAGCATTCGTATCAGTGATAGTGTGGGTCACTGTGAGCATATGCTGTTTTGCAGGCAGGCCGGTGATATTCAGAAGATCAAAAACACTGCTGACGATACTTTATGCAGATATACTATGTTATATGATATTTACAGTGATCAGAAATATACCGGGGATCTGGCCTATGCCGTGACATATGGGTGATTTTTCACATAGTATATGTATGTGATCTACCGGTCAAACATACGGAGTCATTGACATTGTAATGTTATTAATTTAAAATATTTATAAGGGCAGATATTTGCAGGAGAGATCATCATGAAAGGAAAATCATCAAATGGACAACAATAATATGAACAACGATCAGTACAACTACAATAATGACAGCAATCAGTACAACTACGGGAATCAGCAGTACTCGTATCAGGCTCCGCAGGAACAGCCGGCTCACGGTAAGGCAGTAGCTTCACTGGTTCTGGGTATAATAGGACTGGCGTGCTGCGGTATATGCGGACTGATAGGTCTGATACTGGCTGTACAGGCCAAGAATGAAGGTAATGATGAAGGCATAAGAAAAGCAGGATTCGTGCTTGGTATAATAGCTGTTGTTCTGTGGGGCATCGGTGTGTTTGCGAGCATAGTTACAGGTGCATTTTCATCAACGCTGGGAACGACGACATACCTTTAAAAAGAGTCTGTCAAAACTGAAAACATCAGGACCGGTCAGTGGTAAAAAGCTCTGTGCTTTATTGCTGACCGGTTTTTATTATCATATCCTGATATTGCTTTTGCTCAAGTTTATTTTGTGTTTTTCGGCACTTTTCTTTTGTTTTTTTCGGATAACAGCAGCACCAAAACGTGCAATATAGTGAAAATCAAATATCAGCTACACGATATCATCCCGCAGTGCGTCGATGATATTTTCTTTTCTTATCTTCGATGTGGCGTACATCATGGTGATGAACACTATGAAATAAACCCTGCGGTCAGTCTCAGCGGGCTTTGCTGAGCTGACGTTTTTCCAGGAATGTGGTGAACTGCAGAGACCTGTCCATCTTATTGCCGGCTATGCCTACTGCCTTGCCCAGTGTGAAGGCTGCGATGACAGTGCCGATACCGAGGCCGTCCACATGTCCCAGGCAGAAGAATGTAAGAGAAGCTGTAGCTGCAAGACACATCACATCGAAGACGATTTTTATGCGTGTGTATGCGACGCCGGTTATGTCTGCCAGTTCTCTTGTGAACAGATCGGTAGGGATTATAGGC
>CAKQUI010000045.1 GCA_934277495.1 uncultured Clostridia bacterium | reverse complement strand
AGAACATTCCAGTACACTTTACCTGTCGTCAGATTGGAGTACTTGTTGAGGTTCTCATCTATGAACCTTTCGTAATGACCAAGATCTAGGTCTGTCTCCGCTCCGTCCTCTGTGACATATACTTCACCGTGCTGATACGGGCTCATCGTTCCCGGATCCACGTTTATATACGGATCAAGCTTCTGTGCAGCCACCCTGAGCCCTCTCGCCTTGAGAAGTCTGCCCAGTGAAGCGGCTGTTATGCCTTTTCCGAGACCTGAAACTACTCCACCTGTAACGAAAATGTACTTCTTCATATTCTCTCACTCCTTTTTACTGTCTGACCTGATATATATTCTCTGCCCGTCCTTATATGGACCGACCGTGTAAAAGCGATCTTATCGCACAAAAAAAGTGCCATAAATAAAAAACATAAGGGTTCAGGCACCTGCACCAGGTCGCAGCGGGAGGGATAATCCAGACCCCAGCTGCCTGCCGTCTTCCTTATTTTATTCATGTGCACAAATTTTACTGTGATATTATACTACAGAAACCAGTCTCATGCAACTGGTTTCTGTGATTTTTATCTTATCTGCCTTCTTCTGTCTGCAGGCGGTCTGTCATCAGTTTTCATTGTCTTCTATATCTCTGAATCCTCTGCCAGTGCCCCATACAGCCTCTACCCTTGATACAGTCACAAATGCGTGAGGATCTATCTGAGCGATCTTGCGCTTTACGAGGATGCTTTCACGAGGCGAACAAAGCAGCATTATCTGTCGCATATCACGCCCTGTAAATTCACCTCTTGCCTCGAAGCTTGTGGCTCCACGATCGAGCTCAGTGATTATGTAGTTCCTTATAGCTTCACATTCTGTTGTTATCACAGTAAGCTGGACTATCTTGCTCTCAAAACCATACAGCACCATTTCAGATGTCTTTGTTATGATCACCTGTGTTATCAGTGCATAAAGAGCTATGTTCCTGCTGAACACGAACGCTGATGCTATTATTATCACTGCATCTATAATAAGCAGTATCTTACTGAGACTCATGCCCGGCAGCAGCTTTTTCCTCAATATCTTGGCGATGGCATCGGTACCTGCCGAAGCATATCCCCGCCAGAAAATAAGTCCCACATATATGCCTGTGAAAACACCGCAGAATACAGCTGCCAGCAGTATATCCTTATCTTCGAGAAGCTGTATGTCGAACCGTTCGAATACTGCCAGCACTGTAGGATACATAACTGCAAGAAGCAGTATCTTCTTTACTTCCTTCCATCCAAGGAACACTGCCACCAGAACCACGACTACTATGGAAAGCAGGTAATACAGCACAGAGAAATCGATGCTGACATAATTCTGCAGCATCCTGGCTATACCTGTTATCCCACCTGATGTAAGTCCGTTCGGTATCATGACGCCTACAACAGAGAATGCACTTATGCAGCATGCCGCCAGAAGTATGAAAAAGTCTGCTGCGGATCTTTTCACATTCTCTTTTGTCAGCGTATTTTTCTTCCATGTTTTGAGTTTGTTTATAACCTGCACTTTATCCCCCTTCCGAATACATCGTATGCTGTGATACTTATACGACCTGCCTGTATCGCTTCACTGCTTAAGATCTTCCTGACACTGCCGGGATATATCCTTTCTGCTCTGTGTATATCTCCGCTGTTGTCGAAGTCAGCGCTCCATCCTCTGATGAGGCTCAGCTGGTCGTCGTGGAAGTATTTTAACACCTCTTCTTTATCACTGCAATGTATATTTTTTTCGTCTGTATCATATCCTTTAAGCTCCACTCCATCGCTGTCGATACTGCATATAAGCTCTGCTGGAGCTGACTCGCCGGTCCTTTCGACACTGAAATCTGCGTCCTGCCCGGCAAGCCTCATTATCTGGCTTGCCGATGCTACCTCTCCTTTGTCGCACATTATCCAGTGCCTGTTCATTCGCTCGCATACAGCGCCAAATGATCCTGATCCTGCGAAGAAATCAGCACACAGATCGCCTTCACTACTGCATGCAGCTATTATCCGCTCCATCAGCTTCTCGGGTTTCTGGGTGGCATACCCTGTCCTCTCAGCTGACGTCCTCCCTACCATATCGATGTTCCATACGTCCTTCATATTCACCATGGTATACCAGCCGGTATCGTCGCAGAATTCCTCCACGCCTTTGAATCTGTAAGGCTTGAAGCCGCGGTTGTAGGATTTTTCCTTCAGTCCGTTGAACATGTATCTGCCGGATTTTCCATAGAGAAACAGCGTATCGTGTTTCTTCGCAAAACTCCGCCGGCCTGTTCCTCCTGATTTATATGTCCAGATTATCTCGTTTATGAAATTCTTTTCTCCGAAAATGCTGTCCAGCATCAGTCTCACATAATGTGAAACATGCCAGTCTATATGCACGCATATACTGCCGGTATCTGAAAGCAGCTTCTTCATTGCGTTGAGCCCTGCTGCAATCATCGTCAGATAATCCTGCAGATCCCTGTCAGACCAGTCATCGTACGCTCCTGTCCTGATAAGTTTCGATTGACCCAGCCGCTTTGAATCGAGCCTTAACGACGCCTGATATTTCCCTTTTGAAAAAAACGGAGGATCCACATATATGAGCTGGATACGTCCTGACATGTTTTTATTTTTTATCAGGTACATCATATACCTGAAATTATCGCCTGCTGCTATGTGATCGACAGGCTCCACACTGCTCCCATATATCTCACTGACATGAAAAGCTTCTGTTTCATCACAGGCCAGCGCATCTTCATATATCTTCCTGCCACGGATCAGAGCTTCTGAAAGTTCCTCAAGTCTGCTCATCGTCGTCTGTCCTTCAGTCTGTTTTCTGTTTTTCCAGGTTTTGCCGGTTTGCCCGATTTTCCTGCCAGTACAGGTATCAGATCGTCACGATCCGCTTTTCTGAGAGCTTTCACCACAAGCTCCCTGTTTTCTCTTTTGTTGAAATGCAGCAGCGCACGCTGCATTCTCTTCTCTTCTTCAGTCTTTGCCACATAGACAGGCTCCATGGTCAGCGGATTTTTTTCCGTGTGATACATACATGTGGCCAGTGTCCCTGGCGTAGGATAGAAGTCCTGCACCTGATCCGGCACGAATCCGGTTTTTTTCATGTAAAGGGCCAGTTCCACCGCATCGTTGAGCGTGCTGCCCGGATGCGACGAGATGAAATACGGCACCATGTACTGTTTTTTACCCAGCTTCCTGTTCATGTCGCTGTATTTCCTGCTGAATCTGTCAAAGACTTCTTTTGAAGGTTTGTGCATGTTTCTCAGCACATTGTCCGACACATGCTCCGGAGCCACTTTCAGTATGCCGCTGACATGATGCTCGCAGAGCTGCCTCAGGAACCTGCTGTTTTTATCTGCATCCACATAGTCATATCTTATACCTGAACGTATGAACACCTTTTTTATACCTTCTATGTTCCTTACAGCCTCGAGTATGTCGATATATTCCTCGTGGTCAACATCAAGCTGGCTGCATGGCTTCGGGAAAAGGCAGTCCTTGTTGTGACACATGCCGTTTTTAAGCTGATGCCTGCAGGACGGTTTATGAAAATTGGCGGTGGGGCCTCCCACATCGTGTATATATCCTTTGAATCCGTCAAGCTCTGTAAGGAGCTTTGCCTCGTTTACGATGGACTCCCTGCTGCGTCCTCTTACTTCTCTGCCCTGATGGAATGTTATGGCGCAGAAAGCACAGCCTCCGAAACATCCTCTGTTGGCGGTTATGCTGAACTTCACTTCCTCGATAGCAGGTACACCGCCGTATTTTTCATATGACGGGTGGTATGTCCGCTGAAAGGGGAGTTCATACAGCATATCCAGTTCCTCCGTCTCCATAGGCGTCTGAGGTGGATTCTGTACTATGAAAGAGCTGTCGCTGTATCTTTCTATGAGACGTTTTCCATTGACAGGTTCATTGCTCCTGTACTGCAGTGCGAAACTCCGGCAGTATTCGTCCTTCGATGCGGCTATTTTGTCAAAATCTGGCAGTATGACATCATCGTCCTGTATATACGGATCTTTCATCCTGACGCAGGTGCCTTTTATCCATGTTATGTCTTTGGCGTCTATCCCTGACTCCAGAGCCTCAGCTGTCTCGATCACAGCTTTTTCACCCATACCGTAGATAAGTATGTCTGCTCTTGAATCCATGATGATGGAGCGTCTTACCTTGTCGTCCCAGTAATCATAATGTCCCAGACGCCTCAGGCTTGCTTCAAGACCTCCGATTATGACAGGGACATCATGATATGCTTCACGTGCCCTGTTGCTGTATACTATCACTGCTCTGTCAGGCCTTCTCCCTGTCTTTCCTCCCGGTGAATATACATCCCTTCTCCTGCGATGTCTGAATACAGAATAATGGTTCACCATGGAATCCACATTACCGCTGTTTATCAGGAACCCCAGCCTGGGTCTGCCGAATCTCCTGAAATCATCTGTGTTTTTCCAGTCAGGCTGTGAAAGTACAGCTACTTTATATCCATATGACTCTAAAAGACGGCTTATGACAGCCGTGCCGAAAGACGGATGGTCGACATAAGCATCGCCTGTGACTATCACAAAATCCACCTCGCTCCAGCCTCTTTTTTCCATATCCTTTCTGTTTACCGGAAGAAACATCTTTTTCACCTCAAAATAATAGCTTACTGCCGGCATATCACCTGCGGCAGCAAGCTATCTGTAAAATTCAGCTATAATATCATTACTTTATCTTTGCATCACAAATCAGACCCTGGTCACATATGAAAGCTTCACCCAGTATCCGTTGGAACTTATCTGTCCCCATCCGTTTTTAGTGGATTTCACAGTATAAGTACCCGGTTTCAGATATCCTTTGGATTTATAGCTTGTCCCTGGACCTGTCCTCATATTGAGATCCTTTGATTTGACCTTTATCTTGTATGAGCTGTTGATCTTCTTTGTGTAGCTCTTCTTTATCCAGTATCCGTTGCTCTTCAGCTGCACCCAGCCGTTCTTTTCGGCTTTGACGGCATATGTACCGTTATATTTCGCAGTGCCTTTGCTCTTGTAGCTTGTCCCCGGACCCGTTCTCATATTCAGACCTTTGGCAGTCACTTTTACACTGTATGATACTGCATTCGAACTGCTGTTATTGTTTTTTACAACGGTAACATACTTCATGTTCACCCAGTATCCGTTGGAGGACAGCTTGCCCCAGTCGCCGCTTTTCTTCTTTATCGTATATGTTCCAGGTTTTGCTTCTCCCTTTACTGCATAATTCGTTCCGGGACCTGTCCTCATGTTAAGATCCTTTGCAGTGATCTTGACAGTCAGGTTTACAGAAGTTCCTGTATCGACTACCGTTTCTGTCTTTGAAGAAACTTTTGACACATAGTCAAGATATACCCAGCGATTATTTTCTTTTATTTTGCCCCAGTCGCCACATTCCTTTATCATGGTGTATGTACCTGGTTTGATGTATCCCACGCTGGCATATGAACCTGACGGGCCTGTCCTCATATTGAGGTTCTTAGCTGTAATCTTGACTTTGTAGTTTACGGATTTTTCTTTTACGGCTGTCTTGCTGTCCATTATGTATATGTAGCCTCTGAGAGCACTGGATCCTTTCCATGGGGAGCCGTAATGGAAAGATATCTGAGAAGCTGATGTCGGTTTCCAGCTTGAAAGCCTCCATCCCGATTCTGATACATACGGATGTCCGTTAACTACTTTCTCAACTATAGCAACATGTGTATCGTAGCATGCTATTGCGCCTACCTTCGGCTTGCTGCCGTAAGAATAATAGTTTCCTCTTTTGTTTACATTCCACCAGGCCGATGCGTCCCATCTGAAATTGGTGTTCAGCTGTCTGCCAAGAAGTTCGCTGGCTCTGCCGTATACATACCATGTACAGTTACCTGTAACATAACGTCCGCCATTTTTTTTAGGAGGTCCGTAATTGTACTTGTAGAAAATATTATTGTCCGAATAATAATATTTCTTGCCTGTTGCTGATGAATATGACGGCAGTGATGTCCTTATAGTTATAGCACCATGAGCAAAGCTCCCTGTCACTGGCACATAAAGTGTGATCGCTACTGCCAATGCGATAATGATAGAAATAAACCTTTTTCTCATATAATACCTTCTTCTAATACCATTTTTTACATAATGTAATTCTCGAATATTCTTCTATATTCTAACACCATGTTACAGTCTATTACAAGAAAAAATATGATCTGATAAAAGACTGCCTGTGGATAAAATACCCATATTTCATTGAAATAACTGCAAATTATCCACATCTGAAAACAGAAAAAAATTTTTTCCACAGCCCCCGAAATACATATTTTTTAACAAAAATCGAAAGATTTTCTGCATAAAAAATGGCGCCGGTATTTACCGACACCATCTTCTCTATCAGTTATTATCCAAGAAACTGCATAACACAGTCCTTTACATCATTGCCATCAGCCTTGCCTTTGACTTTCGGCATCACGGCACCCATGAGTCTGCCCATTGCAGCTTTACCGCTGCCCTGCTCTACTCCGAGTTCCTGTGCCGCTGCCCTGACGATGTCCATTATCTCATCAGATGACAGCTGTTCAGGCAGATATTCAGTAAGAACTTCGATTTCTGCGTTATAAGCATCTATAAGATCCGTCCTTCCGGCAGATTCAAAATCAGCGAGGGCATCCTTTCTCATTTTAACCTGTTTTGCTAAAATGGACGCAATCCCTTCATCATCGATTTCTTCCCTGTTATCTACTTCATACTGTTTTATTGCAGCTCTTACAAAGCTTATGGTCTCTTTTCTGACCGTCTGCTTGTTTTTCATTGCTTCCTTAAAGTCAGCATTCAATCGTTCTTTTAAGGTCAATTACAACACCTCGGATCTGTGTCCTCAGACTGCTTTAGTATTTCTTAGCCTTTTTTCTTGCAGCTTCAGACTTTTTCTTTCTTTTTACGCTTGGCTTTTCGTAATGTTCTCTCTTTCTGAGTTCTGACATAACGCCATCTCTTGCACATGATCTCTTGAATCTCTTTAATGCGCTTTCCAAGCTTTCGTTTTCTCTTACTATAACCTGTGCCATTTCCTGTCTCACCTCCTGACTTTATCTAAATCATCGTAAACCATCAGAACGGCTTGCCTATAACGTTGCTATTATACTATTTTATGGCATTTTATGCAAGTTTTTTTTGCAAAATCCATACTGTTATTGTTTAGCCTGGAGGCCAGGTGAGTTTACGCCTGCCAAGCAGATGGAAATGCAGATGTTTTACAGTCTGCAGGCCATCTTCTCCACAGTTGTTGACAAGACGATATCCGTTTTCAAGGCCGAGAGATGCTGCGATCTCACTCACTTTGAGCATTATGTATCCCAGCAGCTCCTGATCCTCTTCCTGGACATCATCCATAGAAGCTATATGTTTCTTAGGGATTATAAGCACATGGACAGGCGCCTGGGGATCAAGATCTTTGAAACACAGTATCCTGTCGTCTTCATATACTTTTTCAGAAGGGATCTCCCCTTCTGCTATCTTGCAGAATATGCAGTCGCTCATGTTCTTCACATCCTTTCTTTTCTTCTTATATACTCTGATATTATCACAAACAGATGCTTTTTACAAGATTGTACCGTCTGTGATCTCAGCAGTCATCCCATCTTCGCATATCCCAGTCAGTCTGACTTTTATAAATTGGTTAAGCAGTTTCTTTCCTTCCTCTGTATCGTCAAGACTTATATATACTTTTATATAATTTCCGGTGTACCCCGTCAGCAGTTTCTTTTCCTGGTATATCTCCTCTGCCAGCACAGTCTCGCATCTTCCGATATTCTTCGTGAAAAATTCTTCCGCTGCAGTTCGCCCGATCTGATGCAGAGTATCGCTGCGCCTGTTTTTCACCTCCGGAGCAACATGACCTTTCATTTCGGCGGCCTTTGTAAACGGGCGTTTCGAAAATTTGAAGATATGCGTCCTGCAGAAGCCGCACTCGCTGACAAGACTGCAGCTGTCATTGAAATCGGCTTCCTTTTCCCCGGGAAATCCCACAATGATGTCTGTGGATATACCGTAATATGAATCGAACTCCTTTAGTACTTTCACGATATCCAGATACTGCTGCCGGTCATAAGGTCTGTTCATAGCACGCAGTACGATGCTGCTGCCACTCTGCGCCGACAGATGAAGGTGGTGACAGAGTTTACTGTACTTCATCAGACGCTTCACATATCCGGCGTTGACTACCGCAGGCTCAAGAGAGCTGAGTCTTATCCTGAAATCTCCTTCGATGCGGTCTATGGCAGCTATGACCTTTTCGACACCATACAGCTCGTCATCCGTATGCTTTATCCCGTCTTCCATACCGTAGAGTGCAGTGTTTATCCCTGTCAGGACTATTTCTTTGAACCCCGCCGATATCAATGAGCGTGCCTCCTTTACTATATCATCGAATGCACGGCTCCTGACCCTGCCTCTGGCGTATGGTATCACGCAGTATGAACAGAACCGGTTGCAGCCTTCCTGTATCTTGATATAGGCTCTGGTCCTGTTTTCTGTACTTGTGACCATGCCAGTGTCATCATATACATCAAGTTCTTCATAACCTTTGATATGTACCTGTCTTACTCTGTCCTTAATATATTCGCTGACATATTCTGTGATATGGCTTTTCTCGTTGGTCCCTGCCACTATGTCCACACCTTCAACAGCTGCGACTTCATCCGGCTTTATCTGCGCATAGCAGCCTGTCACTACTATTACGCTGTCTGGATTTATCTTTTTCATACGGCGTATATACTGCCTGGATTTCTTGTCTGCAACTGCTGTCACAGTACAGGTATTTATGATATATACATCTGCAAAATCCCGTTCCCCGACTATCTCGCAGCCACCTGCCTCGAAGTCCCTGGCTATCGCTTCAGATTCGTACTGGTTCACTTTGCAGCCTAATGTATGGAATGCTACCTTCATTCTGTCCTCCTGAAAAAAGATTTATTTCAAGTATAACACAGCTGCATGATACATAAAACACATAAAAATTTCATATTTTAAAACACGATGTTATCAAGGAGGAGTTATGAAAAAAAGCAGGATCAGGATCGCAGCGATACTTGCCCTAGCTGCAGGGACTTTCATTTCATTTATGATCTCATTTTCAGTCAGCAGTCTCCCTGCAGCCATAGACAGGAAAGTAAGATCAGACAGCAGTACCATCAGATGGGTGGATTTCAAGGTGCCGTATGAAGTCATGAAAAAAGCTATGGATACAGATATAGACAGTTACAGCACCAGTAAACATATCGACTGGATAGATACACTGGCATATCTTGGAGCTCTTTACGGAGGCGACTTCAGCCGGTACACTCCGGATGATATGGACAAATTCACAGATTCCGTAAAAAACGGCATATCTGTTGATTCTCTTACAAAGGGAATGAAATACTATGATTACTACCATAAAGCCTACAGCGCCGTTCTTGGCGGTTTTCTTGGAGAATACCAGCTGAAGATCCCATCAGATAAAAAAGGGGACTCATCATGGAAAAAAGTATACGGTCTCAAAGCATTCTCTCCGCTAGCCGAAGGATTCAGCTATTCAGATTTTGACGATTTCGGTCAGAACAGGAGCTATGGATACAGCAGGCAGCATCTCGGACATGACCTTATCGCTTCTTCGGGCACGCCTGTCATAAGCGTCGAGAGCGGTATAGTCGAAGCTATGGGCTGGAACCAGTACGGCGGCTGGCGTCTCGGCATACGCAGTTTCGACAAAAAACGTTACTACTACTATGCCCATCTGCAAAAAGATGCTCCTTTTGCAGACGGCCTTTACATCGGTGCTGCAGTCAAAGCCGGAGATATCATCGGCTACACTGGTCAGACCGGCTACAGCCTTCGGGAAAATACCAATAATATCGATACTCCTCATCTGCATTTCGGCATGCAGCTTGTGTTCGATGAAGACGCCAAGGACAGCAGCAACCAGATATGGATAGACCTGTACGACATCACAAAGCTACTGTCCTCGCACAGATGCAGCGTCATAAGAGACAGTGCATCAGGAGAATACAAACGGAAATATCAGTTCGTTGAAGAAAATCCACAGCTGAAAAATATTAGCGCATCTGCCGGCACAACTGAAAAAAACAGCATCGAACTTCCTGTGATAATGTACCACAGCATACTGGAACATCCGGTGAAGCCCAGCAAATACATAGTTTCTCCCAAACTCTTCGAAAAAGATCTGAAATACCTGAAGAAACACGGCTATACGCCGGTTTTCATGAAAGATGTCATAGCTTTTGTGGAAGGCAAAGGGACTCTGCCTGAAAAGCCAATAGTCCTGAGTTTTGACGATGGATATTACAACAACTACTATTATGCTTTCCCGCTGCTGCGTAAATACAATATGAAAGCCGTGATATCCATAGTAGGAAAATCCACTGATGATTTTTCTGAAACTGAAGATGAGAATCCCAACTATTCTCACGTGACATGGGATGATGTGCTGGAAATGCACCTTTCCGGCAACTGGGAGATACTGAACCACTCCTACGACTGCCATTCCTACGATAAACGCAACGGCATATCACAGAAAAAAAATGAGAGCGACAAAGATTATAAAAAATTCCTGCAAAGCGACCTGGGACGGCTCCAGAATATGATAGCTTATGTTACAGGTATTGCACCGGATACTTTCACTTATCCTTTTGGTGCTTTCAGCAGAGAAACGGACAACTGCCTGAAAAAGATGGGGTTCAAGGCGACGCTCAGCTGCACAGAAGGAGTCAGCACTATAACAAAAGGAGACCCCGGCAGTCTTTATATGATAAAACGTCATCTGAGGCCTCCTGACAAGTCTCCTGAAGATTTTTTCAGCTCCCTGTAGACACCTGCTGCCTGAGCATTATGTCTTTAGATCTGTTTTTACACAAGTCTGTTCAGATCTCCTCCCTCTGAGAAACTTCTGAGGTTGGCTGCACATGTCTCAGCTACAGTTTCTCTGGTTTCATGCGGCGTGAACGCTATATGCGGCGTTACGATGCAGTTCGGTGCACTGAGCAGCGGGTTGTCCTTTGACGGAGGTTCCTCACTGAGAACATCGACGCCCGCTGCAGTTATCTTTCCTGATGCAAGAGCCTCCGCAAGAGCCGCTTCATCCACAAGCCCGCCTCTTGCTGTATTTATCAGTATAGCTCCATCCTTCATACTGTTTATGAATCCACGATCCACCATTTTACTGTTGGACTCTGTCAGCGGACAGTGCAGCGAAACGAAATCCGAAGATACCGCTGCATCCCTGTCACGACTGTATACATTCACTGTCATGCCGAATGCCTCTGCCATCTCTCCGACTCTCCTGCCTATATTGCCATATCCTACGATACCTATACTCTTTCCTTTGAGCAGCTTTATCGGATATTTTATCCCGCCTGTACGCTGCGCCTCATCCCATTTGTTTTCCGATACCAGCCTGCTGTAGTCAGGTATCCTGTTTGCCAGTGTAAGAAGCAGGGAAAAAGCATGCTGTGCAACAGCGTCTGTAGAGTATGCCGGCACATTGGCAACAGCGATGCCAAGCCTTTCTGCTGCATCGAGGTCTATATGATTGTAACCCGTTGCTGCTATGCCTATGAATCTGAGCTTCGGATGTTTCTCCATCATTTCACCCGTTATCGCTACTGAATCTGTAAAAACAGCCTCGGCATCCTTCATGCGTTCATAAAGTTCTGCCTCTGAAGAGCTGTCATATTTTGTGAAGTCGCATATGTCCTCCATAGACTTCCATGAAATATCACCCGGGTCGATGACCCCACTGTCAAGAAATACTGCTTTCATTTTATAACTCCATTTCGTACATTATCATCGATATCGCTGCCATTCCTGCTGTTTCTGTTCTCAGGGTGGTCTTTCCCAGAGAAAGGGATCTTCCTCCCGAGGAGACTATCTCTGCTGCCTCCTCGTCTGAAAAACCGCCTTCCGGCCCGATTATCACTGCTATATCTGCGTTTTTATGATCTCTGCAGGACATGAAATCCCGCAGGACATCTTTCATAGTCGTGCCTTCCTCGTTTTCATATGGGAAAAGTACAAGATCGAATTTTCCCAGTCCGGACATCATATCCGGGAAACGGACAGGGGCGCTTACTTCCGGTATCCTGCCACGTTTGCACTGTTTCACTGATTCCGCTGCAACTTTCTGCCACCTTGCAGTTTTTTTCCCGAAGTTGCCCTTGTCTGCCACCACAGTGCGCTTCATGAATACAGGTACTATCCTGCAGGCACCCAGCTCGACTGATTTCTGCACTATCAGCTCCATTTTGCCCTGCTTTGGTATGCCCTGGAACAAGGTCACATTCACATCAGGTTCCGTGGTGAACTTCTGTTTATCCAGGATCCTGAGCTCTGCCTGATCTTTGTCGAGAGATATTATCTCCGTTTCATACTCCCATTTCACTGAATCCGAGATCTCCACATAATCGCCTGCAGAAAGACGCAGTACCTTTATCATATGATGCAGGTCTTCCCTGTCATACATATATATGCTGTTTTCTCCGACATCTTCTGCCGGAACAAAAAATCTGTTCATCGTCAAACTACCTTGCTCTGCATGCTATCGCACACCATTCGCCGTCTTCTGCTATTTCGATTATCTCAAATCCTTCTTTTTCTATTGCTGATGCGACCTTTTCTTCTTTTTCTATAAGTATACCGGAAGAAATGAAGACTCCGCCGGGCAGCAGATGTGCCTTGACGTCAGGAGTCAGCATCACGACAAGATCAGCCATAAGATTGGCAACTACGATGTCTGCCTTGAAATCAACGCCTGTCGTCAGATCGCCCTGTATGATCTTCACCCTGTCGTCCACATGGTTTTTTTCTGTGTTTTCTTTTGCTACTTTTACTGCATCTTCATCTATCTCCACGCCCAGCACGTCGCTGCATCCCAGCAAAGCTGCTGCTATCGACAGTATGCCGGATCCGCATCCCACATCAAGCACCTTTGCATCATCACCTGCGTTTTTGAGATATTTTTCCATGAGTTTCATACAAAGCGAGGTAGTCTCATGAGTTCCTGTACCAAAAGCCATCCCAGGATCTATCTCAAGGACTATCTCGTCGCCCTTTTTATCATATTCCTCCCAGGTAGGTTTGACAACTATCCTGTCAGTCACTCTGGACGGTTTAAAGAACTCTTTCCATTTGTCTTTCCAGTCATTATCATCAACTATGATATCCTCTGCGTAGAGCCTTCCGAAATCAGCATCTCTTCCGAACAGGCCTTCTGTCTCGCTGTGTTTGAGTTTCATCACTTCGATCTTGAGTTCCTGCACTTTCTGCCTGTTTTCTGGCGTATCTTCAAAATATACAGAAGCACATGGTTCACGGTCCAGATCTGTCTTCAGCTCGTCATTTATATAATCCCAGCCGTACTCGTTCTTTTTACTGAGGATATCCTGCATATCAGCCGGGTCATCGACAGATATCTCATCGATACCGCAGCGCATGAACAGAGCTGTCACCTGCTCTATGCCCTGTCTGCTGGCATGGACTTTGAATTCTATGTATTTCATAAATTCCTCCCTGTTTTATGTTGATGAATCAATTATACACTATCAGACTTTCTGCTACAAATGATATATGTAAAAACTGTCATATCTCCATTTATACCGGAGCATGACAGTTCTGCTTCTTTACTATATCAGTAGTTTTCTTTTTTTATCCGGAAATCCCCTCTGCTGTGACCGCATACAGGACAAATCTCAGGTGCATCCTTGCCGCAGTGTTCATGACCGCAGTTGCCGCATATCCACACGACATCATCCTCTCTGCTGAAAACTTTGTTCTGAGATATATTCTCCCTGAGCGCCATATATCTTTCTTCATGGTGCTTTTCCACAGCTGCAATGCCTTCCATCTGCTTAGCGATCTCTGCAAGGCCCTCTTCCATGGCAGTCTTCGCCATATCTGAGTACATGGTGCTCCATTCATAATGCTCGCCCTCTGCTGCAGATAAAAGATTTTCTGCAGTAGTGCCTATCCCTGCAAAATGCCTGTACCAGATCTCTGCGTGGGCTTTCTCATTGGAAGCAGTCTCCCTGAATATCTCAGCGATCTGCTCATATCCTTCTTCTTCTGCTTTAGATGCAAAAAATTCATATCTGCCCCATGCCTGTGTCTCTCCTGCAAATGCTGCTATGAGATTATCATAGGTTTTACTGTTTTTCAGATCATTCATATATCATAGTCCTCCTGCTTTTATTATTGACATAAAAAACAGATATATGCTGAAAACAGACCGCATATTTCCTGCGGTCTGTTTTTGATCTGATTTTTGTTGTTTTATTCTTCGACTCTCATTATATTGGCTCCGAGAGCTCTGAGTTTATCTGCAAAATGTTCATATCCTCTGTCTATATGATATACCTGGGTCACTTCTGTCGTGCCTTCTGCCACAAGCCCCGTCAGGACCACTGCAGCTCCTGCTCTGAGGTCGGTTGCGACTACCTGTGCTCCCTGAAGCGACTTGTCTCCCGGAATTATCGCACAGTTCCCGTCAGTTTTGATATTTGCGCCCATCCTGTTGAACTCGCCTACGTGCATGAACCTGTTCTCAAAAACTGTCTCGATAACAACACTTGGTCCCTTTGCTACTGTCAGCAGTGCCATGAAAGGAGACTGCATATCTGTAGGAAATCCCGGATATGGCAGTGTTTTCACATCTGTAGATACCAGCGGATTCACATCACCTCTGACACGCATGCCTTCATCTGTCATCTCTATATCCACGCCGCATTCTCTGAGTTTGGCGATAACGGCTTTGAGATGGTCAGGAACGATATTCTTTATCAGCACATTGCCCTTTGTGATCGCTGCACCTATCATGAAAGTACCTGCTTCTATCCTGTCCGGTATGACATGATGAGATACACCCTTCAGCCGGCTTACGCCCTCGACTTTGATATTATCAGTTCCAGCACCTTTGATCCTTGCTCCCATCTTATTGAGAAAATTAGCCAGATCTACGATCTCGGGCTCCTGCGCTGCATTTTCTATCAGGGTCGTGCCTTCAGCAAGTGCAGCAGCCATTATTATTACCTCTGTCGCACCTACGCTCGGAAAATCAAGATAGATAGTGCTGCCGTGAAGCTTTTCTGCTTCTGCATCTACGATACCTCGTTCCAGCTGTTTCTCATCGATCTTTACGCCGAGAGCCTTGAGCCCCTTCAGATGGAGTTCCACAGGCCTCCTGCCTATAGCACATCCTCCCGGCAGATTGATAACAGCTCTCCCTGTCCTGAGCAGCAGTGCTCCCAGTACCAGTATCGAAGCCCTCATCATCTTAACAAGATCATAAGGCGCTTCGTATTTTATATTTCCTGAAGCCTTTATATCAACCTGATTATTATCAAGATCTTTATCTATAGTTGCTCCCAGTTCTTCCAGGAGTCTGCACATCACATCAACATCTCTAAGTGCCGGTACATCCTTGATGGAACATTGTTCCTCTGTAAGCAGCGTAGCTGCCATTATCGGAAGTACTGCATTCTTGGAACCGCTTATTTTAACCTCTCCATTCAGTGGAGCACTTTTCTGTACTAAGAACTTTGCCAATTTCACCCTCCGCAATGTTTAATTACAACTAAACTATTATACTTTATTTTAAAATGCATTTCAAGGGATACAGAAAAAATAGGAAGAGGCTTTGACGTTTTACATTCAAGGGGAGCAAAACATACTGACAAGACCTCTTCCTCTGATATCATTGTTGACAGTTTTCCTTCTGCAGATACATGAAAAAACACTGAAGTATCCCTCAGTGTTTCTCCATGATCAGCAATATATATCGGGAAACCTATTGTATAAACATTTTTCTGTCCGGTCAGTGACACCCGTGGGATGTACCGCCATTTTTCATGCTCTTACGGATTTCCTTTTCAAGACGCTTTGCACCACCATGCTTCGTACAGCTTCCCGCTGCCGGGCATCCGATACACTTCACGCCTTTTTTCTTTTCTTTTATTATACATCCTATAGCCAAAGCCAGGATTATGATAATTATCAATATTGCTATAACTGTTGCCATCAGACTACGCTCCTACCCTGTTGTGAAGGTCATATTCTTCGTCAAATTCTTTTCTTGATCTGCGTGCGATAGCAACTACTACAGCTACCATAACCAGGATAGCGATGAGTCCAGGAATGAATCCTGTACCTATTCCAGCACCTGTGATGATGGAACCAACGTGGTATACCAGGAATGCTACTGTATAGCCTGTGCAGAGCTGGAGACCTATAGCGCCCCACAGCCACTTGGCACTCTTCATTTCTGAGTTCATAGCTCCGATAGCAGCGAAGCAAGGAGGTGTGAACAGGTTGAACATGAGGTATGCCAGTGCAGTTACTGAAGTAAGTCCCATTGTGAGGGCAACTTCATTAGCTCCGCCTGTCAGTGCCAGTTCATCTGTATCGATGAAGTTTGTGATAGCATATACTACAGCCAGTGTACCTACAACGTTTTCCTTAGCGATGAAGCCTGTGATAGCTGCTGCTGCCAGCTGCCATGCACCGAATCCGAGAGGAATCAGCAGTACAGCGAACGGTGAAGCGATGCTTGCCAGTATCGAAGTATCTGCTGCACCTTCTTCAACTACCTGGAAGTGCCAGTTGAATGTCTGCATGAGCTGTACAACACAGTTGCAGACCAGGATGATAGTAGCGGCCTTCTTGATGTATGCTCTTGCACGCTCCAGCATGGAGATGAATGCTCTCTTGATGCTTGGTACCTTGTACTTAGGCAGCTCCATGATGAAGAATGATTTTCTGTATTTATAACCTGTAACTACTTTTACAAGCAGTGCTCCCAGGAATATGAGCAGGATACCAACGAAGTACATCAGAGTTCCTACCCATGACGCTCCTGCAAAGAACGCACTTGAGAACAGAGCTATAACAGGAAGCTTGGCTCCGCAAGGGATGAACGTAGTCAGCATTGCAGTCGCTCTTCTTTCTCTGTCATCACGGATAGTACGGCTTGCCATGATTCCCGGTATTCCGCATCCTGTACCGATAAC
>CAKQUI010000044.1 GCA_934277495.1 uncultured Clostridia bacterium | reverse complement strand
GGTATGGCTGGTTTATGCCCTCCGCCTCGAGAAAATCATCCATGGTGGACGTCTCGTGCCTTGTCTGGAACCTCTCGTCAGCCCTTTCGTCAGCTGCGGAAAGTTCCTGCTGGAGCGCATTGCCCTGCTTCACCTTGCGGTATTCCCTGTCAAGGAGCTGCTGGAACTCTTCGTTCTTCCTGTTGAATGTATAGAACTTGTCGATCCTTTCAGAAGCGCTCATGCTGTCAGCAGGTTTTGAAGTCTCTCCGAAAATAGATTCCTCAAGATCCTGGCCTCTCAGCACGTCTTCCTTATGATCTTCGTTCAGGCCTTTGAACATCAGATCATTGTCGTCCTTCTTTCCGGAAAGGCCGCCTCTGCCATCCGGTATATCAGACGGCCTGGCATGCCAGTTGAAATTCACATCTTCTGTTTTCTCTACCCTGTCTCTGCTCGGATAATCACCAACGTCCCATGGTACATCTTCGATTACCGGTTTTCTTGGTGCTTCGTATGGTACATCCGCTGCAGTCTGTTCGTGCATAGAGCTCTCCTGAGTACCGTTCATCTCTTCAAGATGTTCCGGCATCCCGGCTGCAGTCTGCGGTTCTGATTCCACAAGGGTACCGCACTGACTGCAGAATTTTGCTCCATCTGCAATCTCACATCCGCAATTTTTACAATACATTAGATTCCTCCTTCTGGACGTTTTCATTCTCTGATCAAAGTTTCCAATTCTGATACCGTATAGGTCCTGCCGCTCCTTCCGGTGCTGCGCTGGCCTGCGGCATCTCTCATCATCTGCTGTTCCTGTAATCTGAGCCAGTCGTCGTCAGATACATACTGACTTCCTGTTTCTCTGAAATCCATATCCTGATCTATAAAATCAAGATTTATCTCTCCATCTGTATCTGTGCTGCTGTCTGCATACGCAGCGCCGTACATGCCACTGCTGTACATATCAGCACCTTTATCTGCAAAAGATCCGCTGTCGTATCCATGAGGATGCCATGCAGCTGATGCGCCTGTGCTCTGACTTTCATGTTCCGGCACACCATACTGCCTGCTGCCTGTATATGGATCTGTCTGCGCTCTGCTCTCCGGCACATATGTATCCTGCACTGCCGCTGTCTGCTGCGGCTGAGACGGCGCCTGTACCGGTGATGCGGGCTGCTGCTCTGTGTACTGCGTGCGGACCTCCTGACTGCTGTTTTGTTTCAGAAGCTCCTCTGCCACCAGCTCGTTGTTCTCTGTGAGCCCGTCTCTTATATTTATCAGCGTATCTTCGATAAATCTTATGCTGTTGGTCCTCATCTGCGTTTCACGCTTCCAGAGTATGAATATCACCACAGATATCGCCGCAAAGAACACGAGTGCAGCAATAACTGCTATCTGAATACCTGTCATGATTTTTCTCCTGTTTTCCATAGTAACACAGTGTTTCTGTCGTCAAAACAAAAACACAAATGCTTATAGACCTTGATATTATACTATAGATCCGCTCTGATTTCAAATAATATAGAAAAATTAACACAACAATCCTCCCATTTTATGTCATTACCAGCGTTCTGACGCCTTCATACGGCGTAAAACTGAAGATATGGGTAGTATCAGTCCGATATACTTCGCACAAGTCTATATATGGCACTTTTTACGACAGAAAAATGTCTGATAAAATATCATTATCATCATTTTTGCAGAATACAGCAAAATAGTATGAGAAATCGAGCTGACTAATAACCATTTTTGTTGTTTGTACAACATAGTTGATGCGGATATTGTTGTAATATAATATCAGGCCGGGGGACCACAATAGTACAAATGGAAAGGCATCTTTTTTCCACCTCCCCTGCCACTCAGGCAGCACATTTGTAATGTATTGCTATAACTTCTGACTAAGGCATGTTTTGTAACTTCCGACCTCACAAAACATGCCATTCTTTTTAATCAAGCTGAAAAAAGCGGCTCCGGACTGTTTCGTCCGGGGCCGCTTTCAGTTTCATGCTCATGCTTCTGTACTGCCTTCCCATGTGCCTACTTTTTTCTTTCCTGAGCTTTCATCGAACCAGTGAGTAGTCACTGTCTTTGCTCTTGTAAAGAAATGATATCCGTCTTTTCCCAGCACATGGAGATCGCCGAAGAAAGAGTCTTTGTTCCCTGAGAACGGGAAGTATGCTGTCGGTACAGGTATGCCGACGTTGATACCCACCATGCCGCCGTCTGTCTCCATGGCGAATCTGCGGCTGTAATATCCGCTCTGGGTGAAGATGCACGAACCGTTGGCAAAAGGATTGCCGTTCATTACTGCGATGCCTTCATCGAAATCCTTTACACGTTTGACGCATAGTACCGGTCCGAATATCTCACGATTTCCAACAGTCATATCTTTGCTGACGTTATCCAGTATCGTCGGGCCTATGAAAAATCCGTTTTCGTATCCCGGAACAGTTATGTCACGTCCGTCCAGCAGCAGGCTGGCGCCTTCATCCAGTCCTTTCTGTATCCATGAAAGGACTTTTTCTCTGTGAGATGCGCTGACAACAGGTCCAAGATCAGTCTCCTCATCGTATGCACAGCCGACTTTAAGGGCTGACGCCTTTTCTTTCAGCAGTGCAGTGAATTCATCTGCAATGCTTTCCTGGACGCATACCACCGGCAGCGCCATACACCTCATTCCGGCACATCCGTACGCCGCATTGATGACAGTGTTTGCTGTTGCCTCCAGGTCGCAGTCCTCCAGCACCAGTGCATGGTTCTTCGCTTCGGTCTGCGCCTGTACACGCTTGCCATGAGCTGCAGCTTTGGAATATACATCTCTGCCTACGCCTGTAGTTCCTACGAAAGTGACAGCCTTTACCCTCGGATCTGTCAGCAGTATATCAGCTTCGACACGGCTGCATGTCACAAGATTCACAACGCCTTTCGGGAATCCTGCCTCCTCATAGAACAGCTCCATTATGCGCATTGCTGTCAGCGGAGTCTGGGAGCTTGCCTTGAGCACTACCGTATTGCCGCAGGCTATTGACAGCGGAACCATCCAGCCCCAAGGTATCATGGCAGGAAAGTTCATTGGTACGATACCGGCGGTCACTCCCAGCGGGAACCTGTAGCTTGCAGTGTCATATCCGCCTGTCACCTGCATCGCAGCATCGCCCTGTATCATGGCAGGCATCGCACAGGCTTCTTCCGTCGGTTCGATAGCTTTCTGCACATCGCCCCTTGCTTCGTTTATATTCTTGCCAAGCTCCCTGGCGCAAAGCCTTGACAGTTCCTCCTTGTGAGTGCAGAGGACATCCCTCCATCTGAAAAGGTACTGCTGGCGTTTCGCTGCAGACAGTCCGGACCATCCCGGGAACGCTGCCTGAGCCGAAGCGATGGCTTCCTCCACTTCTTCAGATGTACAGCACGGTACCCTGGCAATGACTTCGCCTGTACTGGAGTCTGTCACATCCATGTATTTTTCACTTGCTGATTCTTTCCATTCACCGTTCACACAGTATCCAGTTTTCCTGATCTCTTTCATGGCTGGCCTCCTTTGGTCATCACATTTTCTTTATGTGCATATCGTATCACCGCATATATCTGCAGTCAATAACATTCTGGTTGTTTTATGAGTATTTTATGGTCATATTTATAGTTTTTATCTCAAAATATGCTCATATCTAAGATAATATGCGGCCATATCATGATATATTATTGATTTTTAATGGAGTTTACACTAAAATATGCTCAGAAGAAAGCTGCTGCAGCAAATCATAAAGATCGGAGGTCATCATGAAAGCGGCACGTATAGACGAAATCGAAAGATACATCACAGCAAACCGCTCGGTTTCCCTGGAGGAGCTTTGCGAGAAATTCGGCATATCCAAAAGTACCGTGCGCAGGGATATAGACACTCTTGCGTCGGCGGGAAAGGTACGCAAGGTATATGGAGGCGTATGTGCGCCTGATCCCGGTCAGACCCATATGCCACTGCTGCCTTTTGAAGAACGCAGCGTCCGCAACCACGAAGAAAAACTGGCGATCTGCCGTAAAGCAGCGTCCATGGTCGTTCCCGGCGACGTCATTTTCATAGATACAGGGACCACCTGCATACACATGGTGGAATATCTCGCAGATACACCATGCACTGTGATAACCAACAGTCTCAACGTTGCGCTGAAGGCGCTGCCTCATGAAAACATCACGCTCATCACTGCTCCGGGACGCCTCAACAGGAAAACATGGTCCTTTGCAGGCCATGACGCCGGTGAATATCTCAGCACCCTGAACATACAGAAATCATTCATGGCAGCAACAGGTCTCACTGTAAAAAGCGGTCTTACGAATGCTTCAGAAGATGAATACACTGTGAAGAAAAACGTCTGCTGCAGCAGCAGCCAGATCTACCTTCTGGCCGACCACGATAAATTCGGCAAAGCAGCGCTTTACACATACTGTCAGCTGAAAGATATCACCGGGATAGTTACGGACTGCCCTCCTCCTGATGAATTCGAAGTATACTGCCGTACAGAGGGAATAGAGCTCATATACTGACAAACTGCAGGGAAAGGAGACCTGATGATCGATATAGATACATTTGAAAAGATACTGGATGATGTGGCAGGCGAGCTTCCGAAAGAGTTTTACAGAGAGCTCAACGGCGGTATCCTCCTGCTGCCCCAGGCAAAGATAAGCCCCTATGCAGTGGCAGACGACCTGTATATCATGGGCGAGTACGTCGTCAGCAGCTCCATGGGACGCATGATAAGGATATATTACGGTTCTTTCGAAAAGAACTGCTCACACCTCAGCGAAGATGCGCTGAAAGAACGCATACGTGAAGTGCTTTACCACGAATTCACACACCACATGGAATCGCTGGCAGGCGAGCGTGGACTTGAGATAAAAGACGAGATACAGCTCCGGAACTATCTCCGGCATCACAGGCGCAGCCACAGGTACAGGAACAAACGCAGTGAACTCTAACTCCGGTAATATCGAAAACGATATTGCCCATATAAAAACACCCCGATGCAGCGGTAACTGCCGGGGTGTTTTTATATTGTCTTCAGAACAGCCTGACGCTGCTTTCGATCATTTTATATGTACGATATTCCCTGTTATTTCCAGAAATCTGTATCTTCCTTTACTCCTATGCTCTTTGCGATGAAGTGTGGATTCTTTCCTGCCTTTCTCTGCTTTACATAGTCGTCCAGACATCTCACTGCAAGACCTCCGAGGATCAGTATAGACGGCACGTTTACGACTACGATCATACCCTGGAGCATGTCCGCAGTATCCCATACGAAACCTGCACTGGCAACGGCACCTACGAACACGATGACTGTAGCAACCAGTCTGAAAACTATCAGCAGCGGCTTAGGCACCGGTCTGTTGATGATGAATTCGAGGCAGCCTTCGCAGTATGAATAGTTTCCTATCAGTGTCGTGAATGCGAACAGCGACATGGCAACTGCCAGGAACACAGGACCGAAGCTACCCAGTGCATCGTTCATTGATGACTGCACATAGCCTGCTGCATCTGCAGTACCGTCTGCCACGAAACCTGAAGGATCCACTGATGTGCTGAGGCACATGAATGCAGTTGCTGTACAGATCAGCAGCGTATCTATGAATACAGAAAGCATCTGTACGAGGCCCTGTTTTGCCGGGTGGGAAACGTCAGCCTTTGCAGCGGCGTTTGGCGCAGAACCCATACCAGCTTCATTGGAGTACAGACCTCTCTTGATACCCCACATGATACATGATCCTGCAAATCCTCCGAATATTGACTTGAAGTCGAATGCACTGCTGAAAATGCCTGCAAACATACCTGGTATCGATTTGAAGTTCATCACCAGTATCAGCAGAGAAACTGCCACATATATGACACCCATCACAGGGACCATTACGCCTGTTACATTGATAAGACGTCTTGCGCCTCCGATAACGATTACTCCGAACAGCACCGCAAGGATTATACCTATTACAGCCGGCGTTGAACCCTGGTCATAGAATTTAAATACTGCGAATGTCGACTGCAGGTTGTAGGCAGCCAGCATGTTGTATCCTACAGCATATATCAGGATTATAAGTATCGAGAAAATGACACCGAGCCATCTCTGTTTGAGAGCAGTCTGCATATAGAATGCCGGACCTCCGTAGCTGGAGCCGTCATCGGCTCTCTTCTTGTAGATCTGAGCCAGCGTGGACTCGACGAAAGCTGTCGCTCCTCCGATGAATGCAGTGACCCACATCCAGAATATAGCTCCGGCACCGCCGAGGCATATAGCTGTGGCAACACCGATTATATTTCCGGTGCCGACTCTCGATGCAGTCGATACCATCAGTGCTCCGAATGAAGAAATACCGTTTTCTTCATGGGGCTTTTCCATAATGACTTTCAGTGACTCCCTGAACAGTCTCACCTGGATGAATTTACATCTGAATGTAAAATACAGTCCTCCGATGACAAGCAGCAGCGGCACGAACCATGGTCTGTACAGTATATCACTGACAGCCATTATGCCTGAATGAATACTTTCCAACATAATAAAATCTCCTCAAATAAATAAAACATATAACTTACAGCACGACATCCTGTCTCACTGACAAAAGCCGTACGATATAATTCTATCAGATAATACTCACTATTTCAAACTATAATATGATGGAGTCCCTGCCGGATGGGACGTTTTTAGGGTTTTTGACTGCAGTTTTCGATACTTTCCAGGTCGTGACGGACTGCCTGCCAGCTGCCGGAAACCTAACGCTCGCTCAAATGGGACGTTTTTGCAGCCTGCTTTCGGGATTTCGTCCCTTTCCACAGAAAGGCCGGCTTCTGATGCTTTCCAGAAGCCGAAAACTCAACGCTGATGGGACGTTTTTGGCATCCTGACGGCTGGGTTCGATACTTTTCGGTCAATGAAAGCCGGGCCATAGGCTGCTGACTGCCGTCTGCGCTGCCGGATGGGACGTTTTTGACCCCCAGGCGGCTGGGTTCGATACTTTCCAGCTCATGGGTCATGGCACCGATCCGCCGGCTGCCATAAAAAAGGACGAAACCCGGCAGTTTCCTGTCGGTTTCGTCCCATCGCTCCTGATACGATCAGCATAGGCTTTTCAGTTGTTCAGGTCTGATATGGATCACTGTGCCGCCCGGTGGCTCTATATCCTCGTCTCCGTAGATGACCCATATAGCTTTAAGGTATTTGTCAGGTACCGGCGCCTGTCCGTCTGTGAAGATTATCCTGTTATCCACTCTGAGGGTGAAAGCTTCTACCGCTGCATTGAAATCAGTGCCGCCTCCGCCGTTGAACTCCATATCCTCTATATCCTGTGCCGTCCTTATATCGTGGAAACCATAGAAAACTGTGTCGAAGCATCCGGCTTTCATCTTCGAGAATGACAGTATGTTCCTGCATTCCCTGAGAAAATTCCTCAGCAGTTCCTCGTCCACCGACCAGCTGGTATCCAGCACTATCTCCGTTTCCGGTACAGGAATCTCCTCAAGGACCGGTCTCACGATGCCGTCCTCAAGCACAGCGTTGGTATATGACCAGTCCACGCCGTAATTGATAGTGTCCTGCAGCAGCATTCTCCAGTCGATGACAGGCGGCGCCGATCCGATATCTCCCAATTCCCTGACATCCTGTCTGACAGCATTGCCGTCATCCGACTCCTTTTTCTCCACAAGAGCGTCTTCGTCCCCTTCATCTCCGGGATCATCAAGGTCCTCATCGAAGATAATCTCCTGTTCTTCCCCATCCTCGCTGTCTTCGCTGTCATTTTCATCATCTTCATTTTCTTCACTGTCACCGGGTCCCTGCTGGCTTTCGCCCACTGCCGGGTTCTCTTTTCCTTCCATCTGACCGTCGATCAGATCCATGTCGATCTTCCCGCTTAGCAGTATCTCATAATAGTTTTCAGCATCATAGCCTATGGCTTCAGGGTAGTCTATACTGACAGGCAGCAGCTCCAGTCCGTCCCGCTTCAGCATCTGGTTTATCACAGCATCGGTGGCATCATCCCACACAGCCGGATCTTTGCCCTGGCCTCTTTCCCGGTGCCTGAAAGCTATATGGCAAAGCTCGTGTGCCAGGACGAACAGCTGCTGACTGTCGGTAAGCCCTGCGATGTATGCCGGATCATAGAAGACATTCTTCCCATCGTTTATTATCTTGCCTATGCCCTCTGTTTCGATGTATCCTGCAGCTGACGCCAGACTGCCGAAAAACGGATACATTGCGATCACCCTGCGCTTCAGTGCCGTGATATCATATGTCATTTCTGTGCCTCCGGCTGTACAAAGGAATCGAAGACAGCTGCAAATTCCTCGCCAAGTTTCGCTGTGAACTTCCGTACAGTCTCGATCTCGTCCGGTCCTGCCTGGGTCAGTCCCACTGTTGTGGCATATCTCCTTGAAGTATCCATGTTTTCTATCTCAAGATCGCTGTAATTGCCGTTCATCACATCTTCGACAGTTATCACAGGCTGGCTGCAGAACTGCACGAACTCATCAGTGATATCCTCGCCTATAAGCGAGCGCAGCATTTCCGGGCGTCCTGTCGTGTAAAGCATTCTCGATGCCATCTCCCATTTTCTCGGATCTGCGTTAGGTTTCTCACCGGTGTATTCGCTCCTGAGAGTCTCTCCGTTGCGATATGCTATATATGCATATATAGCAGGATGTATGCCGTTTTCCCTGGCCCATTTCAGCCATTTCTCCGTCGTAGTGTTTATATAAACATGTGCGAACCTGTTGAAAAACGGTGCTGCCAGCTGGTGTGCCGCCAGTGAGTCCTGCATGTCGTTGCCTGCTGCAACGACCCTGGCGTTGTCCGGCAGCTTCCATGTACCGTTGACTTCTCTGTCCAGCACGATATTGAACGCCATACCCTGTATGCTGGGGAGCGCATTGTTTATCTCATCGAAAAAGACCACATGCAGCTTGTCCGGCTCCTGTTCGCACTTCTCCTTCACCTTGCGGAACCACACAGGAGGTATGTCTATCATCTCTCCTGTTGCCTGGTTGTACACACTCCTGCCGTTGAGACTGTCAGGAGTAGCGTTTCTCAGATATATTATCTCACATGTCGGATCTATCTGCTTCACTCTGGCACTCTTGCCTTCAGATGACGGTCCGTGCAGGAACACCGCCACATCGCTTTCGATGGCGCCTCTTATGATATCCTCCTCGCTGACTTCTCCGAAAGTCAGACCGTAAGGATTCCTTCGCTTCGCAGCTTTTTTCATGTCTTTCTCGTACTGCGCCTGTTCCTGCGGCGTCAGCTCACGGAGTTTGCCGGGTATGATATCCGCTGCAAAGGTCGTGTTCAGATATCTGCAGATCTCTGTTTTTGAAAAATCTCCATCGTAATAGTTGCCGTGCATGAACTGCAGTCCCGACGCCATTATCGTCCTGCTGACAAGTAGCCCTGCCTTCGAATCATAAAGCCATTTCACCGGCGATACTTCGATCCATGCGGAATCTCCTGCCTTGTATTTCCTGCCGTCAGACAGCTGACATCCTGCATCCGTCATACATACCGCCCTGATGTACATGCATCCGTCATGCTGGTACTCATCGTACTGTGAACAGTATCTTTTACCGGTCTTTATCAGTCTGCCGTCTGCATATTCCTGCTCCAGCGTCCTCGCAAGTGACCTTGCTGCTGCATACTGAGGATATTCACCGTACTCTGCCTCCTGAAAGCCTGATATATCCTTTGAGAGGCTGCAGTCGAGCCGGGAAATGTCCCCACATTCCATCACCGGACGTATGCCGCCTCTGGAATCCGCATACACCATGCGCTGGCTGCCGTCATAGTCCACTGCGCACACATCTCCATATCCTGACGCTGAGGAAAGGAACCATCTGCCGTTACCATTTTCACTGACATCCGCTCCTGACAGAAGTGCAAGATCAGATACAGCGCACTCTGCACCAATGCTTTTTACAATGTCCGTCTTTTTTTCACCAAATACCTCTTCCTGTGAAAGTAATCTGTAAGTGTTGTCCATCATTATACCTTTCCTTCTTGTAACATATATAACATGATACAACATAATCGGCACGGCTGAAAGAGCCAATATCGTGCAAAATAACGGGGCCGGTGCGACCATAAACCACGCCCGTCTGTTTTCAGACGGCTGCCGGACATACCTGCAGGATCATATGACGATGCACCGGATACCTTCAGTCTGCTACTGGAACTTTACATATGACTATAAATCTCCCGGTCTGACAGATCCGAAGACCTGCACTTTCCAGACAGCGGTGCATACTGCTGGGATTTTTTGCGGTTTATCCTCAGCGCTCTACGAAATCCGAACTTTTTTCATGAAATTTATTATTGATGTTCGTGTCTATCAGTCCTATAATACTACATGTACTCTATATTTTGACAGACATCAGAACGTACAGAGTCGTATCGTGTCATAAGCCAAAATTAGAGCAAAATTCGTAATCTGGGACGTGAAGCCCGCTCTTATACTGTGCCTATGACACAATCAGAACAACAACCGATGTCTGATTGTGTTTTTTATTTGGGGACGATGAATGTTCGCCCCTGCAGCGAGGAAAATAATAATGGAAAGAACAGTAGAACAGTTGAAAGAAAGAATCCGTGCAGGCGGAGCAAAGCTCCCTGCAGAAAAAGTCATCAGAAACGGACAGCTGGTGAATGTAATGACAAGCGAGATCTATCCGGCAGAGATAGCTATCTACAAGGACATGATTGCAGCAGTAGGCGATGAAGCGGAGATAGCAGACTACATCGGTCCTGACACCGAGATCATCGATGCAAAAGGCAGATACCTTGTACCGGGCATGATCGACGGTCATATCCACAGCGAATGCAGCAAGCTGAGCATCACAAGCTACTCAAAGGCAGTAGTGCCCCACGGCACGACAAGCATGATCTCAGGTCTTGACGAATACATTTCCGTATCGAACCTCGAAGGTCTCCAGGAGATCTTTGCAGAGGTAAAGAAAAGCCCGCTGAAAGTATTCTGGGGCGCTCCTTACAAGACGCCTTACACAGTGCCTGAATCCACGGTTTCATTCAACTTCACCAAAGAAGTGCATCAGACTGTACAGAAATGGCCTGAATGTTTCGGCGTATGGGAGACGGTAACAGAGTTCGTCCAGGAAGAAGATGAAAATACACTGGGTGCCATCTCAGAAGCAGGAAAGAACAACCTGCCGGTATTCGGATGCGCTCCGATGGCAACAGGAAAGAAACTCAACGCATATCTCTGCAGCGGCGTGCGCCTCGACCACGAAAGCTACGACCACGTTGAAGTAGTCGAAAAGATGAGAAAAGGCATGCACATGCTTATCCGTGAATCATGCGTCACACATTTCCTTGCAGAAAATATACGTGCAGTGACAGAAGTTAACCATTATCTGGCAAGAAGAGTCAGCTTCTGCACAGACGATGTGACAGCAACAGATATTCTTGAAAAAGGACACATGGACAATCTTGTGCGTCTTGCCATAAAGGCCGGTGTCGAACCGATGACAGCTATACAGATGGCAACTATAAACAGCGCCGAAGCATACCGCATCGACCACCTGGTAGGCTCAATATGTCCGGGAAGGACTGCCGACATCCTGTTCGTTGAAGACCTGCAGGATTTCAAGGTAGACGAAGTAATGACAAACGGCAGCATGGTAGCAAAAGACTACAAACTGACATACGATCTGAAAGCACCTGCAAGAAGCCCTATCTTCAAAGGAGAGCTCAAGTGTGCAAAGACCACTGCCGATGATTTTTCATATCATGTACCGATCAGAAACGGCGAAGCCAAAGTCCTCAGCATGGACGTGAAGGGGCCTTTCGTCCGCAAGAGAAGAGACGTAGTGCTCCAGGTAAAGGACGGCGTCGTTCAGCCTGACACAGAACAGGATGCTATCATGGTATCAGTTCTGGAGCGTTTCGGCAGGAACGGCAACAAGTCGCTGGCTTTCTGCTCAGGCTGGAAGCTGAAAAAAGGTGCCATGGCGTCGACCAACGCTCCTGACGACAACAACCTCATCGTGATGGGTGCAAATGCAGAAGATATGTCATTTGCAGCTAACTACCTCATCGAGCAGGGCGGCGGACAGGTAGTCGTTGAAGACGGCAAAGTAATAGAATTCCTGCCTCTGCCTGTAGGCGGCATCGTAAGCGATGAAGAGCCTGAAACAGTGGCAGCCCAGGAAGCGAAGATAGACGAAGCAGCACGTTCACTGGGTTCAGATCTTCCTAACCCGATGATGTACATGTTCTTCCTGCCTATCACAGCTATCCCTGACTATGCACTGACAGATGCAGGTCCTGTGGACTACTGTGCACTCACTACATACGATCCTATCCTTGAACTTACAGAAAAATAGAGGCGGACAATGAACAGAGAAGAACTGAAAAAACTGATACTGACTGCCGGCGGCAGGATAAAAGCCGACACAGTCATCAAAAACTGCAAAGTGATAAATGTTTTCAGCGGCAGGATAGTCGAAGGAGATATAGCCATATGCGACGGTCAGATCGCAGGAGTCGGCTCCTACGAAGGCGAGAACGAGATCGACGCCGGAGGGCGCTACGCCGCTCCCGGCTTCATCGACAGCCATATCCATATCGAATCCTCGTACCTCAGCCCTGAGGAACTTGGCAGGATACTTGTTCCCCACGGCGGCACCACCATCATCGCAGATCCTCATGAGATCGTCAATGTGCTGGGCATAAAAGGACTCGACTACATGATGAAGGCTGCAGAAAACACGAAACTCGATATAAAATACATGCTTCCGTCCTGCGTTCCGGCAACGCCTTTCGAGCATGCCGGCGCAGTGATAGACGCAGCAGACATGGAGGACCCTGTCCTCAGAGACAACATACTGGGTCTTGGAGAGTTCATGAACTTCCCCGGAGTCATAAACGGAGATGATGGAACGCTTGACAAGCTGCTGGTGGCAAAAAACGCCGGCAAGCTCATCGACGGCCACTCTCCCGGACTTTCCGGCAAAGCGCTGAACGCATATTGTGCAGCCCGCATCAGAGCGGACCACGAATGTGAGACTACACAGGACTTCGAGGAGCGGCTTGACAACGGCATGTATGTGATGCTCCGCCAGGGTTCCGCATGCAGGAACCTGCTGACGATGCTGCCTGCTGTGACGCCGGAAAACAGCCGCAGAGTGATCTTCTGTTCAGATGACAGACAGCCTAAGACCATCCTGAAAGAAGGTCATCTGGACAATCACCTGAGGATGTGCGTTGCTGAAGGCGTTGACCCTGTGACAGCCATCCGTATGGCGACTCTGAACGCAGCAGAATGTTTCGGCCTCGACGACCGTGGCGCCATAGCGCCGGGATACCGTGCCGACATCGTGCTGCTGGACGATCTTAAAGACTTTGCGATAGACAAGGTATGGACAGCAGGCGAACTGACAGCAGAAAACGGCAGATACCTGCCTGAGATCGTAAAAGAAGATATCACGCCAGTCATGGGCAGCATCCACCTGAAGGATTTTTCAGCAGAAAAATTCAGGATGCACCTTTCAGGAAGCAGAGTCCACACCATCGAGATACAGCCCGGCGGAGTCGTTACGAAGAAATCCGTCGACGATATAAACGTAAAGGACGGCGAGTTCGTCTTCGACCCTTCCATCGATATAGCAAAGGTAGCCGTAGTGGAAAGACACCAGATGACAGGCAACGTAGCATGCGGATTCCTCAAAGGATACGGCATCAAAACCGGCGCAGTGGCACTTTCCGTAGCCCATGACTCGCACAATATCATTGTAGTGGGAACAAGCGATGATGAAATGGCTTTTGCTGTAGAGTCCCTGAAAGAGCAGAGCGGCGGAGTCGTCCTTGTAAACGGCGGTAAAGTCATCGAAAGCATGCCTATGCCGATAGCAGGACTGATGAGCAATCAGACTGCAGAATGGGTCGATGAAAAGCTGACAGCCCTCCACGAAAAAGCCTATGATGTGCTGGGCGTCAATACTGATGTAGAACCGGTGATGACCCTCTGTTTCATGTCGCTGGCGGTGATACCAGAGCTGAAACTCACAGATGAAGGACTTTTCGATGTAACACAGTTCAAGTTTATAGATGTAGAATGTCAGGAGAAAACGATAGATGAATAGCCATACGGGTACAGTCCCGTTTTTCAGAAGAGGCGATATCGGAGGCCTCACATATATTGTCACAAATAATATAGTAAATTATCTCATAGTCATCGCTACACTCAGTGGCGTGCTGAAATGGCCGGACAAAGTTGTTTTCGGCTATGTCATCCCTGGCATGTCCATCGGACTGTTTCTGGGATGCTGCTACTACGCATGGATGGGATACAAATTATCTAAAAAAGAAGGGCGTCCGGATGTGACAGCCCTGCCCTCGGGAGTTTCCACCACGGCTATGTTCGTAATGCTCTACGGAGTGATAATGCCGCTGAGCTATGCAGTGGAAGACCCTATGATAGCCTGGTCGGCTGCCATGGCTGCATGTTTCCTTGGCGGCACCATCGAGTTCATCGGTGGCTTCGTTGGTCCATGGATGAAAAAACGTATACCGAGAGCTGCGCTGCTGGGTACAGTTGCCGGCATCGGTTTCATATGGATGGCAACAGAAGGTGTCTTTGATATTTTCGAGGATCCGATACTTGGTCTTCCCGTGATGCTTGTAGCCATGCTGGGAGTTTTCGGCGTGTATACTTTCCCTAAAAAGATACCGCCCCTTGTAGTTGCCATCGTTGGCGGCATCGTTTACGCATTCTGTCTGGGACGTACCCATGTGGACTTCAGCGATATAGGCTTCTATATCCCCAACCCTGCAAACAGCGTCCAGTGCATGATCGATGGATTTGCAGTCATCGTGCCTTACCTGGCTGTGATAATCCCTGTTGAGATATACAACTTCATCGAGACTATGGACAATGTGGAAGGCGCCAATGCTGCCGGAGACCCGTACAATGTACGTCAGGCTCAGTTCGCAGACGGTATATTCACGATGATATCAGCATGCTTCGGCGGCGTCGTGCCTAATACTGTATGGCTTGGCCACGTATCTCTGAAAAGGACCGGCGCTGGTATCGGATATTCCGTGATCGCTGGTATCATCCTGCTGCTGGCAGGTATCCTGGGGATGTTCACTGTGCTGTCTGATATAATACCTAAAGCCATCGTTGCCATCACGTTCCTGTGGTGCGCAGTAGATATGCTGTCTCAGGCCTTTGGCGTCGTGGAAAAGAAATATTATGCGGCTATCGGTGTGGCTATGGTGCCGTCTGTTGCAGACTTCCTTTATACGCAGATCACAGGTGCGGCAGGTCTTGCAGACCTCTGGACAGAAACAGTGCCGTCAGGCATCAACAACTACACTCCCGAAGTATGTCAGCAGCTGCTTGATGCAGGCTGTATGTGGAATGGAGTCGCAGCTGTAAAAGCCGGAGCTATCGTCATAGGCATCCTGCTGGGTACGATGGTGGCATTCATCATAGACAGACGACTGGACAAAGTAGCCATAACAGCATTTGTCGGTGCTGCGCTTTCATTCATCGGCATAATACACAGCGCAGCCATCACCATCAACTTCACGAACCAGTGGGGCATCGGCTACCTGATCATGGGAGTCATCTGCCTGATACTCCACTTCGGCAGGAACAGCTGGTGCAAACCTGATGAAGACATCCTGATGTACATCGATGACCAGACAGAAGACCGATAAGTAACTGGGCGAGTTTGAATATACAATGAAAAAGACTGCGGTATCTGATAAATAAATCAGCGCCACAGTCTTTTTTCATACGTTTTTTAACAGATGCCATATGAAATATCTTTAGTCTGTATTATATGCAGATGATGCGTATGTGTGTTCTTCTTGTAGTTGCCGCTTCATTACCTCCTCCGGCTTGAATATTATGATTTGCTATGTGATTATTATAACTTAAAGCTAACACGGTTTTAAGAACATAGGTTTGTTTTTTGTTTTTGATAAAAGAAAAAGGGCCTTTTACAGCTCTGTTGTTATATCGTGACTGATCATGTATAATATTGTCGTTGTCACACCCAATCTGGCAACAGAAAGGGGGTGTACTCGTGGAAACTATTATATCCTTTTTGGTTTCCGTTATGGCAGGCGTAGCCAGCTACTACATCTGCAAATGGTTAGACGGAGACGACAGTGACAACTAACCTAAATGAAAACCCCAGAGCTGCAACTCCGGGGTTTTTCGCTTTTTGTACTCGTGGTACTATATCCTTTTTAGCTATCGCTATTATAGCATATGCAAATAGCTATTTCAAGTATACCCTTTTTCACGATCACTATACTTTTTATTTCACATTTATTTATCATTTCCAAAGACACTACTTCGGGATTTTAATTTGCGTACCACCTGGATACGATTTCTTTCTTGATTTTCGTTAGTATATCATATGCATACAGTTATTGCTGCAAATATTGCAATAACTGCAATCCACTAATCATCTCAAAATTCTGCTGTATCCTGCTCTGGTTTCTTTTTTGATACTCTGCCTCTCATTGGTACACCATCAGGGGTTTTTACAGCCACTTCGTGCCTGCCGTCCTGCGCTCGGCTCGGCCGTGCTCGGGCACTGACAGTCCACCGGACTGTCAGGCCCTTTCGCCTTTTTTTCCAAAGAGCCGTAAGGCGATTTGCCCGAAAAAACGGAGCGGTAAGTTCCTTTCCGGCTGAAGCCGGGGAACTCTCGCACGGGACCTTCCGCCAAATCACAGATTTGGGGATAGGTCTCCAAGCATAGCCGCCGTGAGTCGGAGTGAACGTTGGGTTCGAACCCTTTGCAGGTTTTTGCATTAAAAAACAGAGTACCTTTTTGATACTCTGTCCCTCATTGGTACACCATCAGGGGTTCGAACTTAACGACACTACACATTTATACGACCCGCTGAACTTTACTACGCCATAAGCAAACTATACACACCTTATGTTATAAAATGCGTAAAAGCCAATGATGTGACGTTGTTTTACGTTTCCATTAAATGCATCAATATATTGTCCATAAAGATCATTTTTCTCTTTTAATCTTAAAATTCATAATAAAATCTCTTATTATTCATAACCGCTCTCTTATCT
>CAKQUI010000043.1 GCA_934277495.1 uncultured Clostridia bacterium | reverse complement strand
GCATTCAACAGAGAGGAAAAGTCCGAGGAGACTTTCTGCGAGTACAACGACAAGCTCTGTGAAGCAGCGTGGAAATCACAGTTCTTCTCAGGCATGATGATGCCGATAACAAACTTCATCGGCAACCTGGCATATGTGGCAGTCTGCCTGCTGGGCGGATATTTCGCCATCAACGGCAAGATCTCCATCGGCGACATACAGGCCTTCATACAGTATGTCAGGAACTTCAATCAGCCGATATCACAGGTGGCCAACGTGGCGAACCAGCTCCAGTCCACAGCTGCAGCGGCTGAGAGGATATTCGAGCTCATCGACGAGGAAGAGGAGACAGACATCGACACAGAATCGAAGTTCATGCTTCCTGCCGGAGGCGTGAAGGGCGAAGTGTCCTTCGATCACGTGTCCTTCGGATACAATGCAGACGAACCTGTGATAAACGATTTCACATTCAAAGCAGAGCCGGGACAGCGTGTGGCCATCGTAGGACCGACAGGCGCAGGCAAGACCACGATAGTGAAGCTGCTGATGAGATTCTACGAGCTGAACGGCGGCAGCATATCCATAGACGGCCACGACATCAGGGACTTTTCAAGGAAAGACCTGAGACATATGTTCGGCATGGTGCTGCAGGACACATGGCTCAACAGCGGTACCATCAGGGAAAATATCCGCTACGGCAGTCCGGACGCCACCGACGAGGATGTGGAAAGAGCTGCAAAGGCAGCCCATATAGATCACTTTATCAAGACGCAGCCTAAGGGATACGACATGGAGATAAACGAGGAAGCTACGAATATCTCCCAGGGACAGAAGCAGCTGCTGACAATAGCGAGAGCCATACTTGCCGATGCACCGGTGCTGATACTGGACGAAGCAACAAGCTCGGTAGATACCAGGACTGAGCAGCAGATACAGAACGCCATGGCCAACCTGATGAAAGACAGGACCAGCTTCATCATCGCCCATCGTCTGTCTACGATAAAGGACGCAGACCATATACTGGTCATGAACCACGGCGATATAATCGAGCAGGGCACCCACGAAAGCCTGCTGGCGCAGAAAGGATTCTACGAAAAACTCTACAACAGCCAGTTCGCAGATCAGGAATAGAGCAGGCTCTGCGAAGGGGTATGAACAGGCGTGAAAGCTTCGGGAATATTTCCCGAAGAGATACCTCACATTATCATAAAAGCTCCAGAATGCCGCAAAGCATATATACCAGTGCTTTGCGGCGTTTATGATTTTATGGTGTCATTTTCTTTCCCCTTACGGACTCATAATCAACACCGTTTCTTCATATAAAAATGTTATACCATTATAAAATAAACGTCAGTACAGAGGAAGATGACGGAAGAGGGGAATACGAATGGATAAGGTAAAACGAAACAGGAGAACGCTGCAGCTGGTACTCGTTATCGTATGTGTAGCAGTAGTAGCATCAGGGATAATGCTGGTGACCGGTATGAAGTCCGGCAGCGGGGCGTCGGCTGCAGGAAGCAGTGCCGCATCATTTCAGGATAAAAATGTGAAGGATACGTCGGCACAGGCTAAAAAGCTTTTCGAGGCAAAGCCGGCGGATTCCGGAGACAGCAAGGCAGTAGCTAAACTGCTGGAAACAATGGGGTTTGAAGATACAGACGGAGAATTCTCCGTCAATATAAGGCAGTCCGGCAAGAAGTCGATACTCACCATCAGCGTGAGCAGTGCAGTGAATGTTGATGACAAGAGCAGTTTCGACGACCGCATGATGAAATACGGTGAGCAGATGCTGGCTCTGATACCGGACGTGAACGAAGTCGTATGGGAGTATTCAGTGACCGGCGGTGGCGGTGAAACGAAGACCAGGGGTACTGATGAAGCGGCAACGGTGACGCTGGATGAAGCAGGAGCCAAAGACGTCCTCGGCAGAGACGTCAAGACCTTCGGCGAGTCGGCGTCAGCTGTAAAAGAGCTGCTTGACCTGCAGAACAAACAGTAGTCTGCCACAGTAAGCAACATACATACGAAAACAAGATCTCGTCCTGGGAATAACATTATCAGCATATTCAGGACGGGATTTTTCGTATATATATGAAAAAAATGTATAAATTTCGAAAAGTTTTTTGAATTTTATGTAACAATCTTCACATTTGTGTGTTTTAATAGTGTATGAAAAAGTAGGATCAGGGACCGGAGATCCATAAATGTCTCCATAAAACAGACGATATCCGGCACAGATCTTACATTCAGGGGTGTATCAACGGACACTGTGCTGCAGGCGTCAGCGCTGCAGCATGAAGAAAAGAACGGAGGTTTCAAGTGAAGAAAATGTTAGCATTGTTTGCAACAGCTGCCTGCGTAGCAGGTGCAGTGGGATGCGGATGGAAAGTACAGGATGCAGTGAAGAAAAGCGAAGGGGATGCCCCCGGAGAAGGCATAGAAAAGTGGATGCTTGTGAAAGGTGAAGACGGTGAATGGACTGTGCATACCGACTGAAGACGGTGAAGAACGGAAAACGCCCTGACAGACCATGATTATGGATCATGTGCTGCAGGGCGTTTTTTCATGGTGCGGATATGGTTTCGAAAGATGCAGGGGGATGCTCTGGAGCTAATAGGAATCATGGGAATGTGGTGCTTTACTTTTGGAAAAAACAGGTGTATAATAGTTAGGAAACTAAGTAATATACAGAATCGGTATGTGAGGAGGATGATATGCCGGAAAAAACAGTATACAGATATGTCAACGTGCTTGCCAACAATCAGAGAAGGCGTTTCGAAAGCATGGAGCTTGGTGCGCCTCTGAGCAGTACAGAAGCCAAGATACTCCATTTCATACTGGGACATGACGAAGATGTTTTCCAGAAGGATGTGGAGGAGGAATTCAGCATGAGAGCGCCCAGCGCTACGGAGCTGCTGAAATCCATGGAGCAGAAGGGACTGCTGAGCAGAGTCCCAAGCGAGTCCGACGGACGACGCAAGAAGATCGTGGTGAGTGCAGAGGCTGTAAAGTACAAACCTATGCTCGACAGAGAGCTTGACAGGGTGGAGACGCAGCTGACGAAGGATCTTGACAGAAAAGAGATCGAAACCTGGAAAGCGATATCAGAAAAGATGATAAGGAACCTGCAGGACAGGAAATGACAGCATAGTAAAAAAGGCTCGAAACCATTATAAAAATCAGGCAGAGCCGCATCACAAGCATGAGTAAACAGAAAAACAGGAGGAAAAATTGGAACAGGAAGTTGTCACATCAGAAAAAAACATATCGAAAAACGAAGGCAGAGCCGGCAGGAGACCGGGAAACAATATGGCAGTCAGGATGCCGGTATATATCATAGGACTTTTCATAATGACTCTCGGTATCGGTATCTCGGTAAAATCGAATATGGGAGTATCGCCGGTAAGCTCCATACCATACACGATGACCTGCGTATGGGGCATAGAAATGGGTAAAGCCACTATAATATTCCATGTGATACTGGTAGTGCTGCAGATACTCATTCTCAGGAAAAACTTCAGGATCAAGAATCTGCTGCAGGTGCCGGTGGGCATAATGTTCGGTTATTTCACGACCTTTTCGAATTACCTGATGTCGTTCATGCCGGATCCGCACAATATACTGATACAGCTTGGTATGGTGCTGATAAGTACAGCGCTGGTAGCAGTAGGGCTTTTCTTTTATGTACCGGCTGATATCATACCGCTGGCAGGCGAAGGCGTGATGCTTGCCGTAGCAGACGTGACAAAAAAACAGTTCTCAACGATAAAGCTGCTGTTCGATATAAGCATGGTAGTGATATCACTGATAACATGCCTGCTGCTGATCCATTCCCTGGGCAGCGTAGGCGTCGGTACAGTGGTGGCAGCAGTGCTGGTAGGCGTTGAGCTTAAGATCATAACACGCTTCTTCGGCGAGACAAGAGACCGCCGTCTGCATTTCGGAGACGCTGCATCGGAGATCCCTCTGGAAGAAAGAGGACTGCTTGCAGAGATAATGAAGACAGATGTTTATGCAGTCAGAGAAAACGCCAGCCTGGAAGATGTGCTCAGACTCATAACGGAAAAAGGCATCAGCGGCGTACCGGTAGTCAGCGAAGCCGGCGTCCCTACAGGATTCATATCCGATGGAGATATACTGAGATTCCTGGCGTCGGAGCATCCGCTCTATGTGAATCCATCATCGCTGATAGAGATCGGTTTCGATGAAAAGCTCCGGGAACTGATGACACGCAAAGTCAGTGATATCGCACGCAAACGTGTGATATCAGTAAATATCGGAGCAGATCTCGGCAAAGTTTGCCAGATACTTGCAGAAAACCATATCAAGAAAGCTCCGGTCATGGACGGGAACAGGATGGCAGGCATAATAAACGCCAGCAACATCACGAAATATGTGTTCAGTCAGATGGGAAAAGAAAACTGAAACTGCGGGCAGCCCCCTGAAGCAGGTCTCAGCACTACGCCCGGACTGGGAGCACTGGCTCAGGGATATCCTGACAGTGAACCTGTGAAAGCCGCACCAAGGAACAAAGACAGGGTCTGATCGTGGAACCGACAGTTGGAGTGACGCTGCAGTGATGCAGTACAAGGCAGATCTCAGTCGCCCGCATCCTTAACACGTGCGATCTGGTTCAAAGCGGAGCTGATAAGTTCCAGCTTGGCTGCACGGGTCAGCTTTTTGATGGCTGCTTCCCGCTTCAGCGCCGCAGAACGTGAATCCACCATTTCCGCATAGACAAGGGCTACAGGCAGTCTGGAACGTGTATATTTTGCGCCCCGGCCGCAGTTGTGTGTGCTGAGGCGCTTTTTTATATCGCTGGTCCAGCCCGTGTAGAGCGAGTCGTCGGAGCATCTCAGCATATACACACATGGAGATTTAGTGATTTTTTTATTATTTGCATTGTCTGTCATGGATTTTTATTCACAGTTAATGTATTATAACGGTATGAGTCGATTTATACCGACTCGTATATAAATAATTATGAGCAGACCGGCGCAGCAAGTCAAGCAGATCTCTTCATGACCTGCGGGAAATATAAAACCGGCCGTCATCATAGAGATATCAGCAAAGATATCTCCGGGATATTGCAGCGGCAGCGTTTCGACCAAAGGGACCGGGCCCGGCCCTGCACGAACAGGAACATAAATGGATCATTATAACAATAACCAAGGAGGAACGAGAACAATGATAAGCAAAGTTACAGATTCAGTGATATATACAGGAGTCAACGACCACGACGTGGATCTTTTTGAAGGCCAGTATGTGGTACCGAACGGCATGGCATACAACTCATATGTCATCCTGGACGACAAGACAGTCATCATGGATACAGTGGATCAGAGCAAGACAGAAGAATGGCTGGCAAACGTGGAGGAAGCTCTCGGAGACAGGAAGCCTGACTACCTGGTAGTGCAGCACATGGAGCCGGATCACTCGGCGTCAGTCAGCGCTCTTGTAGAAAAATACGGCGACGTGACAGTCGTAGGAAACAAAAAGACTTTCAAGATGATAGGCCAGTTCTTCCCTGGAATGACTATGAAGAACACTCTCGAAGTGGAAAACGGCGGCACTCTCGATCTTGGAAAACATCAGCTCACATTCGTATTCGCACCGATGGTGCACTGGCCGGAAGTAATGATGACATACGAATCATCAGAAAAGATCCTTTTCTCAGCTGACGGATTCGGCAAGTTCGGAGCTCTCGATGTTGAGGAAGACTGGGCGTGTGAAGCAAGGAGATACTACATCGGTATCGTAGGCAAATACGGCGCACAGGTACAGGGAGTGCTGAAAAAAGCAGCGGCTCTCGACATACAGACGATCTGCCCTCTCCACGGACCGGTACTTACCGAAGATCTGGGATACTACATCGGTCTTTACGACACATGGTCAAGCTACAAGCCTGAATCAGAAGGCGTTTGCATATGCTATGCATCAGTATACGGCAATACTAAAAAGGCTGCAGAACTGCTGGCAGCAGAACTGGAAAAGAAAGGTGCGAACGTAGCTGCTGTCAACGATCTGGCAAGATGCGACATGGCAGAAGCTGTCGAAGACGCTTTCAGATATGACAAGCTGGTACTGGCTTCACTGACATACAACGGTGAACTTTTCCCATTCATGCGCAACTTCATCGCTGAGCTGAAAGAAAGAAACTACCAGAACAGGACAGTTGCTTTCATCGAAAACGGTTCATGGGCTCCTATGGCAAACAAGCTCATGAAGGCTGAGTTCGAATCGCTGAAGAACGTGACTATCGCAGAAAACAATGTCACAGTGACATCAGCGCTGAACGACGCCAGCATCGCTCAGATAGAAGCGCTGGCAGCAGAACTGGCAAAGTAAGATGACACTTTACACAGGCTGTCACCTTTCCTCGGTGAAAGGGTTCGAAAATATGGGCAGAGAGGCTATAAGCATCGGGGCAAACACATTCCAGTTCTTTACCCGCAACCCAAGAGGAGGCAAGGCGAAAGCTATAGATGAAGCGGACGTCAGAGCTTTCCTTGCGCTGGCAGAGGAAAACAAATTCGGGAAGCTGGTGGCCCACGCTCCCTACACGCTGAATCCCTGCTCCGCAACGGACAGAGTCAGAGCATTTGCATATGAAGCCATGTCCGATGATATGCGCAGGATGGAGTACATCCCTGGAAACTACTACAATTTCCATCCAGGGAGCCATGTGGGACAGGGCATAGAGAAGGGCATAGAGCTCATCGTCGATCTGCTGAACAGGATAATCACGCCGGAGCAGAGCACCGTGATACTGCTGGAGACCATGTCAGGCAAAGGCAGTGAGATCGGCGGCAGGTTCGAAGAACTGAGAGCAATCATAGATGGCGTGGAGCTTGATGAAAAGATGGGCGTGTGCCTTGATACATGCCACGTCAGCGACGCCGGATACGATATCGCAGGCGACCTTGACGGCGTGCTGAAGGAGTTCGACGATATTATCGGACTTGACAGGCTCAAGGCTTTGCATATCAACGACAGTATGAACCCCTGCGGTTCACACAAGGACAGGCATGCGAAGATAGGCGAAGGCCATCTGGGGCTGGAGACTATCGTGGCTGTGATAACACATCCCTTACTGAAAGGGCTCCCGTGTATACTGGAAACGCCAAACGAGCTCGACGGATATGCACGTGAGATCGCAGTGCTGCGTGATGCGTACAGCAAAGTATACGGCGATGAATAAGAGCCGGCAGCTGTCCGCTGACAGGCTGCTGCACAGAAGCCTATGACAAGGTCCGGACCGTGACCGGTATAAAGAGATCCAGACACCCCAGGGTATATGATGCACATGGGGTGTTTTTATGCATCTGGTCTGGCGATCCGTGCACGAAAAAAAGAGCTGTAACATCAGCTCTTTCTGGCAGCCTCAGTCAAGAGGCGTGTATGATTTATCGAATGTGACTACTGCAAAATAGTTTGGATCTATGCTCCTGACGGCGTCGTTGGCCATGTTCAGGAGCGTGCTTTCTTTGTATTTGCATGACGGAGAAAGCACGACATCGAATATAACATTAGTGTGAGTCGGTCCCGGCACGATCCTCAGATCATGTACGGTATCGACTCCTTCTGTTATACTGAAAGTTTCTGTCAGCAGATCTTTGAGCTTTTCTATGAGAGGGTCGTTCGTGACTACCGGGTCCATGTGTGCCACGAACTCGATGTGGAGCGTCTTTTTGACCATGCGCTCGATATTGTCTATCATGTCATGGCTTTTGAGAAGGTCGCCGTCTGCATCCACCTCGATGTGTATTGATGCAAATATCCTGCCGGGGCCGTAGTTGTGCACCATCAGATCGTGTACTCCCAGAACTCCCGGCTCACGCTCGATGGTGTCACGTATAGCCTCGACAAGATGCCTGTCGGGAGCTTCACCCAGCAGCGGGCTTGAAGTCTCTCTCACCAGCTGTATCCCCGACCATATTATGAAAAGCGCCACCAGGCAGCCCATCCATCCGTCGGTCTGCACCCCTGTGAACTTTCCGATAAGTACGCTGACAAGTACAGCAGATGTGGCTATCACATCGTTGCGGCTGTCGGTGCCGGTAGCCATCAGCGTGACGGAGTCTATCTTTTTACCGATACCGATATTGAACATGGACTGCCACAGCTTCACAAGTATGGCTGCGACCAGGATGATGATGGTGAGCCAGCCTGACTCCAGCGGGTCCGGATGTATTATCTTGCCTGCGGAGGTCTTCAGCAGCTGTGCGCCGATCACCATGATGAAAATGGATATGAAAAGCCCTGTAAGATACTCTATCCGGGCGTGACCGTAGGGGTGACCCTCATCCTCCGGCAGCGACGCCAGCCTGAAGCCCACAAGTGTCATGATGGAGGAAGACGCATCGGCAAGGTTGTTGACGCCGTCGGCGACGATGGCGATACTGCCTGAGAACAGGCCTGCAAGGATCTTGGCAGCGCACAGCATCAGGTTGGAGATGATACCCACCACCCCTGCGAATTTGCCGTAACGCTCACGAACTACAGGGTCCCCTGTGTTCTCATAGTCTTTCACGAAAATTTTTGAAAGTATATTACCCATTGTCATTCCTTTCTGCAGTATTTTTGTCCTCTCTTTCATGGGGATCTGTCCCCGCAGGAGATATAAGGACGGAAAAAGTACTGCACACATCACGCACCCTCTGGTCCATCAGCAGCCCCTGCAGACGCCTCTTTACATCACGGATGTATACAGCAGAGCTGGATGAGCAGGAAGCGCTTTACTTTGCAGCGGCTTCTTTCAGCGCACGGGCCAGCTGGTCTGTGCATGACGTCTTTTTGAAACCGCATGTGATACCTGAAAGCCTTTCAGTGACCTGATCCACAGTCATGCCTTCCACCAGTGCGGACACTGCCTTGAGATTGCCGTTGCATCCGCCCTGAAAGCTGACATTCCTGACGATATCACCGTCAAGCTCGAATTCGATCTCTGTTGAACATACTCCCTGAGTCCTGAAATCATATTTCATTACACTGTTTCTCCTTTACTGCATAAATATATATGTTATATAATAATCAAATAACGGTCGTGTATCCACGCAGACCATTCTATATAGTATATCAAAGAAGACCGGAAAGGGAAAGTAAAACCGATATGAGAAGTAAAAGCCATAAAAAAAGAAAAAAAGCCAGAAAGAAACACCGCAGGCTCAGCACACTGTCACTGCTGGTGATAGTGCTTGCGCTGGCTGTTGTGGCAGGCGGAGCTGTGGTCTTTGCAACAGGCGGGGACGTGTCAGGACTGCTGCCGGATTTCCATGTAAAAGAAAAGAACGTCAGTCCGCTGACGGGGCAGGTGTATGAAAAGGAGCTGCCTGAGAGACCTCTGATAGTTTCCATAGACAACGTGGGCGATGCAGTGCCCCAGTCGAATCTGTCCAGGGCGGATCTTGTATATGAATTTCCTGTGGAGGGACTGCAGACAAGGCTGCAGGCAGTATTTTACGGGGAGTTCCCGGAATTTTTCGGACCCATCAGAAGCACCAGACCTTACTTCGTGGACCTTACCAGAGAGTATAAAGGCATATTCCTTGCCCACGGCTGGAGCCCGGATGCGAAAAAGTACCTGATGAGTGACGTAGTGCCGTACATCAACGCTATGAACACCGACTGCAGTTTCTACAGAGTCAGCGACAAGACAGCGCCTCACAACTCGTATATCAAGTGGTCGGAAGTAAAAAGCAAGATCGACAGGGAAGGCTGGTGGAGCAAGAAACAGGATATACGTTCTTTCAAATTCCTCAGCGGCTCAGCGAAAAACGAGGGTGAAGCAGCGACTTCTGTCGATGTGAAATACACCAGCAGCAAATGTGAATTCAAATACAGCGAGAAGACCGGGAAATATACAAGGACTATCGACAACGGACAGAAGTATGTGGACAAGGAGACAGGCAAGTCGATAGAAGTCAGCAACATACTGATACAGCATGTGAAGAGCAAGGTCCTGGATGAAAAAGGCCGTCTCAAGATAGACATGTGCGCCGGAGGCAAAGCCGTCCTTATCACCGGAGGAGTCGCTGTAAAAGGCACATGGAGCAGAGACGATCTTGATTCAAGGACGATTTTCAAGGACGAAAACGGCGAAGAATTCAAACTGACGCCGGGACATACCTGGGTGGAAGTGACAGACCAGAACTGCACATTGACATATAAATAAAGGTAAATGGTATCGTTGCGAAGTTTTCTGAATAAACAAACTTCACGAAATGTATATTTATTCATTGAATATTGATTCTGACGTGTGTATAATTATAAATATCGGAATTATTGTATATATATTTCAGGAGGATGGAAACAATGAAAAAGAGTATTGCAGCGGTACTTATGATCGCAGTTATGGTATTCTCACTGGCAGCATGCGGAGGAAGCAGTGATGATACAAGCAAGGATAAAACAGTTTACAAGGTAGGAACAGAACCGACATTCCCGCCTTTCGATACGACTGACGACGATCAGAACATCGTAGGTCTTGATATGGATCTCATCAAGGCTATCGGTGAAGACCAGGGATTCGACGTACAGTTCGAGAACCTTTCATTCGACGGTCTCATCCCTGCGCTGAAGGCAGGCAACATCGACATCGTTGCAGCAGGAATGAACAAGGATGACAAAGAGAGACAGAAGCAGGTAGACTTCAGCGATGCATACTGGGAGTCACAGCTTTATGTAGTAGTAGCTCAGGATAACGACACTATCAAGAGCATAGACGATCTGACAGCTGACATGAAGGTAGCAGGTCAGACAGGAACTTCAGGCGCTGAGAAAGTAAAGTCCCTGAAGAAAGAAGGCAAGATCAAGGAAGCTGTTATCCTGGACGGCCTCGATACAGCCATGATGCAGCTGATCAACGGTGACGTACAGGCAGTCATCAATGACAAACCTGTAAACGAAGCATACATGAAGAAGCAGCCGGATAAAGTAAAGATGGTAGGCAAGGCTCTGAACGCAGAGAACTACGGATTTGCAGTAGCAAAAGACAACAAAGAGCTTCTTGAAAAGATCAACAAGGGTCTGGCCAACATCAAGGAAGACGGTACTTTCGACAAGCTGGTAGACGAGTGGTTCAACAAAAAATAAATGACAGGCGCTGGTCTGCAGCATGAAAATACTACAGTGATTTGAAAATCCAATATTGGCCTTCGGGGCAGGAGCACGGCTCTCTGACCGGAGGTCAATTTCAGTTTTGTATGTGTGTGTGATATATGATCCGCAGGCCTGACAAGGCTTTGCATGAGGATCTCTGATGCGGATGACGATGCAGCAGCGGATGAAATACGGGATCGATATGCATCCCTGACAGGAGGAGATAGTTTTGACAGATTATTTGAATGGTGTACTGGTGGCGGCAAAGGGCGCACCGACTACACTGATAATTTCACTGGTAGCTGTACTGGGCGGCCTTGTCATAGGACTGCTGGTAGCTATCGCCAAGCGTTCCGGGAATGTTGTCCTGCGAGGGCTTGCAACGATATATGTAGACGTGCTGAGAGGAACGCCGCTGCTGGTGCAGGTGCTGATACTGGCGTACGGCGTGCCGCAGCTGCTGAAATCATCCTTCGGGATGCAGTTCAACTGGGCGCACATGATACTGGTGGGCTTCATCGCCTGCGGTATCAACAGCTCGGCATATATGGCAGAGATAATCAGGAGCGGACTTCAGGCTATAGACATCGGTCAGACAGAGGCAGCAAGATCTCTGGGCATGACCAACGGACAGACGATGCGTTACGTCATAATACCGCAGGCCTTCAAGATAATCGTGCCTGCCATGGGCAACGAGTTCGTCACTCTCATCAAGGAAACGTCCATACTGTCGGTGGCCGGCATAGTCGAGGTAACGAGACGAGGGACGCTGTGGGCGTCATCGTCCTTCCTGTCTTTCCAGGCGTATATAGGCGTAGCCGTCGTGTACCTGGTGCTGACACTGACATTATCCAGACTTGTGGCATATATAGAGAGGAGGCTGGCTCAGAGTGATAGAAGTTAGGAATCTTGAAAAATCCTTCGGCGATCTCCATGTGCTGCGTGGTATCAATGAAGTAATAAACGATAATGAAGTAGTCTGTGTCATCGGACCTTCAGGTTCCGGCAAAAGCACGTTCCTGCGGTGCCTGAATCTGCTGGAAGAGCCGTCAGGCGGAGATGTCATCCTGGACGGCGAGAAGATCAACGATAAAGATGTGGACATCGACAAGATCAGGGAAAGACTGGGCATGGTGTTCCAGAACTTCAACCTTTTCCCGCATATGAGCGTGCTGGACAACATAACGCTGGCGCCCATCAAGGTCAAAGGCGAATCGAAAGCCGAGGCCGAAAAGGAAGCAAGACGCATACTCGGTATCGTAGGTCTGTCGGACAAGGCTGACGCATATCCGTCATCGCTTTCAGGCGGTCAGAAGCAGAGAGTCGCTATAGCAAGAGCCCTTGCCATGAAACCGGAAGCTATGCTTTTCGACGAGCCGACGTCGGCACTGGACCCGGAAATGGTAGGCGAAGTGCTTTCCGTCATGAAAAGTCTGGCGGAAGAAGGCATGACTATGGTGATCGTAACACATGAAATGGGCTTTGCCAGAGAAGTGGCAGACAGAGTCCTTTTCATCGATCAGGGCGTCATCATGGAGCAGGGCACCCCGGAAGAAGTATTCGGCGCACCGAAAAACGAAAGAACGAAAAGCTTCCTCAGTAAAGTCTTATAGAAAAATAAAAAGCGGTATTCAAAAAACACCCGGTTCATCTGCGTCCGGGTGTTTTAGTATTCTCTTTTTTTGCTGTCTGCTGTTTTCGCTCCAGCTGTTTTTTCTCTTTGTTTGCTACGTAGCTGACTTTCTCTGGTCTGCGGGCGGCTGCCATCTTCTGTTTGTTCTTTTCGGTGACTTTGCCTGTGTCGGGGATCAGCTCCACGAATATGCTGCTGTGGACTTTTGACAGGGCGTCGTTCAGAGCCATGTGTATCTCTCTGAGCCTGCTGATACTGATGAGATCCTTGTCGCAGACGAAGTAGATATCTATCCAGTATTTGCGCCCGGTCTTGATGACATCAAGGAAATTGATATATATCCCGTAAGGCGTGAGGACGTCTTCGCATATACGGCGGATACTGCCGCTGGTATCGTGGTCAGGTGCGAAAAGCACAAGGTTTTTCACTGCCTCCACGAAAAGTCCGACAGGCTCCCTGAGAAGCAGCACTGCCACGATTATAGCGATGCCGGGATCGACATACGGACCGACAGCTGTGAATCCCAGCTTGTCCAGCACCAGTTTCAGTATGAACCCCAGGCCTACGCCCAGGGTGCTGAGGGAATCCAGCCGCCAGATGTATATCTCCGCCTTGATGGATGGCGAAGAGAATTTTTTGTTGATATGAGTGAGTATGAAATAGACGATGACGCAGGAAACTGATACCGCCAGTTCGTAAATGGCTACCACCGATGCGTCCACGTCGTTGCCGCCGTGGAGTATGGTAATGACGCTGCTGACCACAAGGTAAGTGGTGACGCCTATCAGTATACCGGTCTTTATCATCACGAACAGCGACTCTACCTGAGAGTAGCCGTAGGGCTTGTTTTCGGTGACCGGCTTGTAAAGCAGCGGTATCAGGACTATGAAGGGACCTATCATTATCAGATCGGCAATATCGAATACACAATCCATCAGCACTGCTGCCGACTTTGTCCATATCGCCACGATTATCTCAGCTATCAGGAAGAGTATACTCCCCACCAGAGAAACATTAAGTACCTTTTTTTCCAGTTTCAGATTATGATCATCAGAATCCATGATCTCGCTCCTTTCGATCTCCATAATAGTTTGATTTGTATGTGGCAGACCGGCAGTCTTCAGAAAATGCTGCTCTGCAGCTGCTCCCGGCTCGCCATTTTTCACTTGCTCACGATCTTCTGCAGCACTGTATTTGCTACTGCGCCAGCCACGTCAGCACCGTAGCCTCCGTTTTCCACAAGGACAACGAATGCGTAAGGGTTGTCGGAGTCGTTGAGGAATCCGGAGAACCACGCATTAGGCTGCTTGCCTGTGCCGACTTCGGCAGTACCGGACTTGGCGCATATATCAAGGCCGGGGAAGTTGCCGGAGCCGTAGTGCTGCTCTACATTGTTCGCCATCATTTCAGTGAGGGACGACGCAGTATCCGATTCGATCATATCCTTGGTCTTTACACCGACCTTAGGGACTTTGCCAAGAAGTTCCGACCAGAAGGATGTAGGCTCCACTATCCTTGGCATAACAGCTGTACCGCCGTTGCCGATAGCTCCCATATACACCATCATGGAGCACGGATTCAGCATATCATGGTACTGACCGATACCGGTCCACGCCAGATTGACGCCGCTGTCAGGATAATCGAATGTACTTTCGGCTGTCTTGATGCCATCTATATCATAGCTTTTCGTCAGCCCCAGTTTTTTGGTATATTCCTGCATCAGATCGCCTCCGACTTTTTCGGAAAGCCTGCCGAAGTAGCAGTTGCAGGATACTTCCAGTGCTTTCTTGAGATCCACAGTGCCGTGGGCCGATATGTCTGTTACTTTGTCGCCGTGGCCGTAATCGTCGGAACCTGTGCAGTTGTAGGTCCATGTGTACGCATCATCGAGGTTCTCGATGGCTGCCGCAGCCGTCACCAGCTTGAAAATGGAACCCGGCACGAAACGGCTGGAGGTGAATCTGTTGATGTAGACTCCCGACGTATCATCAGATGATATCTGCGGCGGATTTGCCGGATCGTAAGTAGGCGAACTTACCATGCAGACGATCTCGCCGGTCTTGTAGTTGTACACTCCAACAGTACCGCTGCGGCTTCCCAGTGCATTGATGGCAGCAGCACATACATCAGCGTCAAGGGTCAGCTTGATGTCCTCGCCCTTGTTGTTGAGGCTGTATACGCCGTTGATGAGGTCGTAGCCTATCAGTTCATCTGTAAAAGCTCTGTTGGCGCCTGTCGCTATATTGTTGTTCTTGTCTCCTGTGATATGCATCAGCGCCCGGCGTATGGAAACATCATCGTTGAAAGTCATGCCGGATGATGAATTTTTCATAAGGAGTTTGCCGTTGGTGTCATATAAAGCGCCTTTTGTCAGCTTGCCATCCTCGTAGACATCGAAATTGCCTGAATAAGACGCCCAGTCGTCGCCCTGGGTGACGAACCTGTAGCAGAATATGCCGACCCCCACAAGTAAAAGACATGCCAGCAGGAGACACATTATCGCTCTTTTTTCTATTTTTTTCATTTGTCATCGCCTCCGAACAGATCATCGAGTGTAAGCGGTTCTTCGTCATTGTCGTATCCGGCGGACCTGCTCCGGCGTTCCAGCTGCCGGTATCCTTCATCGAAATCCCGGCGTGGAGAAGGTCTGCTGCCGTATACAGCAGTACGGTCGTCTGACTGGCGGCTTTTCACTGCCGTCTGACGTGGCCCGGACTGGCTTCCGGCAGAGCGTCCTGCAGGTCTTTGCTGGGCCTGTCTCTGAGGGCTGGCGCTGCGGCTTCCGGGAAGTGCTGCACCTGCCAGTGGATCAGCTGCTGCCGGATCCTGTCCCAGCGGAGACTGCCTGCGTGGTGCAGGTTTCTGTCTCTCACGTTGCGGCGCCGGACTGCTGCGACGGGCTGGTTCGCTTTGTGCAGACGATCTGCCTGCTGCACGACCACTGTTTGCTGCCGTCCTGCGCTGTCCAGGCTCTTTCTGCCATCCCGACGGTCCACGGCTGACTGAAATGCTGCTGCCGTCTGATGATCTCACGACGGTCTGACGGTCTGCGGCAGATGAATTCCTGCCGGAACCACGTACAGCTGTATCAGCAGCACTGTCTTTTCGTCTCTGACCTGTCAGCGTGACGCCTGCAGCAGCACCGCCGCCTGCCGCCGGAGCTGCAGAATGTGAGGCAGAAGCAGATGCTCCGGTCCTTGCAGCACCTCTGCTGCCCCCGGAAGCTTTCCCGGACGGAGCAGCTTTCCTGCGGGCAGGAGTACGACTTTCACGATCTTCAGATACAGGACCATCCATCATCTTTGTCAGGAATTCATCGTCCGCTCTGGAAAGTCCGCCGCCACGGTAAGATGGTTTCTCAGGTCGCTCAGGTTTTGCAGAGTCGCCTGGACCGTCGCCGAAACTGCCGAAGAAATCATCATCGGACACATTGGTGTATTTCAGCGGCCCTTTGTTTTCGGAACTGCTGCCTATATGCGTCCTCGTATCTTTGAGGTTGTCGCTCGTATAATCTTTCATAGCCTCAGGATCAGGCTTTCGTTTAGCCCGCACCGGCGGAGCCTGAGGTGATTTTTTCTTTCCTGTCCTGTCGCTGCGATTCTTCTGGATCTTTGCAACAGAGCTGCCGAACTGTGTGAAAAATTCCCGGGGATCACGGTAACCGTCTCCGGACAGTTCGTCTTCGTACTCCTCGAACTCGCCCTTTTTATCGAGGCGTATGGCAAAGCTGGCGTTCTGCCGTGTATCCGCCGCCTTGAGATATGCCAGCAGCCCCCAGGTGGCTATCATACTGGTGCCTCCCGCTGAAACGAAGGGGAACGTAACGCCTGTCAGCGGCAGCAGGTCCACAGAACCCATTACATTGAGTATGGTCTGCATGATGAGCATGGACGTAGCTGCACAGGCAGCGATACTGTAGTATGTGGAACGTCCTGCGATTATTGACCGTACTGCAAAGACTCCAAGGGTTATGATGCAGAGCACAGCCAGCACAGCTATGATGAGACCCCATTCTTCGCTGAGCAGACCGAACACAAGGTCAGCCTCAGCAGCATCCACCCATTTGAGATGCCCCTGGCCTGCACCGAGACCTACGAAACCTCCGCTGGCAGACGCCGACATGGTGTGGACCATCTGGAACCCGCCGTCTTTAGGATATTCCCAGGCATGGCCCCAGGTGGAGAACCTGGCAGCAACATAAGGTCTGAACCGCAGCACCATCAGTCCCATCAGACCTGTAGCACCGAGGGTGAGTATGAGTTTCGAGAAATCCCCGCTTCGCAGGAATGATATTATCAGGAATGTTGTAAAGAATATCAGCGCTGTTCCGAAGTCTCCCATCAGAGCCAGACAGCCAAGACAGAATATAGAAAACAGCATGAACATCGTCAGGTTCTTTTTCTTCTGGAGTTCATCCAGCGTAGCGGA
>CAKQUI010000042.1 GCA_934277495.1 uncultured Clostridia bacterium | reverse complement strand
GTTCTGTAATCTGTAAATTTCATAATAAACAACTACCTCCTGTTTATTTTCCTAAAAAACAAGGTGGAGTTTTACTCCACCTTTAATTAATTCATAATCAGTATGATATGCACGACATATCATGAACTGTCTGAATGAAAGCACCTTATTGAAAAGCCGCCTCATACATATGTTAATCTGATATAGAGTTCGTCTTTTCTTCTCGGGTTATTTTCTCAGTCCCAGACGGGCGATAAGTGCTCTGTATCTCTCAAGATCCTTGCTCTTCAGATAGTTGAGCATGTTTCTTCTCTGACCTACCATCTTCAGAAGACCTCTTCTTGAGTGGTGGTCCTTCTTGTGCACCTTGAGGTGGTCGTTCAGGTCATTGATCCTGTAAGTCAGGATAGCTACCTGTACCTCAGGTGATCCTGTATCTCCTTCTTTTAACTGATACTCTTTGATGATCTCTGCTTTCTTTTCAGTTGTAATCATTTTATTTCCTCCTTGTTGATACGCCTGTGACTGAGTCGCCGTCGGAAAATCGCAAGACTAAGCCTCAGGTAAATTTACTAATGTCTTATATTAACACACACACTGCTTTATTGCAAGTGGAAATTACTGCTCTGTCTCCTGTTTCGCAGCCTGTCTCTTTGCTTCTCTCTTTTCCCAGGCGTTCTGTCTTTTTGCCTGGTGTTTCGCCTTTCGTGACTCTGCTCTTCTTGCGTATACTTCTGATACAGGCTTGACTCCGGCTGCTTCAAGTATCCTGGGCCATGGCCCGAATCTGTGTTTGAAATATCCGGCTGCCGGCACCTCGTTCTTCTTCGGAGGTCTTCCAAGCTGCTTTGTTTTCTCCCTTATGATGTCCAGCAGCTGCTCGTCGCAGAGAGTCCTGTAGTAAGCTGTCAGCTGCTCCAGCTGTTTCTCTCTGTCACCATCACTTTGTGTCATAACTCTTTGTTTCTTTTCCCTTCATTCGTTTTACGTGAATAATATACGTCATCCCGCCGGTAAAATCAATACCGATTTCACCGTAAATCCCAGCCTGTATGCTTCATATAAAATCGCCTCCACCAGCCTTTTTTACTCATATGCAGGTTCTTTGCTGTTTTCAGATATATTTTCTGACTGTTCATACTTTTTGTTTGCAGACAACATATTTTTATAAAATACTTTAATTTTTTTCACAAAAACACTTGACGTTTCTGCTGTTATCCTTTACATTATTTATATCAAATAATAATTCAATACCAAATACTTTGACGGAGACAGTAAGACTGACGGATACGTCACAGCGAGCCGGGGAAGGTGGAAGCCCGGTACAAGAAAACGGCAGTTCTGAACATCCCTCCCGAGTAGCAAACTGAAATCCGAAGTCACGATATACACGACACAGGAAACTAGGCTTTGACGGGTTCTCCCGTAACAGAGAAGACATATGATGGTATGTCGCATCAGTATTGGGTGGTACAGCAGAGTAAACACGACTCTGTCCCATTACGAGGGGCAGAGTTTTTTTATGCGATCATAACTTTAACGCAGTTAATACGGAGGTAAGATAAATGGCAAACAACATGGTAGAATTCAGATGGCACGGCAGAGGCGGCCAGGGTGCCAAGACAGCATGCCTGTTCCTTGCTGAAGCTGCATTCAACTCAGGAAAGGACGTACAGGGATTCCCTGAATACGGTCCTGAACGAATGGGAGCTCCTATCACAGCATATAACAGGATAGCAGACACACACTGCAAGGTCCACTCCAACATCTATTATCCCGACTATGTAGTGGTGGTAGATGAAACGCTCCTCAATTCAGTCAATGTCACAAAGGGTCTGAGCAAGGACGGTGCTCTCATCATCAACACATCAAAATCAGCTGACGAGATCAGAAAAGAGCTCATCGAGGATTATGAAGGATCTATACATACAGTAGACGCCAAGAGGATATCGGAAGAAGCTCTCGGCAGATACTTTCCCAACACTCCGATGCTGGCTGCAGCAGTCAAAGTCAGCGGAGTCATCGAACACGACGATTTCATAAAAGACATGGAAGAGTCTTTCAGACACAAGTTCCCGGGAAAACCCGAGATAGTACAGGGCAACATGAAGGCCCTCAAGGCAACATTAGCGGAGGTGGTATAAGATGGCAAGAAAAACCAAAGCAGCAGAAATAAACGAAAGATCAACATGGCAGGAGCTTACCATAGGAGCCGAGATATATGAACCGGCCACATCGAAACTGGTGAACACAGGCGAATGGCGTGTCAACAGACCGGTATTCCACGAAGACAAGTGCAAACAGTGCATGCTCTGTTTCCCGTACTGTCCCGACAGTTCGATACCTGTGAAAGACGGCAAACGTCTCGATTTCGATTTTTACCACTGCAAAGGCTGCGGCATATGCGCCAAAGTCTGTCCGTTCGACGCTATAACTATGATAAAGGAGGGCGAATAAATGACGATCAGAGAGAGAAAATCCGGAAATGAAGCAGTGGCTATAGCTATGCGCCAGATAAATCCCGACGTTGTGGGTGCTTTCCCTATCACGCCTTCAACAGAGATACCGGAATACTTTTCCGAATATGTAGCCAACGGCGAAGTCGATACAGAATTCATCGCAGTAGAATCCGAACACAGTGCCATGTCCACATGCATAGGCGCTTCGGCAGCAGGCGCCCGTGCCATGACAGCGACATCATCCTGCGGTCTGGCATATATGTGGGAACTGCTTTATGTAGCGTCATCCATGAGACTTCCTATCGTGATGTCCGTCGTAAACAGAGCGCTGTCCGGACCTATCAACATCAACAACGATCACTCAGACTCCATGGGAGCAAGAGATTCAGGCTGGATACAGATGTACGCCGAAACCAATCAGGAAGCATACGACAACTTCATACAGGGCGTCCTCATTGCAGAAAAATGCAGACTTCCGGTAATGGCGTGTCAGGACGGCTTCATCACGAGCCACGGCGTATCCAACATAGATCTCATCGAAGATGAAAAAGTCAGAGAATTCATCGGAGAGTACATGCCTGAAAACTACCTGCTCAAGCACGAAAACCCGCTGGCAGTAGGCCCTTACGGAGTTTCACCTTACTACATGGAGATCAAGCGTGAACAGGCTCAGGCAATGAAAGACTCCATGCCTGTTATCCTTGAGATCGGTGAAAAATTCGAAAAGCTCACAGGCAGGAAATACAAATTCTTCGAAGAATACATGATGGACGACGCCGACGTTGCTCTGGTAGTCATGGGCTCCAGCGCCGGTACAGGCAAAGAAGCCGTTGACAGGCTCAGAGCCGAAGGCAAGAAAGTAGGTCTCATCAAGCTGAGAGTATTCAGGCCGTTCCCGAGAAGACCTCTGGCAGCTGCAATGTGCAAAGTGAAAGCTGTCGCTATCATGGACAAAGCCGAAAGTTTCTCAAACAGCGGCGGTCCGCTCTTCAATGAGGCAAGAAGCTCCCTCTACGACCTTCCGGACAAGCCTTATGCAATAAACTACATCTACGGTCTCGGCGGCAGAGATATCAGAGTAGAAGACTACTACGACATATACCAGGATCTCTACGAGATCATCGAGCAGGACGATCCGAGCGACGTATACCGCTACCTCGGAGTCAGGGATTCAAGATACATGTCCGATGAACAGCGTATGATGAAGGAAGAATATCACACAGGAGCAGCCAGAACATATGGCTCTGATAAAGAAAATTACGAGGTATAAGCACGATGACATATAATCTGAAAAAAGAAGCAGAAAAAAAAGAAAGACTGGCAGGCGGTCACAGACTGTGTGCAGGCTGCGGTGCCGGTATCACAGTAAGAGGCGTCCTCAGAGCCCTGGAGCCTGAAGACAAGGCAGTCGTTATCAACGCTACAAGCTGCCTGGAAGTTTCCACATTCATGTATCCTTACACTGCATATGAAGACAGTTTCATACACAGTGCCTTCGAAAATGCAGCAGCCACAGCCTCCGGCGTCGAAACCGCCTACAGAGCACTGAAAAAAAGAGGCAAGATCAAGGACAACTTCAAGTTCATAGCCTTCGGCGGAGACGGCGGTACATACGATATCGGACTTCAGTCCCTGTCCGGCGCTCTTGAAAGGAACCACGACATGGTATATGTATGCTACGACAACGAAGCATACATGAATACAGGTATCCAGCGTTCATCCTCCACGCCGAGATTCGCCAACGCCACCACCTCACCTGCAGGAAGTGTGCTGCCAGGCAAACAGCAGAACAAAAAAGACCTTACTTCCATAGTCGCAGCCCACGGATCACCTTATGTGGCTCAGACTGCATTCATCGGCAACATGAAGGATCTCCACGAAAAGGCTTACAAGGCGATCTATACAGAAGGTGCCAACTTCCTCAATGTACTCTCACCATGTCCGAGAGGCTGGAGATACAATACCGAAGATATCGCAGAGATCAGCCGCCTCGCAGTAGAAACATGCGTATGGCCTCTCTACGAGATCGAAAACGGCAAATGGAGACTCACATATGAACCTAAGAAAAAGCTCCCTGTAGAGGAATTTCTCAGAAAACAGGGCAGGTTCAGCCATATGTTCAAGCCTGGCGCTGAATGGATGATCGAAGAGACCCAGAAATACGTAGACGAAAAATGGGAAGCTCTGCTATCTAAATGCAGCCTGTAGACACTCCCCTCCTTTGCAAGATTATAGACGACATAGAAGAAAGCCTGCTGTATCAGCAGGCAGCGAAAACGCCGTATCAGCGAATATCACAACTGATACGGCGTTTTTATCTTTTTTTATGATGATGCGCAGCGCATCTTTACCAGAGACGCGTCTTACTGTAATATTTCGTCATTATCTTTACTGTCTGCTTTATCTTTCTCCTGTTTCTTCTTTGAACGCATCCTGCCGTAAAGATACAGACAGATCCCAAGCAGTATCAGTATCGGCAGACTTATAGCTATACCTATGATATAGTATTTGTGTCTTCCGAAGAAGCCTCCCTTGTCAGCTGTACCGTTCTTCTTGTCGGGATCATATTTCGTCCGTTCTCCCTTGACAAGAAGACGGTGGGAGTTGATACCGTATGGCGTACATGTCACCAGAGTGACGTAATCCCTGTCTTCTTCTGCGGCCAGGTTTTTAAGATCCGATGGCTTGACAACATTTATCTCACATACCTTGTATGCCAGATCTCTGTCAAGCACACGGATATAGAACTCGTCGCCCTTCTTCATCTCTGTGAGCCTTGTGAAAAGTTCTGCTGTCGGAAGTCCCGTATGACCTGTCAGGATGGGGTGATTGCCCTTGCCTCCTATAGGCAGTGCTGTAGACTCTATATGTCCTACTCCCTCTTCCAGCACCTTGTCGCTGGTACCGTGGTAGATGGGCAGTTTCACCGATATCTTCGGTATCTCTATATATCCCATTACACCGTCACCCCGCAGGTTCAGAACATCCTTGTAATTATCAGGCAAAGCATATCCGCTCCCCGGCACGAAAGGGTCATGTACAGGATCCCCTGCAAGGTTTTCGTTATAGATACGAGCCTTTTTAAGTTCTGCAGCTATCTCCTTGTCTGTCTTTTCCTTCAGAGTTTTGTCGTAGTTGTCCACAGCCTCGGTGTGGTTTCTGTCGGCAAGATAGTTGCTGATGGCAGGATAACAGAACACGCTAATCCCTGCAATAACAAGCAGTGCTGACAAGATATACATGACAGCACTGCTTTTATTACTGCCCTTTCGGGCGTTTATCTTCTTATTTTGTTTTTTTCCCTGCCTATCACTAAGCTGCATCTGCATTCTTCGATCTTCTGCGAGCCATGATAACAAGAACTGCACCAAGAGCTACCAGAGCTACGCCGCCTGCAGCAAACAGGATAGTACCCATATCACCTGTTGTCGGAAGAGCGAAACCGTTGCTGTTTTCGATATTCTTGGTAACGAGACCATTCTCGAATCTGCCTTCGTTCCTGTCAGTTGCAATGAAATCATTATCATTATATATCATGATCTGGAATGGATCTCTCTGTATATTATATCCTGAAGGAGCCTTTGTCTCCTTGAGATAGTATGTACCTGTTTTAAGTCCTTTGAGGATGAGCTTACCGTTTTCGTCTACCTTTACAGTAGTTACTGTCACGTCTTCTTCTGTACCATCGCGTTTGATGTAGCTGCCGTCAGTTCCTGTAAAAGCTATGCTGTTTTTCAGATCTTCATCCAAGTACAATGTGAATTCAGCACCAGTCAGTTTCTTGCTTGTATTGCTCTTATCTACCTTTGTAAGATCGAAACCATAAGTATATACTATTGCACTGTCTTCGTATTTCTTCACACTGTCTTTAGTGCCATAAGGATTATTGCTGTATGTCAGGAAAGCGTCATTCTCATTGCCGTTTTCTCCTATGTCAGCCTTATTATCCAGCAGTGCATCATATTTGACTGTGATACTGCTGTAATTCTTGATAGCATCATATTTGAATGCTACCTCAAAATCATTGGCATCAGTGACGGTAAGCTTGTAATATTTATCACCGGTATTATCCAGTAGCTGTGTCCCCTCGCCATATACCTTTATCGTGTCCGATTTTATCGTAAAACCCGAAACTGCTTTATCGCCTACAGTATATGTCTTGTGGATGGCATTCATCGGATATTTCGGTACTTTTGTTATTATCTCGAAGTTGATAGTATCTCCTATCGATGCAACAGATTTATCGACACTGTTGCCTGTAGCTGTCAGTATTTTTTTCTCGATCTGAGTTTCTGAAGACTTCACCTGGATGGTCGGACAGTCCACTACCCATTTGCTATCTGAGTAAAGAGGTACTACATTGACAGCACTGGCACGATATACCTTTTCGCCACCTTCTATGAGTACAAGATATCCACCCATTTCAAGGTTTTCTATCTTGTCGTTGCCATTCACAGATCCGGATTCAGTGATATCGATCTTGCCGCTTCTTATCGCTGATGCTATCTGATCGAAGAATGTAATGCTCTTGTTGTTAGTAGTATCGTCTTTGATACCATTCATGATCGGCATATTGACACTGCCGTCACTATTTACGATACCTGGATACTTCTCATTTACAAAAGCCTTCAGTTTATCATTGTCGACCCAGTAGAACTCAGGATCGTTAGGCTGGTTGGCACTGTAATCGAAATCGACTGTCATCAGACGATATGCCGTTGCCGTAGCGCTTTCTTCTATTCCCCCTACTGTTATGTACCCAACGACTTTGTCTTTGCTGCCTACAGGCACAGTATCTGCTGATACAAACATCGATGTCATGCCCAGTACCATGATGACTGAAAGCATCAGTGATACGATTTTCAGTAACTTGCTGTGATTTTTTCTTTTCATCAATTCTGCTCCCCGCTTTCTTTAATTTAACCATTTCTTAATTTTGAATTAACTTATAAATAACCAATACTACAACAATATATCACAAATTCTTCATAAATCAAGGTCACTTAATCATTTTGGACTAAATTTGTTAAACCTGTGCAAAATTCTTTGAAATTCATATTTAATATGCTAAAATAAAAAAAGTTGTTATATAGTATAATATAAATCAAAATATAAATCAAAATTATGGTGCGAAAATTCGTTCAGTACAGGGGAGGTAACATTGAACAGATTTTTTAGGAACATATTTTTTATAATGCTTTTTATTCTGGCTTCATTTTCAGCTATGATACCTTCTGTCATACATGCAGCTGCCAATCCTACTACAGTCTACTGCTATGTATCTGTAGACGACCATTGGATACAGGTCGACGAACTGAAGATCTCTGATGATACTAACCTTTTCGGCGGGCAATACAAAAGATTCTATATCACGCTGGACAAACTTGAACAGATATACGGTGAATACGGGTTCAAAAAGGATTCTTACAATGGCGAGATGATTTTCCCGCATACAGACTCATATGGACCTGGGACTATATGGGCTGATACGCCTGCCAAGAAAAATGTATCCGGCGACTATATAATCCCGCTGGGTCAGAACAGGGATAACCGTGACAAGACATATCTCTACTATCTTCCTAACGGCCCCGTCACTTCAGCAGGCAAGACTGTAACAAAGTTCCAGAAAGACAACTCCGATAATCTTAACATCAACAAGAAAAACTCCTTCTATTCTGTGGCAGCAGAAGACAACGGTTATCTTTCTGATGCAGATAAGGCTAAACTTCCTGAGAAAAGCTACATGCTTTCCGGCTCGTCCCGTGAAATCGTGCTGCCTTATGCGGAGGGCATCAGCTACATGGCAGCGAACGCCAGCAGCAAAAACACTCTGGATCTGCCTCAGACGATAGACAAAGACAAAAAAACAGTTACGATAAAAATAGACAAGATCAGCTGCCCGATACTGATATCCACCTACAAGCCGGACGAAGCAGTTATAACATGCTACGTTGCTGTAGACGGCCAGTGGAATACAGTCAGGACATATACAACCACGGCAACGAAAAAGTTCGGCAACGAATCCGGCAAAGAACGTTTTTATGTCACATCAGATGAACTTGAAAATATATATGGAGGATACGGTTTCAAAGCCAGCGGATATGATGGCAGCAGACTTTTCCCTCACACTGACAGCGGAGATAATGCGAATCTGATATGGGCAGACATGGCTCCTGAGAAAAACAGCAGCGGAGGCTATGACATACCCCTCAGCCACAGGAAGATAATATCACTGTACTATCTTCCTGCAAACAAACAAGGCTCCGATTCATACTTCGATCAGTCTAAAAAGAGCTACGACGAGACAATGCTCAGCGAGAATTCATTTTATACTGTGAAATTCTCCGATACCAAGGGGCTTCTGCCTGTCGGCAAAACGCTTCCAGGCAACATGATGCTTTTTTCAGGTAGCAGCAAAGAGATAACATTGCCGAAGCTGAAAGACCCTAACAGATATAAAATTGTCGACGGCAACACCGGAAATTATCTCAACCTTGATATTAAAACCGATGACTCCAGCGATACTGTCACTGTATCCATAAAAAACATCAGCTGCCCCGTCAGAGTATACACGACATCCGGTCTTCCTACAGTAGTATACAATGCCGGTCTGCAGCAGTCTCTGACCAAACTGGGACAGTTTGCTGCGCCTGCTCAGAAAGTGTATAAGGACGGAACAGTCAAAAATAAAACACAATACTATGACGAACGGATCACACTGGAGCTGCCTTATGTAGCTCTGGATGTAGACGACGATATAGCAATATCTGCTCTGTCCGGAGATACCAGCAGCACTAAAAACCGCCGGTTCGCATATACTTTTACAGGATGGAGGATCGGCAGCAGCGATACTGTCTACCAGGCAGGAGATGTGATCCCTGCCAGCGAACTTGAAAAATATGCCGACGATTCAAATGAAGTCGCCCTCACGGCAGTCTGGAAAGCAACAGACAGCAAGGCGAGAGTAGGCTCCGTCAATTTCTATGTCAACCTGGACTGCGAGATCTCTGATAATCTCAGCGACGGCTTCGTCACTGTGCATAGCGACAAGTTCACGGATTCCATATTCACTACACGTGCAATCAATACCGATAATGTCCCCGGGACCGGAGACTATCAGCTGATCGCTCCTCCCAATGCCGGTAGCGATGCCTATGAAGTCGACAGCAAGATACGTGCGTCCAGCAGAGAACCTCTCCAGTATGGCGTCATGGTGGAGCAGATGCCTTCCGACGAGGAAGTCCTTGCTCATATCAGGGAGGGCTCATACACCATAACGCTGGATGGCAAGAAGATACCTAACGAAAGGATCACCTCCGAATACTTCACGGTACGCTGGTATGTACTGAAATATGAGCACTCCGATGGATGGCATGTAGACGGCGTACTCGTTGCAAAAGAAGGAAAGATCACAATAACAAAATCTTTCGCCGGTGACAGCGAGGCTATAAAGACTGTCAAGGACAACGGGTTCGGCATATCAGTGACCCACGAAGAAAGCGGAAAATCAGTCTCGGACTACGAGCTTTCCCTGGACCCTGCAGGCAGTGAGACCGACGATAAAAAGACAGGATATACATCATATGACGAAAGCTCTGATACCTATACATGGATACTGACTGCAAGACAGGAGCGAACATATCTGATAAAAGAAAAAAATTATATGCTGGATACAGACAAATGGAACCATACCAACGGATACTCCATCTCCAACTCATCCGATGAGACCAACGGCTGGCGTCTCTATTCCGATAATGAAGGAGTTTCTGTAACTACAGAGGCATACCCAAGCGATGTGCCGGCAAAATCGTATCAGACAGTAGCGCTGAAAAACATTTATGTACAGGCTGGACTTGTCACAGTTTCCAAAGTAGACTCCATAACCGGCAATGGGCTCAAAAATGTTTCGTTCAAACTCAGCCTTGCCAGCGGAGATGATCTGCTGCTGTACAGAAAGCCTGGAACAAGCGAATATTCCACAGATACAAATGCAGAGAAAGACGGTTACACTGAACGTGTTCTTGACAATATGATAACAACAGACAGCAGCGGCATGTTCTTCGTCAAACTTGGGATCTTCGGTGATGACAATCAAAAGGAAGAGTACATCCTTAAAGAGAATGTACCGCTGGGATATGATGGACCTAAACAGATCAAATTGACCATAACAGATGACGGTACCATCGAAACAGCCGAAGAAGTGACCGATTCTACTATAAGTTCCAAAGAATCCTGGCTGGAAGGCACCGGTACTTCTGTACTTACTATAAAGAATCGTTCCAAGCTGCTGACATCAGTCAAAGCAGTCAAGAACTGGAATGTATCCGATGGTGAAGAAAAAGAACCGGTCACCATGGAGCTGTGGCGAAACGGCGCCAAGATAAACGATCCTTTATACACACAGGTGCTCAATGAAGATAACAACTGGCAGTACGAATGGAAAGACCTGCCGCTTTATATCGACGGCGAGCTGGCTGAATATACATTGAAGGAGTCGAAGATAGGCTCCACGTCATATGACCCGAACACTGACGAAGATGGTTATGAGGACTATATCGTGACAAGCGACACGCCTCTCTACCGTGAAGGCGACGACGGCGACTATCAGAAATACGCCACATGGTATGACGCTGACGGTGAATGGCACTACGCTGATAATATACTGCTTAAGATAAACAATGTCAAAAACAAAGGCATCATCAGTTTCAGTAAAGTAGACGAAGCCAACGACCCTGTCACCGGTGCGAAATTCGGGCTTTACTCCGATGCATCCTGCAGCGAGGACAAGCTTTTGGACACAGCTGTGTCAGGCAAGGACGGCTTCGTGATGTTCCCACAGCGAAGCGGTGGTACATACTATATCAAAGAAACTGAAGCCCCGAAATACTACGCACTGGATGATATGGTCTATAAAGTCGTAGTAAAGGGCGGTATAGCTACCATAACGAAAAATGACGGCAGCACAGCGCCTGTCACGAAGATAGTGAACAAATATACCGGCGGCACAGAGGATTTCAACTTCATCAAGTCTGATTCCAGCAAAGCTCCGCTGGGAGGCGCCGGATTCGCACTGTTCAGGCTGAAATGTACTGATGAAACACATACATATCACCACTCCGAGATACTTCAGGTGGATTCGAAAGGCGAACTTCCTGAGATAAGCAAAGACTGCTGGGAGCTGGTGTCAACAGACACTTCAAAGAGCAGCAGCGGCAGCGTGAGCTTCTCAAAGCTCAACGCCAAAGCTACATACCGTCTTGTGGAATACATCACCCCTGATGGATACAAGCCTCCGTCAGGTCAGTGGGAGCTTAAATTCGATACCAGCACCGATCCTGTGGAACCTGTGATAACAGCCATAGGAGATAAAGTCCCTGCATTCGAAAAACAGGACAAGAATGCACAGTACAGACTTTACAACTACAGCTGCGATAATCTCCCATCAGCCGGAAGCCCTGGTATATTCATCTATATACTCGCAGGACTGGCTATGATGACCGCAGGACTGGCTATCGTGATATACCGCATAGTGATGTTCCGCAGATCGCAGGACTAAGATATCTTATGATATCATGACACATTTGTGCCCTGCAGTGGGTTCTGTGCCCCGCAGATGCGGCAGATAGTTTTCCATATATATTCTCATATCATCATGAGATCCAATATACTTTGTGATAATACCTGTATGCTGCCTCGCACTTGCAGCAAAAAAACAAGAGAGTCGAAACAAGGTTTATGATATATTACCTTGCGACTCTCTTTTTTCATACCTTTTTTAAGGCTGCTTACGTGATCGAAATATTATATTTTTCTTTGATATCCTGCCAGCTTGCTAAGAGTGCTTCAAATCCCGGATCATATCGAATCAATAACTACGATATTTACTCTTTTGCACCCGTAACATCATTAATGCACCGGGTACAAATACCTGTGTCTTTATTCGTCAGCTTCATTCATTGCTCTGTCAAACAGATCTGTGATCTCTGCTGACGGAGCCTTGTCGATCAGAGTAACGATGAAGGAGCAGATCAAACCTGCTATGAAGCCTGGGAACAGTTCGTAAATTCCTGTGGATTCCGACAGGAAGTTGAGCCACAGAACATCCACGACCGCACCACCAAGAACACCTGCAATAGCACCTTTATATGTAAATCTTCTCCAGAACAGTGACAGCAGGATGACCGGTCCGAAGGACGAGCCGAAGCCTGCCCATGCATTTTCTACCAGATTCATGATGGCCTGTGCACCGGAACCTTTGCTGGATGCGATGAAGAATGCTATTACCGCTACGATCACTACGATCAGTCTTCCTACCCACAGAAGCTCCTTTTCACTGGCTTCTTTTCTGAGGATCGGTTTGTAGATATCCGATGTGAATGAGCTTGACGCTACCAGCAGCTGGGAGTCTGCCGTGGACATGGATGCTGCTATGATAGCCGCCATGAGGACGCCTGCTATGAAGCTTGGGAACAGTTTTCTCGCAAAGGTGATGAATACCATCTTCTGTGCACCCACCGTCAGCAGTTCTTCTGCCAGGAACATCCTGCCGAAATATGCGATGAGACATGTGCATCCCAGTGCGCAGATGACCCATACGATCGCTACAGTCGCACTCTTTTTTACCATGGAAGGCTTTTCGATGGACATGAACCTTACAAGAATGTGCGGCATACCAAAGTAGCCAAGACCCCAGGACAGACCTGTGATTATCTCCTGCCATGAAGCGTCGAATACGCCGCTGCCGAAGCTGCATTCCACCATTTGTCCGCTGGCAGCATCCTGATATGTATAGAGCGCAGAAAGTGCAGATGTATCAAGATCCTTTGTGATGACTATCACGATAGGCACCGCCATCAGAGCTGCGAACATCAAAAGCCCCTGGAAGAAGTCAGTCCAGCATACCGCCTTGAATCCGCCGAAGAATGTGATCAGCAGCATTGCCAGCGCAAAGATCATCATTGCTGTCTGTGAATCCAGCGAAGGGAATATCGTTGTGAACACCGACGCTCCTGCCACATAAGCAGATGCTACATATATCGTAAAGCATACGAAAAAAATGACCGCACAGATCACCTGCAGCGTATTGCTCTTCGCCATGAATCTGTTGCCCAGATACTGCGGTACCGTGATGGCGTCGCCAGCAGCGCTTGAGAACTTTCTCAGACGCTTTGCGACGAATATCCAGTTGGCCGCTGTGCCAAGCCCCAGTCCTATACCTATCCACATCTGGCCGAAGCCAAAGGCCATGATGCTTCCCGGAAGTCCCATCAGAAGCCATGCAGACATGTCCGACGCCTGCGCCGACATTGCCGCTACCCATGGTCCCATCTGTCTTCCGCCAAGGAAGAAGCTTGACTGGGACTCTTCGCCTTTTTCTTTAAAGAAAAAATAAATTCCTACGCCTACTATCGCAATGAAATATACGATAAAGGCAAATATTTCTCCGTTCATGTTATAAAATCTCCTTTTCTGTTGTGTATTGAACGTTATTATATATTTAAAAATCGCTAAAACAGTATACCATAATCATGACTAGAACGAAACACAGAACACAGTCTGTATATTTTTATATATAAAATCATATATTATTTGAAAAATCCATTGAAATTTCAATGTTTTTATAATAGAATATACTCCAGTCATTATTAGATATAAAAAACGAAACAGAAAAATATCGGGGGATTTTTACATAAAATGAAAAAAAACGCAAGAAACACAAGAGGAAAGATCGTCTCTGCTGCATGGAAGCTGTTCTACCAGCAGGGTTATGATAACACGACCATCGAAGAGATCGTGGAGGCGTCCGGCACGTCCCGTGGATCGTTCTATCACTATTTTGACGGGAAAGACTCGCTGCTCACATCTCTTTCCTATCTGTTCGATGACAAATACGCAGAACTTGAAAAAAACATGGATCCGCTGCTGTCTCCTGTCGAGAAACTGAAATATATAAATCAGGAACTTTTCCTGATGATCGAAAATACTGTTTCGGTAGAGCTTCTGAGCCAGCTGTTCGCAACGCAGCTGACCACCAGCGGCGAGCGTCATCTACTGAATACCAACCGGACATACTACAAGCTCCTGCGTCAGATCACTATCGAAGGAAAGGATCAGGATCTCTTTAAGGAAAATCTGTCCATAAACGATATCACCCGGGCCTACGCCATGTTCGAACGTGGCCTGATGTACGAATGGTGCATATCCGGAGGGAACTACTCCCTGTGCCAGCATGCGCAGATGATCATGCCGCTGTTTTTAGAAGGACTGTGCCGGTAATACCAGCTCTCTTCCAGCATAACCACCGGCGATCCGCATAACAGAACGAACAGCAGCGAACACAGTAGGTTGGAGCGAGCTCCGGAAATATATCAGCAAAGAAAAAAGAGACCTCATCAGAATGAATGATGGTCTCTTTCGTATTTACGGATATATGCTGCGAAGACTAAATCATGAAGTTGTCTATCAGCCTTGTCTTTCCTACATACACTGCCATTGCTACCAGAAGCTGGCTGCAGTCATCTGTACTGCTGACAGGTTTTATGGTTTCTGCATCCACTGCTTCTACATAATCTATCCTGGCAAGAGGTTCTGCTGATATCAGAGCTTTCATTTCTGCAGTCACCTTGTCCAGGTCCTTCTCACCTGCTGATATCATCTCCTGTCCCTTTTTAACGGCTTTGCTGAGCACCAGGGCAGCCTGACGTTCTTCTTCATTCAGATATGTGTTTCTTGAGCTCTTTGCCAGTCCGTCAGGTTCACGCACTATAGGGCAGCCTACGATCTCTATACCGAAGTTGAGGTCTTTGACCATACGCTTTATCACGGACAGCTGCTGTGCGTCCTTCTGTCCGAAGTATGCCCTGTCCGGCGTAACTATGTTGAACAGCTTAGATACTACTGTACATACTCCTCTGAAGTGTATAGGTCTTGTTTTGCCACAGAGACCTGTTGTCATCTCGCCCTGCATGTCCACCATAGTGCATGCTCCGTCAGCGTACATCTCACTGACTTCAGGATTGAATATCAGTGCAGCACCGGCTTCGCTGCAGAGTGCAGCATCCCTGTCGATATCTCTCGGATATGCCTCAAGGTCCTCGCCTTCGCCGAACTGTGTCGGATTGACGAAGTCGCTTACCACGACCCTGTCGTTTTCTGATACAGCTCTTTCGATAAGGCTGCGGTGTCCTTCATGAAGGAAGCCCATAGTCGGTACCAGACCTACTGTCAGTCCCTCCTTTCTCCATGCTCTGACTTCTGCTCTGACTTCTTCGATAGTTTTTACGATTTTCATAATGTTCTTTACCTCTGTTCAATATATTTTATTTATCAGTATAATTTATTTATAACATCTTCATCTATGCTGAAATTATGTTCCTCTGCAGGGAACGTCCCTGCCCTGACTTCATTTATATACGCCTTGAAGCCTTCCTTCATGACACTGCCGACATCTGCAAAATGCTTGACGAATTTAGGCTTGAAGTCAGAGAACAGTGCCAGCATGTCCTGATATACCAGCACCTGTCCGTCGCATCCTGCTCCGGCACCTATGCCGATAGTCGGTATGCTTATAGTCCTGGTGATGATCTCTGCCAGCTTTGCAGGTACACATTCCAGAACTACAGCAAAAGCACCGGCTTCCTCTACCGCTTTCGCTTCGTCTATCAGCTTCCTTGCTGCTTCTTCTGATCTGCCCTGTACCTTGAATCCGCCTATGGCATTGACGGACTGCGGTGTAAGACCGATATGCGCCACTACTGGTATCGAAGCCTCTGTAATGGCTTTTATCTGGGGACACATGGATCTGCCTCCTTCCAGCTTTACAGCATGACACCTTCCAAGCTGCATCAGCCTTCCGGCATTGACTACTGCATCATATACAGACGTCTGATATGACATGAACGGCATATCTGCCACCACCATGGCGTTCTTCGTGCCTCTTGACACTGCTGCTGTATGGTGTATCATGTCCTCCATAGTTACCGAGACCGTATCTTCATATCCCAGCATCACCATTCCAAGTGAATCTCCCACCAGAATCATATCTATACCTGACTCATCCATCAGTTTGGCTGTAGAATAATCATATGCTGTGAGCATCGTTATCTTTTCGCCGGTCTCTTTCTGTTTTTTTACTGTAGATACTGTATTTTTCATTTCTGCAGCTCCTTTTTCATTTCATCATAGTTCCTGCCGGGGTGTTTCCTTTCTGCTATGTCCACCAGTATATCCGACAGCATCCTGTAAAGTTCTTTCGTCTGTCCTTCCAGCACATCAAGGTGTTTCCTTACCGTAATGCAGTCTCCCCGCTCCACGGGGCCTGTCAGCGCTTTTTCAGGACCCTGTGACGCTATCGCCTGTGCATTGCCGGTTATCAGCGGTGCCAGTGCTCTTGATGCTGTTTCCCGGGAAAAGCCACACTCCTCCAGCATCTTTATCCCTGTATCTGCCAGCGCAGCCATGTGGTTGCTCACCACGACTGCTCCGCAGTGATAAAGGCTCTTTTTGCTGCCGTCTATGACTACTGCTTCATTTCCCAGACTTTCAAGTACAGCTTTTATCATGTCACGGCACTGCGGACTCCCCTCCACCGAAAATACGGCGTCGCTCAAGCCTTTCCAGGACTTGTATCTGTCACTTATAGCATATATGGGATGCACCGAGCAGGCGTATGCGCCTTTGTCCTCTGCATCAAAAAAAACGGTCGATGATATCGAACCGCTGCAATGACATATATTTTTATTTTTTATCGGAAGATCACGAAGCTGCTGCCATACATCTGCGATAGCCCCGTCGGGCAC
>CAKQUI010000041.1 GCA_934277495.1 uncultured Clostridia bacterium | reverse complement strand
GACCAGAAGGACAGAAGACCGTGGTTCTTCTTCGTAATGTTCCTGTTCCTGGGAGCTATGGTGGGACTTGTAACATCCAATAATATCATATGGATGTACTTCTTCTGGGAGATAACAAGTCTGTCATCGTTCTGGCTCATCGGATTCACGAAGACCGGCGAAGCGATAAACAATTCATTCAGAGCACTGATAATGAACCTGCTGGGCGGACTTGGTTTCGCAGTTGGTATCGTTATACTGGGAAGTGTATTCGGTACTCTTGAATTCAGCACTATGCTGGCAATGGGCAGTGTATACGGAGGCGTTATAGCTATCCCTGCTGCATTCTTTGCATTCGCAGGTATCACAAAGGCTGCACAGATGCCGTTCAACAGCTGGCTTCTCGGCGCTATGGTGGCACCTACGCCTACATCGGCACTTCTCCATTCATCAACAATGGTAAAGGCCGGCGTATTCATGATAATCAAGCTTGCTCCTGTTCTTGGAATGGGCAACATGGCAGGCATCATGACTATGATGGTCGGAGGCATAACTTTCCTGCTTGCTACATTTGCAGCAGTATCGCAGAGCAATGCCAAGAGAGTACTGGCATATTCGACTATCGCAAACCTTGGACTTATCGTAACATGCGGAGGTATAGGCACAGCTGAGGCTGTATGGGCTGGTATCATGCTCATCATATTCCACGCAGTTACTAAATCACTTCTCTTCCTGTGTGTCGGCACAGCTGAGCACAACATCGGAAGCAGAGACATCGAGGATATGGATGGTCTCTTCGTAAGGATGCCGAGACTGGCCATGTTCATGATGATAGGTATAGCAGGCATGTTCCTGGCACCTTTCGGAATGCTTATATCAAAGTGGGCTGCAATGACTGCCTTCGTTGATTCGGGAAATATCATTCTGGTAGGTATAATCTGCTTCGGAAGTGCAGTGACAGCATTCTACTGGATCAAGTGGATGGGTAAACTTTCTGCTATAGTTGCAGGCGAGAAAAACATCCAGGAAAATGTACATAAAGAAGAGTGGTTCGTGCAGGGAACTCTCGTTGTTATGACTATACTGGTATGTCTTATCTTCCCGCTGATCTCCATATATGTACTGGTTCCTTATCTCGAAACAGTATTCGGAGGAACATCAGCTGCGATCATGTCATCTGATAATATGATAATCATGTGCATCATGGTAGCTGCTATCGTTGTTCTTGCAGGTCTCTTCTTCGGAAAGACAAAGAAGAAGGTCGTTCCTATTTACCTTTCAGGTGTGAATGAGGGAGACAACAGGACATTCGTGGGATCTATGCAGAAGGATGTACAGTTCAGTCTCAGAAATTGGCACATGGAAAAATACTTTGGTGAAAAGAAGATGAACCTGATCGGAGCTGTACTTACGATAGTGATGCTGATCATGGGAATCGGTTTAATGATAGGTTCGCTTATCGCATTGTTAGGAGGTGCTTCATAAATGATTATTAAAATTGTAATATCAGTTGTTGCATACCTTATCCTGGCACCGTTTGCAGGCGGACTGCTTGCAGGTTTCGACCGCAAGATATCAGCAAGGATGCAGGGCAGAAAGGGTCCTTCCCTCCTGCAGCCGTTCTATGATGTATTCAAGCTGTTCGAAAAGGAAAGGATAACTGTTACGAATGTACAGGACTTTTATGTAATGATATTCGTTCTGTTCGTTATCGTTTCAGGTGCACTGTTCTTTGCCGGAGGAGATATGCTTCTGGTGATATTCACGCTGACGCTGGCAAGTGCATTCCTTATCATCGCAGCATACTCGTCAAACTCGCCGTATGCTGAGATAGGTGCAGAGCGTGAACTTCTGCAGATGATGGCATATGAACCTATGGTGCTTATGACTATCGTAGGATTCTATATGTACACAGGAAGTTTCTCAGTAAGAGATATAGTGACAGGCTCATCGATGCCGTTCCTGCATCTCATCGGGATATTCTTCGGATTCCTGTATATACTGACTATCAAATTCAGAAAATCGCCTTTCGACCTGAGCATGTCGCACCATGCGCATCAGGAACTCGTTAAAGGTCTTACTACTGAATTTGCCGGCAGGACACTGGGATTCATCGAGATCTCACACTGGTACGAGAATATATTCCTTCTCGGTTTCGTATTCCTGTTCTTTGCGAACGGAACTGTACTGGGATATGTTATTGGTGTGATAGTATGTCTGCTGACATATTTCTTCGAAATACTCATTGACAACTGCTTTGCAAGAATGAAGTGGCAGTTTGCGTTCAAATCGGCGTGGATCGTTTCAATCATTCTCGGCATGGTAAATATATTCGTACTGTATATCATTTAAGGAGGTGTAAAATGTCATATATAACAAAGTCACCATGGCTAATACATTATGATGGTTCCAGCTGCAATGGATGTGATATAGAAGTTCTGGCATGTCTTACACCGATGTACGATGTGGAGAGATTCGGTATCATAAATACTGGAAACCCTAAACACGCAGATATTTTTCTTGTAACAGGTTCTGTGAACGAACAGAACAAAGATGTCGTAAGACAGACATATGAGCAGATGCCTGAACCGAAGGTAGTCGTTGCCGTAGGTATATGTGCATGCTCAGGCGGTGTATTCAAAGACTGCTATAATATACTTGGAGGCGTAGACACTGTTATCCCTGTGGACGTATATGTTCCGGGATGTGCTGCAAGACCTGAAGCTATAATAGACGGTGTTGTCAAAGGGCTTGCTGTTCTTCAGCAGAAGCGTGACAACATGGTCAAAGGAATACCAGCCGCAGCAGAAAATACTGAAGGAGGGGAAAAATAATGGCAGACAGCGTAAAAGTAAATGTCAAGCAGAAATTCTTACCGGTCGATTCTTCCCAGCTCCTTACGAAAGTAAAGGATCTCAAGGCAAAGGGATACAGATTTGCACAGGCTTGTGCTACAACGATGGATGAAAAGCATTTTGAAATAATCTATTCATTCGATAAAGACCATATGCTTACCAATTTAAGATTAACGGTATCACAGGGAGAGCAGGTCGAGAGTATAACAGGTGATTTCTGGCCGGCGTTCATTTATGAAAATGAAATGCACGATCTGTTTGGAATCAAGTTTGCACATATGGCTCTTGACTATGAAGGTAAATTCTTCAAGGTTGCAGAACCTACTCCATGGAACCCTAACAAATAAGAAAGGAAGGTGAGAATTTTATGGGTAAAAGAACAATCATTCCTTTCGGACCACAGCATCCGGTACTTCCGGAACCGGTGCATCTTGACCTGGTAGTAGAAGATGAAACAGTCGTAGAGGCAATACCTTCTATCGGATTCATCCACAGAGGTCTTGAAAAGCTGGTGGAAACAAGGGATTATAATCAGATGGCTTATGTCATCGAACGTATATGCGGAATCTGCAGCTTCGGACACGGCTGGGGATACTGTGCAGCTGTTGAAGGTGCTATGGATGTAAAAGTACCTGAAAGAGCTGAATATCTCAGAACTATACTTGAAGAACTTTCAAGACTTCACAGCCATATGCTCTGGCTGGGACTTCTGGCAGACGGATTCGGATTCGAAAGTCTGTTCATGCACTGCTGGAGGATAAGAGAAACTATTCTCGATATCCTTGAAAAGACCACAGGTGGCAGAGTAATATTCTCAATCTGTAAAGTCGGCGGAATGCGTAAGGATATAGACAATGAAACCCTTGGCGAGATAGTTGATATACTCAATGGTCTCAAGGGAGAAATACAGGAAATCACAAAAGTATTCATCGAGGATTCTTCAGTCAAGAACAGAATGTGCGGAGTGGGCGTACTTTCAAAGAAAGACGCTGAAGAACTCTGTGCAGTAGGTCCTGTTGCGAGAGGATCCGGTGTAGTACAGGATATGAGACTTACCAGCGGTAACGGAGTATATGACCAGCTCGATTTCGAGCCGGTGATCGAAGAAGCAGGCGACTGTTATGCAAGATGCAAAGTCAGGATCGGTGAGATATTCCAGTCCATAGACCTTATATCACAGGCTGTAGCCAAGATACCTGACGGTCCTGTAAGCGTCAATGTCAAAGGCAATGTTGACGGAGAATTCATCACAAGGATAGAGCAGCCGAGAGGCGAAGCATTCTACTATGCAAAGGGAGCAGGTTCAAAGTTCCTGAAGAGAATGCGTGTAAGGACTCCGACCAACATGAATATACCTGCATTAGTTAAAACTCTTCAGGGTTGCGATCTGGCAGATGTGCCTATCCTCATACTCACGATCGACCCTTGTATCAGCTGTACAGAAAGGTAGGTGGGCAGATGGGAGCTTTTAAATTTGCAAAAACAGTAATGAAAAGTTTGTTCAACAAGCCTGCTACACTGATGTATCCTGTATTTGAAAGAGAATGGCAGGAGAGAACCAGAGGTGCTATCGGCATCGATACTGACAGCTGTATCCTCTGTGGCATATGCGACAAGAAATGTCCGGCAAATGCTATAAAAGTTGATCGTAAAGCAGGAAAATGGGAAATCGAAAGGATGCAGTGTATCCAGTGCGGTTACTGCGTTGCCGAATGCCCTAAGAGCTGTCTTGCGATGGAACAGAAATATACAGAACCTGATTCAGTGAAGGTCGTTGATACATACGATATCGAGGTCAAAGGCGGCGGTGGAAGCCAGGATGATTCTTCAGCGGATGCAGATCTTGCATGCAAAAAGTCAGAATGTGTATTCTGCGGACTTTGTGCAAAGACGTGTCCTGCAGACGCTCTCACTGTTGACAGAAAAACTAAGACATGGGAAGTCGATACGGATGCGTGCGTCAAGTGCGGAGCATGTATCGACAAGTGTCCTAAAAAGTGTCTTTTGTTCGGAGACGTCGAAGATGCACCGGCAGACGGTGACCGCGGCGGTTCCGGCGGTGACGAACCACTGGCATGCGACAAGGATGTTTGTGTATTCTGCGGACTTTGTGCAAAGACATGTCCTGTTGATGCACTCAAAGTCGACAGAAAAGAAAAGATCTGGGAAGTTGATGAAGATACATGTATCAAGTGTGGAGCATGTCTCAGCAAGTGCCCTAAGAAGTGTCTTTCTTTCGGAGGATCGTCATCAGATACGAAGACGGCAAAACCTGCGAAACCTGCAGATCCTGTATATCCGAAACTCGATGCTGCCGAGTGTGTATACTGCAGAGCATGTGAGAATGCGTGTCCTGCAGAAGCTATCATAGCAGATGTAGAAGACTGGCAGCTTGACAAGGACAAGTGCATAGGATGCGGAGTATGTGTAAAGGCGTGCCCTGCAGAAGCACTGGAAATCTAAAAATATCTTAAGATCATACAAAATACAGCTGGACAACGTAAGTCCGGCTGTATTTTTTCGCCCATAATATCGTTTTAAACTAAAAATATATACACATATCCTGTTTTTTGTAGTAAAATATTATTGACTCAAAAGAATAATGTAGATGAAGTTTGCTAGAGATGGACCACAGGCTTGACTTGCGAGTAAAATACATCATGTGTGTCCGGCCGAAGAAGAAACATACATCATTTTGTCATTGATATATCGAAGCTTTCAGGCACAAGGATAGTAAACGGATACAGTTTTGGAGAGAATGCATTTACTGCATCACCGAAGAAGCAAACTGTTGCGGTAGCCTTCACTGTGCTGCCAGTGTGAGCAGTGAAGCTATCAGGTAAAGGGACAGAATCAACGACAATTTTATTATTGTGCGCAGGATTCTGTTTTTTTATAACAAAGGGAATATGTCATCCGGAGGTGTTTCCGGCGTATCAAAAAGTCTGTTTCTGATATATGTTCAGCGAAAACAGATTTTTGCAGGAGATGATTGGGATGGATACTTGAATTACAGGGTCGCCGCCAGCGAAAAGGTGAGGAGGAAAGTATGGAAAGAAAGACACCATTGTATGAAAAGCATGTTGAAGCAGGAGGCAAGATAGTACCTTTCGCAGGATATCTGCTTCCGGTACAGTACAAGGCAGGCGTCATAGCAGAACACAAGGCAGTAAGAGAAGCCTGCGGTCTGTTTGATGTTTCCCATATGGGAGAGATAATCTGCAAAGGCAAAGACGCTCTGAAATGTGTCAATATGCTTCTGACAAATGAATTCAGTGGTATGTATGACGGACAGGCAAGATACAGCCCTATGTGTAATGACAGAGGCGGTGTCGTTGACGACCTGATCGTTTACAAGAAGAACGATGAAGAATATCTTATTGTTGTCAATGCAGCAAACAGGGAAAAGGACTTCAAATGGATGAAAGAACACGAACTGGGAGATGCAGTTATCGAAGATCATTCAGATGAATATGCACAGATCGCACTCCAGGGCCCTAAGGCCCAGGCTATCCTTGAACGCATTGCAGACAAGGATTCGATACCGGAAGCATACTACAGTGCTGTTTTCGATGGCAAAGTAGGCGGCATAGACTGTATCGTTTCAAGAACAGGATATACTGGTGAAGACGGCTTCGAATTTTACTGCAAATCAGCAGATGCACCGGCATTATGGGATCTCCTTCTCAAGGAAGGTGCTGCAGACGGTCTTATCCCATGCGGTCTTGGTGCAAGAGATACGCTGAGACTTGAAGCAGGAATGCCGCTCTACGGACATGAGATGAATGATGATATATCTCCGAGAGAAACAGGTCTTGGTATATTCGTTAAAATGGACAAAGATGATTTCATCGGAAAAGCAGCTCTGGAAGCCAAAGGAACACCAACTATCAAACGTGTAGGACTCAAAGTCACAGGCAGAGGTATCGTCCGTGAAAACTCAGATGTATATTCAGGCGATGTAAAGATAGGATATACTACATCAGGAACACACGCTCCGCATCTGGGATATCCGGTAGCTATGGCTATCATAGACAAGAAGTACAGCGAACTGGGATCTGTTGTTGAAGTTGAAGTAAGAGGAAGACGTATCACAGCAGAAATCGTAAAATCACAGTTCTACAAAAGATAACACAAGTTGTTGCGAGTAATTTATAGATCAAACCTTAACCGGTAATATCAGGAGGAAACAGAAATGGAATATCCAAAAGAATTAAAGTACGTTAAATCACACGAATGGATAAAAGAAGAAGGCGATGTAGTAGTCGTAGGTATTTCAGACTATGCACAGGATGCACTTGGCGACATCGTTTTCGTTAATCTGCCAGAAGAAGGCGATGACGTTTCGATCGGAGATGCTTTCGCTGACGTTGAGTCTGTAAAGGCTGTATCAGACATATTCTCGCCAGTTGAAGGAACAGTAGCAGCAGTAAACGAAGAACTCATCGACAATCCGGCGCTCATCAATGAGGCTCCTTATGATGCATGGCTCATAAAAGTAGAAAATGTATCAGAAAAAGAAGAAACAATGGACGCTGACGCATACGAGAAATTCATAGCAGAGGAAGCGGAGGCTTAGGATGGGCAGATTCGTAGTATCTACTGAAAAAGAACAGCAGGAAATGCTGGAAAGCATCGGAAAAAAATCTTTCGATGATCTCTTTTCAGGCATACCTGAAGAAGTAAAGTTAAAAGACGGCCTGGATCTTCCGGAGGGACTTTCAGAGATGGAAGCCGGAAGAAAGATCGAAGAGACAGCAGCTAAGAATACTGTTTTCAAAAGCATATTCAGAGGAGCAGGTGCATACGACCACTACATCCCGGCTGCAGTAAAGCGTATTGCATCAAAAGAAGAATTCGTCACTGCGTACACACCGTATCAGGCAGAGATAAGCCAGGGTATACTGCAGTCTATATTCGAATATCAGACTATGATGTGCGAACTCACAGGAATGGATGCCTCGAATGCATCGGTTTATGACGGCGCAACTGCAGCTGCAGAGGCCGCAGCAATGTGCAGAGACAAGAAACATAACAAGGTGCTCCTTTCGGCAACGACTAATCCGCAGGTCATCAGCGTAGTGAAGACATACTGTTTCGGTAACGGCATGACTGTAGAGATCGTACCGGAGAAAGACGGCGTTACAGATACAGAAGCTCTCAAAGCTGCGCTCACTGATGATGCAGCCTGCTTCTATGTACAGCAGCCAAATTATTTCGGTATACTTGAAGATTACAGTGAACTTGGCGGTATCGTGCATGATACAAAGGCAAAATACATCATCGGTTCCAACCCTGTTGCACTGGCTATCATAAAGACACCTGCAGAATACGGTGCAGATATCGCAGTAGGCGAAGGACAGCCTTTGGGAATGCCACTGTCATACGGAGGTCCTTACCTCGGTTTCATGACAGCCACTTCAAAAATGATGAGAAAGCTTCCGGGACGTATCGTCGGAGAGACTGCGGACGATGCAGGCAACAGAGCTTTCGTACTCACTCTGCAGGCGAGAGAGCAGCACATAAGAAGAGAAAAAGCAAGCAGCAACATCTGTTCAAACCAGGCTTTATGTGCACTGACAGCAGGTATATATCTGACAGTCATGGGAAGATCAGGTCTTGCTAAAGCTGCAACTCTGAGCACTTCAAAGGCTCACTATCTGCAGAAAGAGCTCGAAGCGGCAGGTTTTGCACCTAAGTACGACAAACCGTTCTTCAATGAGTTCGTGACAAAGACACCGGCAGATGCATCTGAGATCCTTGATGCTCTTGAAAAGCATGGCATCCTGGGAGGTCTTGCTCTCAGCAGCGATGAAATACTGTGGTGCACGACAGAAAAGAACACTAAGGCTGATATAGACGAGCTCGTAAAAGTGCTGAAGGAGGTGTGTAAATAATGAAACTGGTATTTGAAAGAAGCATGCCTGAGCGCGAATGCTCGATACTGCCTGAGTGCGATGTACCTGAGGTAGAGCTTACAGGCTTCCAGCGTGAGACAGTTCTCAACCTCCCGGAACTTTCAGAAAATGATATAAGCCGTCATTATACTGAACTGGCAGAACATACACATGGCGTAAACAACGGATTCTATCCGCTGGGCTCATGTACAATGAAATACAACCCTAAAATCAACGAAGAAATGGCAGCACTTCCGGGCTTTGCAGGGGTACACCCGCTCCAGCCTGAAAAAACAGTGCAGGGATGTCTTGAAATTCTGAAAGAAGCAGAAAAGAGCTTCTGTGAGATAACAGGTATGGACGGTATGACTTTCCAGCCTGCAGCTGGTGCTCACGGTGAATTCACAGGCCTGCTGCTGATAAAGGCATACCATGAAAGCCGAGGAGACAGCAAACGTACTAAGATAATCGTACCTGACTCAGCTCACGGTACAAACCCTGCCAGTGCAGCTATGTGTGGATTCACTATAGTAAATGTGGCTTCAGCAGATGACGGATGTGTTGATCTTGACGCACTTCGTGAAGCTGTAGGCGATGATACTGCAGGTCTGATGCTGACTAACCCTAACACTGTCGGACTGTTCGACAAGAACATCCTTGAGATAACTGATATCATCCACAAGGCCGGCGGTCTCTGCTACTATGACGGTGCGAACCTCAACGCAGTAATGGGTATCGCAAGACCTGGAGATATGGGCTTCGACGTTATGCATCTGAACCTCCACAAGACATTCTCGACGCCTCACGGCGGCGGAGGTCCGGGCAGCGGTCCATGCGGATGCAAGGATTTCCTTATTCCGTTCCTTCCGGGGTTCAGAGTCGCAGGAGATGATGAGCTTCATTTTGAAAAACCTGAATCGTCAGTAGGCGATGTAAAGGCTTTCTACGGAAACTTCTCTGTTGTTGTCAAGGCACTGACTTATGTTGTTATGCTGGGACGTGAAGGCATTAAAGAAGCATCATGCAATGCAGTGCTCAATGCCAACTATATGATGAACCAGCTCAGAGACATATACGACATGGCTTACGATGAAACATGCATGCATGAGTTCGTTATGGATCTTGGCAAACTGATGAAAGAGACAGGTGTTTCTGCACTTGATGTAGCCAAGACACTTCTCGATTACGGTATCCATCCGCCTACGATGTACTTCCCTCTTATCGTACATGAGGCGCTTATGGTGGAACCTACAGAAACAGAATCAAAAGAAACGCTGGATGAAGCTGTAGCTGCATTCAGAGAAATCTACGACAGAGCCAAAGCTGATGGTGAATCGCTGCACCAGAGTCCGATGAAAGCGTCGATAGGACGTCCGGATGAAGTAACAGCAGCAAGAAAGCCAGTGATAAAATTTGACTTTGCGGAGTAGTTTGATATGATAAAAAAAGCACTGTTTTTACAGACAGACAACACATACCCGTACAGAAACCTTGCAATGGAGGAATTCCTCATGCATGACTGTGCCGGTGATGAGTGTATACTATATCTTTGGCAGAACAGAAATACAGTTGTTATCGGCAAAAACCAGAACTGCTGGAAAGAATGTAAAGTGAGTCAGCTTGAAAGCGACGGCGGATATCTTGTCCGCCGGCTTTCAGGAGGCGGAGCAGTATATCACGACATGGGAAATCTTAATTTCACATTTCTCGTCAGAAAAAGCAATTATGACGTCGATCGTCAGATGCAGGTGATAATACGTGCTATGCAGCTTCTTGGTCTCAGTGCGGAAAAGAGCGGCAGGAACGATGCACTTATAGACGGCAGGAAGTTTTCCGGGAATGCTTTCTATGAACATGATGATTTCTGCTATCACCACGGTACTTTGCTGATAGATGTCGACAAGCAGCAGATGGCCAGATATCTGAATGTATCGGCAGATAAACTGAAATCAAAAGGAGTGGAATCTGTACGCTCACGTGTTGCGAACATCTGTGAGTTTTATCCTGACGTCACAGTTGAACTTATTTCAGAAAAAATGAAACAGGCTTTTGGTGAGATCTATGACCTTGCAGTGGAAGATTATCCCGCTGCAAGGTTAAATGATATTGTCATAAAGCAGAACGAAGAGAAATTCTCTTCATGGGAATGGAAATACGGCAGACGCATACCTTTCCAGTACGAATTCGGCAAGCGGTTCGACTGGGGCGATGTACATATGCAGCTGGATGTCAATGAAGGCATCATAAAGAACGCCAATGTTTTTTCGGATTCCATGGATCCGGACTGGGCGGAAGAACTGGCAGATATGCTTCCTGGCTGCAGATATGCCGCTTACGACATGTCATGCATTGCAGAACGCTTTCCTGAACCGGTGGCTTCGGATCTGAAGTCTATGATCACGGAATACGTGTGATGCACTGCATAGGACAGTAAAATCTTATATGGAGATAATACAAATGGGAAATAAATATGATCTGGTCGTTATAGGCGCAGGCCCTGGAGGATATGTTTCAGCAGCTGCTGCAGCAAAAAAAGGCATGAAAACTGCCATAATAGAGAACAGACAGCTGGGCGGGACATGCCTGAACCGTGGATGCATACCTACTAAGACCATAATGCACAGCAGCGAGCTGTACAGATCAATGTCAGACTGCGGTGAAGCAGGACTTTCATGCAGCGGCATCGGTTTTGATATGGAAAAGATACAGGCACACAAGAATAATGTGCTCGAAACACTTCGCAGCGGTATAGCCGGGATGATGAAAAAGAACAAGGTGGATGTGTATAACGGTACAGGAACGATAATTTCGCCAGATTCGGTAAGTGTATCGGGCGAAGATGGAGATACTGTGCTTGAAACAGCTAACATTCTGATAGCAACGGGTTCAAGACCGATGATACCGCCGATTCCGGGAGTGGATCTCGAGGGCGTTGTTAGCAGCGATGAACTTCTTGACAGCACAGAAGTTCCTGAACGTATAGTCATCATAGGCGGTGGCGTTATTGGTATGGAGTTTGCTGCAGTATACAGCGCATTCGGATCTGAAGTCACTGTCATCGAAGCACAGGACAGGCTTCTGGGACGTCTTGACAAAGAATTTTCACAGAGCCTCAAACTCCTTGCAAAGAAAAGAGGCGTGGATATCCACACAAGCGCTATGGTGAAAGAAATAAAAAAAGCATCTGAAAGCGGGCTTGTATGTGTGTTTGAAGAAAAAGAAAAAATCTCAGAGGTATCTGCAGATACAGTTCTTGTAGCAGCCGGCAGAGCAGCAGTTACAGAGGGACTCTTTGCAGAGGGGATCCAGCCTGAAATGCAGAAGGGCAGGGTAACTATAGACGATAATTACATGACAAGCATACCTGGTATATATGCGATAGGCGATGTTACCGGAGGTATACAGCTTGCCCATGCAGCAAGTGCAGCCGGACTGAATGCTGTATGTCATATGTGCGGAGAAACTGTTGGCAAAAATATGAACGTAATGCCTTCATGTGTTTATACAGACCCTGAGATCGCTTCAGTAGGACTGAACTCAGACGAGGCAAAGGCAGAAGGCCTTGCTACGGTCACAGCCAAGTATCCTATGTCGGCAAACGGCAAATCGCTACTTTCCAATCAGGAAAGAGGATTCATCAAGATCGTGGCAGAGACAGGTACAGGAAGGATCCTGGGAGCACAGATGATGTGTGCCAGGGCTACAGACATGATATCAGTATTTGCGGAAGCGGTAGCCAGCGGACTTACAGCAGAGCAGATGGAAAGAGTGATCTATCCTCATCCGACTTTCAGTGAAGGAATAGGTGAAGCAGTCGAGCTGCTTACAGAAAAATTAAATAAAAAGAAAAACAAATAAGATTTGTATTTGTTATGTGTGTATTTAATGTGTATTTAAACAGAAAGGAATTTCGATTATGAAAAAAGTATTTCAGGGTGCCGATATAATGCTGCCCCGTGAAGGTATCGACAGTTCAGCATGGTCAGTCGTAGCGTGTGACCAGTTTACAAGCGAACCTGAATATTGGGAGGATGTCGACAGGATCGTAGGAGATAAGCCTTCGACATATCACATGATACTGCCGGAAGTATACCTTGAAGAGCCGGATGCAGAGCAGCGTATCGAAAAAATCAATCAGACTATGAAAGATTACATGAACGATGGTGTTTTCGAAACATATCCTGACTCGATGGTATACATCGAACGTATAGACAGTACAGGTAAAATGAGAGCCGGTCTCGTAGGAAGATTCGACCTTGAAGAATACGATTTCCACAAAGGCAGCTCATCGCTTATCCGTGCTACAGAGGCAACTGTAATAGAAAGGATCCCGCCTCGTATCAAAGTAAGAAAAAATGCTGAAGTCGAAATGCCGCATATCATGATCCTGATAGATGATATCAGAAGAACAGTTATAGAGCCGCTTGCTGAAAAAAAATCACAGCTGAAGAAGCTCTACGATTTCGATATGATGAAAGGCGGCGGACATATCACAGGCTATCTGGTAGATAAAGATGCACAGAACGATATACTGGCAGCACTTGATGTGCTGGCATCAAGAGAATATTTCGATACACAGTACGGTCTCACAGACAAACCGGTGCTCCTTTATGCCATGGGAGACGGAAACCATTCGCTGGCAACAGCTAAGGAATTCTATGAACAGCTGAAGGCAGCAAATCCTGACAAGGATATGACGGATCATCCGGCAAGATATGCACTGGCAGAACTCGTGAACCTTCACAGTGACGCACTGGAATTTGAAGCCATACACCGTATACTTACAGAAGTAGACGAAAAAGCTTTGTTTACAGAAATGACAGAAGAACTCGGACTTCGCAGAGCAGAAGGCAATGAAGACGAAAACGCTCAGATCTTTGAAAAAGTCGAAAAGGGCGAATCTGAAAAATATGTCATCACAAAGCCTACCAGCAAGCTCACCGTAGGAAGCCTCCAGATGTTCCTTGACAGATATCTCAAAGAAAAAGGCGGCAAAATCGATTATATACACGGGGATGATGTGCTGAAAAATCTTACAAAGCAGGACAGCAGCATAGGTTTCATACTTACTGTAATGAAAAAAGAAGAACTTTATCCTACAGTTATCGTGGATGGAGCACTTCCAAGAAAAACATTCTCAATGGGACATGCAGCAGACAAGCGTTACTATATGGAATGCAGAAAGATAACGCGTTAGGATATTCGCATGGTAAGTGAGCTCAGAAGTCATTGTCCGGTTGCAGGCAGAGAGTCTGCGCAGCCGGACAATGGCCTGTCTTGATAAGGTTTCAGAAACAGATGCTTAATCTGCCAATAAAATCTTGACATTGACCGGACTCTAATATATAATTATTAAGCGACTTTATGGAAACAATCAAAGAAAAGAGCAGTAACTGCTCTTAATTTAATTAAACGGAGGACAGTTGAAATGAGAGTAAAGGTTACACTGGCATGCACAGAATGCAAGCAGAGAAACTACAACACAATGAAAAATAAAAAAAATACTGCAGATCGTATCGAAATGAACAAGTATTGTCCGTTCTGCAAGAAGCATACACCTCATAAGGAAACTAAATAGGAGTTTTATTATGGCTAAGAACGCAAAGGGAAAAGACACATCTGCTGCCAGAAAAAACAAAGCGGCAGCGATGGCAACACAGAAGCGTAAAAAAGGAAGCCTGAAAGACTACTTCAAAGGCGTGAAACTTGAAATGAAAAAAGTTGTATGGCCTACGAAGAAAGAACTCGGTTCCTTTACAGCTGTAGTACTTGCCACATGCGCAGCTTTCGCACTTGTTTTCTGGGCAGTTGACACAGGCGTATTGGCAGCTATAAAAGCTGTTTGTTTCTAAAGCAAAAAGAATTGACAGGAGCTTGAAGGTACAATGTGTGATAACGAAAACGAAAAGAAGAAACTTGACATAGAGGGTCTTGAAGGTCTTCGTGGAGACGGGGAAGCAAAATGGTATGTAGTCCATACCTATTCCGGCCATGAAAACAAAGTAAAAGTTAATATAGAAAAAATCGTTGAAAACAGGGGGATGCAAGACCTGATTCTTGATGTAATTGTGCCTACAGAAGAAAGAGTAGAGGTTAAAAACGGTCAGCGTAAGGTCAAGACTCGGAAAATGTTCCCCGGATATGTTCTTGTTAAAATGATCGTTACCAATGAATCGTGGTATCTGGTGAGAAATACACAGGGTGTCACAGGTTTCGTAGGTCACGGTTCAGATCCTATTCCGCTCACAGTAGAAGAAGTGAGAAGAATGGGCATAGAGAAGATATATATTGATCTGGATGTAGAAGTCGGAGATACAGTGAAAGTTATAAATGGTCCTTTCGAGAACTTCATGGGAGTTGTAGAGGAAGTGAACATGGAAAAACAGACACTCAAAGCCCGGGTATCTATGTTCGGAAGAGATACACCTGTGGAACTGGATTTTGCACAGGTCGATAAAATATAGACCTTTCCGGTTCCGATCCGACCCTTGTAAGGGAATATCAAGAAAGGAGAATAAACAAAATGGCAAAGAAAATCGAAGGTTACATCAAACTTCAGATTCCTGCCGGCAATGCTAATCCTGCACCTCCAGTAGGTCCTGCTTTAGGTCAGCACGGCGTCAACATCATGGATTTCTGTAAACAGTTCAATGCAAAAACTCAGGATCAGCCAGGAATGGTAATTCCTGTTGTTATCACAGTTTATGCAGATCACTCGTTCTCATTCATATGCAAGACACCGCCAGCAGCAGTACTGCTCAAGAAGGCAGCTGGTCTTGATTCAGCTTCAGGCGAACCAAACAAGACAAAAGTTGCAACTCTGACAAGAGCACAGGCTGAGGAGATCGCAAAGACTAAGATGCCGGATCTTAATGCAGCAAGCCTTGAAGCAGCAACAGAAATGATCAAGGGAACTGCAAGAAGTATGGGAATCGTTATTGAAGACTAGTGAACAGTGGGAGACTGGTCATATACAGCCGGTCGTATGTACCACAAGGAGGTAATATCATGCCTAAGAGAGGCAAAAAGTATCAGGATTCTGTAAAAGAATTCGACAGAACAGAATTATTCGATGTTGACCAGGCAATGGACATCATCACAAAGACATCAAAAGCTAAATTTGATGAAACAATCGAAGTACACCTCAGACTCGGTGTAGACGGAAGACATGCAGATCAGCAGGTAAGAGGCGCTATCGTTCTTCCGCATGGAACAGGTAAAACAAAGAAAGTCCTGGTTTTCGCAAAGGGACCTAAAGCAACAGAAGCGGAAGAAGCAGGTGCAGATTTCGTAGGAGCTGAAGAAATGGCTCAGAAGATCCAGAGTGAAAACTGGTTCGACTTCGATGTTGTTATCGCAACTCCTGACATGATGAGCGTAGTAGGTCGTCTGGGTAAAGTGTTAGGACCTAAGGGTCTCATGCCTAACCCTAAATCAGGAACAGTGACTATGGACGTAGCTAAGGCTATCGAAGAAGTCAAGGCTGGTAAAGTTGAGTATCGTCTCGACAAAGCCAACATCATCCACACTCCTGTAGGCAAAGCATCTTTCGGTGCTGAAAAGCTGACAGAGAACTTCAATGCTCTCGTTGGAGCTGTAATCAAGGCAAAGCCTGCTGCAGCAAAGGGACAGTATCTCAGAAGCGTAACTGTAGCATCCACTATGGGACCTGGAGTAAAAATCAATCCTGCAAAGTTAGGATAATAACGGAAAAGAAAATCAACAACCGTAGACAGCGAGCGAATATACTGCCAGACAGATATTCTTAAATCTGCTCGCCGAGGTACAATGTAAATAAATGTACCTTGCTGTCTGCACTGGCGGCAAGGTTTTTGACTATTGTTTATAGCGTACCTGCAACGCACTGCATATCGATATATGCGATGCGGCGATTATTACGAAAGGAGAATACGCAGAAACATGAAGGAAGCTTATATACAGAAGCAGGCAATAATTGATGAGATCAAGGACAAGTTCGAAAGAGCAGAATCTGCAGTAGTTATCGATTACATCGGAATCACAGTAGCTGAAGCAGATGCTATGAGAAAAAAGCTTCGTGAAGCAAATGTTGACTACACTGTTTACAAGAATACTCTCGTAAAGAGAGCTATTGCAGGAACAGCGTATGAATCACTTGCTGACGTTCTTGAAGGACCAAGCGGTTTCGCATTCAGCTATGATGATGCGACTGCTCCAGCAAGAGTTCTTAACGAATCCATCAAAGAATACAAGAAAATGGAATTTAAAGGCGGACTCGTAGAAGGAGAATTCTACGACAAAGATGGAATAACAGCTATCGCAGATATCCCATCAAGAGATACCCTTATTTCCAAGTTCATGGGAAGCATCCAGTCACCTGTTGCAAACTTCGCAAGAGTTGTGGCTCAGATCGCAGAACAGAAAGAAGCATAGTACAGCTGTACTTTACGGATGCTGCGTAAACCATAAGGCAGCATAGACAGTTTACAGCACCGTTCGGGTCAAAGTGATACGATGATACATGACCTGTATCGGAATATTTATTAAAAAGGAGAAATAAAGATGAACAAAGATCAGATCATTGAAGCTATAAAAGCTATGTCAGTTTTAGAGTTAAACGAGCTGGTTAAGGCTTGTGAAGAAGA
>CAKQUI010000040.1 GCA_934277495.1 uncultured Clostridia bacterium | reverse complement strand
TATGAGCAGGATGAAAGACGGCAGCAGGAAGATAACAGAGATAGCAGAACTTACAGGAATGGAAGGAGGTAATATCACAGTGAACACTTTATATGACCATGAAAGGGGGCGGACGGAAAACGAACTTATGAACCGTGAGAAGCTGGAGATATCCGGCAGATCATATGATTTCAGTTTTGATGGGAATGTGACAGGAGAAAACAAATGATCAGAGATTATTCCGTATATGTATTATCCGGAAAGGAAAAGATTTTTTTCTATGCAGGAGGGTATATGTGCATATTTGCAGCAGTCTTCCTGTTTTACAGGAGCATACTGCTGTCGGCTCTGGCAGGTGCTGCGATACATCTTGTGCGTCCTCTGTGGGAGCAGAGAAAAGCTGCGCAGCGTATGAACCGGCTTGAGAAACAGTTCCGTGATATGCTGTATTCGCTGTCAGCGTCCATCGCAGCAGGACGGCAGATGGACGAAGCACTGACGGAGGCAGAAGAGAACCTTTCGGTGCTTTACAGCAGAGACGACCTGATAATGAGGGAGCTGCAGTATATGCGTGTGAATATAAAAGAGAACAAGGAAAGCGACAAACTTTTGCTCAGGGATTTTGCTCACAGGAGCAGGATCGAAGATATAAACAATTTCGTGCAGGTATATATCACCTGCAGGAGTATGGGCGGGAACATGGAAAAGATCATAGAGCATACTACGGAGATACTGACTGACAAAATGAATATCCAGCGTGAGATAAAGACGATAACATCTCAGAAGAAACTTGAAGGCAGGATGATATCAGCTATGCCGCTGCTGATGCTCGCATTGATGAATATAGGATCTTTATCATATATAACCCCACTGTATACTACTCTGGCCGGCAGAGTCATAATGACCGGCGCATTGGCAGCGACATTGTACGGCATATATCTTATGGAGAAACTGTCAGATATAGACGTATGAATTTTTGAACAGGAGATCATCATTGAAAGAAAAACGTACCAGGCAAAAGCTTGCTGCAGAGATCCTTGGCAGGAAAGCCGTCAGACAGATACTGCTGGTGATAATGGCAGGACTGCTGCTTACAGCCGCAGATCTTGTCAAATCTGCAGTGCCTGAGATAGATATCGTCAGGGAAAATGGCAAAGTGTACATGGTAAGACCGGACAGCGGACATGGCACGGGACATATAAAGTTCAAAGCCAGAGTGAAAGGCGATTCAGAAACAGTCGAAAAGAAGATAGACGTGTCGCTGGAGCCTCGAAGCAGTGACGAAAAAAGCAGCAAAGGCAGTGAGCAGGAAGATGGAGGATCAGGCAGCGAGCGGGAGCAGATAGAATATGAACTGAGAAAAACCGTGAACGGGTTCAACGACAACCTGTCAGAAGAAAAGATACTGCTTCCGGCAGAACTTTCTTCGGGAGAGCAGGTATCGTGGGAGACACAGAGAGAAAACAACAGCATAATCATGATATTCGCAACTGCTGTCATAGCCTTTCTGATATACAGGACGCACCTGTCGCCTCTTGAGAAGATCCGAAAACAGGAACGTGAATCCGTCATAAGGAACCTTCCGGAATTCGTCAATAAACTTGTGCTTCTGCTGAATGCCGGACTTGTACTGAACAGTGCATTCCAGCGGACGATAACTGAAAGTCTGCGATTCAGAGGTGATGAAAGGGACTATTTTCTGGACCGAATGGAGGAAATATATGTTTCTGTCAGGACGACGAACAGCTCTATAAATGATGAATTCAGGAAATTTGCCAAAGAAAACGGCACCATGGAGCTTATGAGGATCTCCAATATAATAAATGACAATATAAACAAAGGAGTCGAGCTTACAGAAAAGTTGCAGAGAGAAAGTGAAGTCCTGTGGATAAACAGGAAACAGAATTGTGAAGAGAAAGGGAAACTGGCGGAAACGAAGCTTACGCTGCCGCTTGTCATGTTCCTGATGGTGCTTGTGGTGATAACTGTAGCTCCGGCTCTGCTGGGATTATGATACAAGGAGATAAAATGAGATTCAGATACATGAACTTTAAAAGCAAGAAAGGGATGGAACTTGTACAGGTAGCTATCCTTGTCGCTCTGGCCGTGGCGCTGGGGCTTATATTCAAAACGGAGATAACGGATTTTGTGAACAAGACATTCGATGGACTCAATGATTTCAATTAGGAGCAGACGGGGCAGCTATATCATGGAGGCGGCGGTAGTTCTGCCGTTCATAATACTGTCAGTGATAACTGTTATACTCATAACGATGTTTTTCTACAGCCAGATATCAAGTCAGTGCAGCATGCATATGGCACTGAGGGCTGAATCAGGCAACGTAACAGGCAGGAGCTCTGTGTTGCACAGCGTATCGTCTGAAGCGGAGTTCTATACCAGGAAAAAGGCTTTCGGAGGCGTTGTAGAGGCAAAAGAATATCTGATAATGGATCACAGGATGCTTCTGGACAGGAAAGGCGTATGTCTGATACAGGACAAGGCATATGCTGTGGATGGAGTCAGATACGTGAGATACTGCTGTCTTGTGAAGGGTGTGAATGGCAATGAAAGCGATGAAAAATAGCAGGCGGGGAAGCAGTGCAGTATTTCTGTCGCTGATACTGGCAGCACTGATGTCTGTTACGCTGGCGATGGTATACAGTGTGAAAGCGTCTTCAGTGTCAGCCTGTGCAGACGGTATCATAGATCTTGCGTGCGAGTCGGTGATGTCCGAATTCGACCACAGAGTGCAGAAGGAGTATGGTCTTTTTATGATAAAAGGTACAGACCGGGAACTTGCCGGCAGGATAGATCATTATCTCGACTACACATTCAAAGGCATGAAGAATGTCAGAAAAGAAAGCGTCAGTATCACAGCGGCGAGGTTCCCGATGTCGGATATCGCACTCACACGAACGCAGATCCTGGAGTGTATGAAATTCATGGAGGTGAATGAACTTCTGAAGAAGGCTGCTGCGGATAAAAAAACAGATACAAACGATATGCAGGAACGCAAACTGCAGCACGGTCCTACGATAGCATCTCTGCCATCATCACAGGTCCCGGAAAAAGGCCTCACAGCTCTGGCAAGCTCCATAGGTGACAAAGCATCGGATGTGAAGGAAGTGTTCAAAGAAGGCAGTGAAAATTATCTGATGAACCAGTATATAACGATGCATTTCAACAACAGGACCGAGGCTGTGAACAAAGAGCACTTTTTTAAAAACGAAGTGGAGTATATCCTTGGAGGGAAACTGACTGACAGGAAAAACGAGAGAAAAGTGAAGATAGCTGTTGAAGCGATGCGTTTTCCGCCGAATCTGGCGCATATATACAGCGACCCGAAAAAGAAAGCAGAAGTCCTTGCTGCAGCAGAGCTGATCACACCGGGAGCCGGTGCTGCCACACAGCTTGCTGTAGCATCGACATGGGCATATGCAGAATCAGCCAATGATGTGAAGCTGCTGTGGATGGGGCGTAAAGTGCCGATGGTGAAAGACAAAGACTCATGGGCGACGGATATAGACGGTGCTGTCAAAGGTGCACAGACCGGCGTTATGATGCCGGATGTCGAAAAGGGATATACATACGAACAGTATCTTGAGATACTGCTGTTTTTCAAGGATGACAATGTGAAGACGGCAAGGGTACTGGATCTTATTCAGATAAACATGCGTAAAAACAGAGACCGCAGGTTCCTGATAAATGAACATTCAGCAGGTATAGCGGCAGAAGTCAGAGTGAACGGCAGGACATACAGCTATGAAAAGAAATACTAAAGGTTTTTATACACTTGAAGCTGCCATATTCCTGCCGCTGGTGATACTGGCTGTACTGTCTGTAGGATATTTCATGCGTGTTTCAGGTGCATGGGAAAACTGCATATATGGAGCGCTGGATGAGAGCCGGCAGGCAGCTTTGAGATCATATGACGGAGTACATCAGCTTTCAGTCGGCAAAAAGATAAAGGAACGGCTGGAAAGCGACAAGAAAAATCCTGATAATACAGATGTATCTCGCCTTATGGTGGATTATTCAGATGGGTACAGCAACCATATAACCTCATACAGACTGGAGGCTTCGATGAAACTTGAGCTGCCGGCCGGTTTCAGCAGAGATTTTGATTTTACCACCGATATAAAATTCCGTGGATTCAGGGGAAGGGACAGGCTTGGAGAGCCCCTTGGCAGCGAGGGACTGGAAAAAAGCGAACCTGAGGATCCTGTATGGATATTCCCGTATGCTGGAGAAAAGTATCATGGTGAAAACTGCACCTATGTCAGAGCAGCAGTAGTCAGGAAGATACTTTCAGCAAATATAAGGAAAAGCTGCAAGGCATGTTCGGTCTGTGGCTCAGGCAATATGAAGACAGGGGACGTGGTGTTCTGTTTTGAAGGAAGCGGCACTGCTTATCACAGAGGTACATGCCGGATGGTGGACCGGCATACAGCAGTCATCGACAGGAGCGAAGCAGAGCAGAAAGGATACGGTGTATGCAGCAAATGCGGAGGAAGATAGCATGATGGATATATCATATGATGGTGTGCAGACAATAATGGAAAGGATGGTGTGATATGTGGGACAACAGGGAGTTTCGGATAAAGCTGGAAGAAAATACGATGAAGGAATATGAACGGGTGATGCTGACTTCAGGGGAATGTAATCTTTTCATGCCAATGGGATTCATGAGTGAGGACGGCGGTGAAACAGTATGCTATAACTGCAGCGGATTCACGCCTCTCAGCAGTTTCAGGATAGAGAGGACAGAGGATGTCCTTTATATCCTTGAAAGGACGCTGCTGATACTGGAAAGATCGGTAGAGTTTCTCATAACGCCGGCAAAGATAAAACTGAGCGCTGAAACAGTTTTTTTCAACAGAGAGACAGGGGAGGTAAAGATAGCCTATGTGCCGGGTGCAAACAGCAGCAGTCTCAGGAGGAACATAGTGTCGTTCCTTCTTGAGATAAAGGGAGATGTACGTGACGGACATTCCGCATATATCAGCCGGATAGCGAAGCACATATGCAGCAGAGACTGCTATATAAGAGATATAATAAACAGGATAGGCATATACAGGCGTGAGATATACGAGATGGAACGCAGGAAAAAGTCATGAGACGGAAAGTATGATGAGTGCGGGGGTTGGATATTGTTGTATGCTGCGAAATATGTTAAATTAGTATCATCAGGCATGGCTGGTGCAGCGGTGCCGGCAAGGAGAACATAACGATGGAAAAAGCAGCAGCAAAAAAAGAAATAAGAAAAAAAATACTGGGGATGAGAAGGGCTCTTCAGGAACACCAGGTAAGGGATATGTCCCGTATGATATGCGACAGTATCAGGATGTCGGATGTGTACAGGGCAGCAGAAGATATATGCCTTTACATGCCGATAAACAATGAGGTGGATGTGCCTCAGCTTGCAGGGGAGGCTCTTTGCGACGGCAAGAGACTGTGGCTTCCCAGGGTAGATGGAGACAGCATGGACTTTTTCAGATACGATGAAAATACACAGTTTGATACAGGCAGCTATAACATCAGAGAACCGCAGACTGATGAGATGCTTACGCCGGGTCCGGGCACGCTGATAGTCATGCCGGGAGCTGTTTTTTCAGAATCCAGAGACAGGATCGGATACGGCGGAGGATATTACGACAGATATCTCAGGATGTATCCTGAATGCAGCACACTGGCGGTGTGCTATGATTTTCAGATACTTGACGACATACCTTCCGAGTCTCATGACAGGAAGCCGGATGTCATAGTCAGTGAAAAACGTATGATAACAGGGTGACATATATAATATGGATCAGACGAAAGAAAGGTGCAGAACATGTTAGAAAGCAGTATAAGAGAACTTCTGGAGCAGGTGAAAAACGGAAAGACCGATACCGATACAGCATATGAGAAACTGAAAGAACTTCCCTACAAGGATCTTGGATTCGCCAACGTGGACAATCATCGTGCCATAAGGACAGGTTTCCCGGAGGTCATATACAGCAGAGGCAAGAAACCCGGACAGATACGTGATATCATGCAGGAACTTGTGGCAAAGGGCGGCAACATAATGGCTACCAAGGCGACACGTGAGGATTATGCGGCTGTCACAGAACTTCTGCCACAGGCGGAGTTTTACGAAGACGCCGGTATAATCGCTGTCATCGACAAAGAGCACGAGATGCGTATGGACAGAAGTGTTGCAGTAGTCACGGCAGGTACGGCTGATATACCTGTAGCCGAAGAGGCTGCAGTTACAGCTGAACTTATGGGCAACGATGTAAGGCGCATATATGATGTGGGAGTTGCCGGCATCCATCGTCTTTTCAACAGGCTGGATGATATAAGGGCTGCTGATGTCATAATCGTCATAGCCGGTATGGAGGGTGCTCTTGCCAGTGTCGTGGGAGGTCTTGTGGATTCTCCTGTTATAGCAGTTCCTACCAGCATAGGCTATGGAGCCAATCTTGGAGGTGTTTCAGCTCTGCTGTCCATGCTCAACAGCTGCGCCAATGGTGTAGGCGTGGTTAACATCGACAACGGATTCGGTGCAGCATATCTTGCTTCGGTGATAAACAGATCGTCATGTATCAGACAGTGATGATAAAGCAGGCCTGGCACTGTGATACGTTAAAATGTCACAGTGCTTTTTTTGACTGAATTTGTCGAACTTTGTCCGCTTTGGGGTGACTTGTGCAGAATTTGTCGAATACTGTTGACAAAAAAGGTTACATTGTAAGCATATTTGAATATAAAATGGATTTGTTGTTGCTTCTGGAATATTTGCATATCTGCAGATGTTCCGGATGTTCATTAGGAAGGGAGTGTATAGCTGAAATGAATAAATATCAGGTCGGAAAAGAATTTTTGTCAAATATGTCTCATGAGGTGCGCACGCCTTTGAATGTGATAATAGGTATGTGTGACATAGCGCTTCGTCATGCTGATGACAGGGAGAAGGTCGAAAGCTGTTTGAAAAAAATAAGTATTGCCGGAGACCATCTGATAGACCTGGTGGACAATTTGCTGGATATGACAAAGATAGAACAGGAATGTATAGAAGTCAGCGAGAGAAAATTCGATATCGGAAAGCTGACGGAGGATCTTAAAGTCATGACGGAGTCTGAAGCTGCCAGGAAAAGTCTTGTATTCGATATAACAGACAAGGATATAGTGAACAGGGAACTTATCGGTGATTACGGCAATATACTCAGAGTGCTGATAAATATAGTTTCCAATGCTGTAAAATATACGCCGGACGGAGGATTCGTAAGGATAAGTGTCAGGGAGCTTTACAGTGACGAACCTGGACGGACTACATATGAATTTGTCTGTCGGGACAATGGTATAGGTATGTCTGATGAGTTCCTCGAAGACATATATAAGCCGTTCGTAAGAGCTGACGATATGCGTGTTATACAGACCAATGGTTCAGGTCTTGGCATGGCCATAGTAAAGAAGATTGTCGATGCCCTCAGTGGCGATATCAGTATATCCAGCAGTCCGGGCAGCGGTACGACTGTGACAGTAAGGCTGGGATTCGAAGTTGCAGGAAACAAGCGTGATATAAACGAAATACGTGAACAGGAAAAGGAGCGTATAACCGATGAAAAGATAGTTCTTATTGCAGAAGATCAGAAAGACAACAGAGAAGTCCTTCTGACATACCTTGAAGACCTGGGGATAAAAGCTGATGCCGCAGTAAACGGTGAGGAAGCGGTGGATATGTTCATTTCCTCAGAGCCGGGGCTTTATAAGGCTGTTTTCATGGATATAGAGATGCCGGTGCTGGACGGATATCAGGCATCTGTGATGATAAGAGGCATGAACAGGGATGACAGCGACCTTCCGATAATAGCGCTGACCGCAAATGCATTCCCGTCTGACAGGGAAAAAGCTGCAAGAGCCGGTATAGACCACTATCTGACAAAGCCTTTGAGAATGGACGATCTGTCAGAACTCCTCAACGATGCAGACTCCCTCCATCTGTTCTAATTTCTCAACAGCTTCGCGATGAGTCATATCATGGGGAAGTCTGAGCGAGATATTGAGCGGTATGCCGGAACGTGTCACAGGAGTGGAGCGGCTGATATGAGCTTCGACAAAAGATGAATCGAGATCATATATCGCTTTTTTGATCTTCCTGTAATTATCTATGGTGTCTACTTCTATGTAAAGATCTATGACACGTGATTTTCTGTAAAAGTAATTTTCAAGTTTTGGCAGCAGTGCCAGACTTACGAATATGATCGCAGCTGCAATGCAGGCACCTGAGTAGAAGCCGGTGCCGATGGCAAGACCAAGGCACGCTGCAGCCCACAGTCCTGCGGCTGTGGTCAGACCTCTTATCTTGTTCCTTCCGGTGACTATTATAGTGCCGACTCCCAGGAAACCGACTCCTGTTATGACCTGGGCGCCGAGACGAGCAGGGTCACCGGAACCGAGTGTCTGCAGCATGAACTGGTTGGTCATCATTGCAAGGGCTGCGCCGATGCAGACCAGTATGTATGTACGGAATCCTGCAGGGTGTCTGTTGGCTCCCCGTTCAAGTCCTATTATGCCGCCCAGTATGAATGCCAGGAACATACGAAGGGATACGGAAACTATATTTATATCGTAAAGCGTTTCAGGTAAAGAAAACATCTGATGTACCTCCCGGGTCTTTGAAATATGGCGGTACGGGTCTGCTGCAGGCACAGCAGAGTCCGATACACATATATAGTATACCACATATGTTAAATTTATGATGAAATGATGAAAACAGTTTTGTTTGCAACCGTATTATGGTATAATCAGAAACAGTAGTATTCAGTAAAAGAACTGCATAAAACAAACAAGTTAAGGAGTCGGTTATGGAGGCAAAATATAAACGTGTCTTGCTCAAAATAAGTGGCGAGGCCCTTGCAGGCAGCGACCGTTTCGGCATCAATGAAGATATGCTCAAAAAAGTGGCTGCCCAGATCAAAGACGTAAGATCCATGGGAGTAGAAGTAGCAGTAGTAGTAGGTGGCGGTAATTTCTGGCGCGGCAGGGCCAGCAAGAGCATGGACAGAGCTACAGCAGACTATATGGGGATGCTGGCGACTGTTATGAATTCGATGGCGCTGCAGGATGCTTTTGAGGCTGAGGGCATTCCTACCAGAGTACAGACAGCAATAGAGATGAGAGAAGTGGCAGAACCGTATGTGAGACGAAAAGCCATAAGTCATCTTGAACACGGCAAAGTCGTTATTTTCGGAGCAGGTACAGGCAATCCGTTTTTCTCTACGGATACGACAGCAGCACTGAGAGCAGCGGAGATAGATGCTGAGGTGATACTTCTTGCCAAGAAGGTGGATGCCGTATATTCAGCAGATCCTGAACTGGATCCGAATGCTGTGAGATATGATTCCCTTACCCACAAGGAAGTCCTTGAAAAAGATCTCAAGGTAATGGATTCCACAGCTGCATCGCTCTGCAGGGACAATGATATAGCGATACATGTATTTGCACTTTCTGATGAAGGCAACGTCATGAAGGCTGTATGCGGAGAAAAAATAGGAACTATCGTAAAATAACTTTCGGAGGATTATAAAATGAGTGATTTTGATATCAAGAACATGGACGGCAAAATAGAAAAAAGCATCAGCGTGCTCAAAGAGGAGCTGGCTACAGTAAGAGCAGGACGTGCCAATGCAGCTTTAGTGGATAAGGTCATGGTGGATTACTACGGTTCACCGACACCGCTGAAGGCGCTGGCGAACATTTCTGTTCCGGAACCACGCACACTGCTGATATCGCCTTTCGATCCCAAGAGCATACCTGATATCGAAAAGGGCATAAATACAGCTAACATCGGCATAACACCTGCCAACGACGGTAAAGTCATAAGACTCCAGATACCGCAGGTAACAGAAGAAAGAAGAAAAGAACTTACAAAGACTGTAAAGAAGATGGGTGAAGATACAAAGGTAGCCATCAGGAATCTCAGAAGAGAAGCCAACGACAAGGTCAAGAAGATGGAAAAAGCCGGAGAATTCACTGAAGACGATGCCAAATCAACACTGGACGATATCCAGAAGGACATCGACAAAGCAGTAAAGAGCATCGATGATATCGTTGCAGCAAAAGAGAAAGAAATACTCGAAGTATAAATTTAAGAAAGCAGGATATGACAGATGTGGCTGAAAGGTCACATCTGTTATGGAATACAGGTAATTTATGTTGGATAAAGACAGGATGCCCCGCCATATAGCCATAATAATGGACGGCAACGGCAGATGGGCTAAAAACAAAGGACTGCCAAGACTGGCAGGACATAATGCAGGGATGAAAGCTATGAAGAACATAGTGGATCATTCCGATAAACTTGGAATAGAATATCTTACGGTATATGCCTTCTCCACTGAAAACTGGAAACGCTCCATTGCAGAGGTTTCAGGTATATTCAAGCTGCTGGTGGCATATGTCAAAAGTGACCTTAAAGGGCTGATCGAAAACAATGTCAGGGTAAAGGTCCTGGGTGATTACAGCTCGCTTCCGGATGATGCAGTCAGGAGCCTTGAACGTACTCTTGAGGCAACAGAAAACAATACAGGGCTGCAGTTCAATATAGCGCTGAACTACGGAGGCAGAGACGAGATAAAGAAGGCCGTGCAGCAGATAGCACGTGACACGGCAGCAGGGATCATATCAGCAGATGACATAACAGAAGATACGGTATCAGAATATCTTTATACAGGAAAGAAATACTACGATGTTCCCGATCCGGAGCTGATCATAAGGACCAGCGGCGAGCTGAGACTTTCGAATTTCCTGCTGTGGCAGAGCGCATACAGTGAACTTGTTTTCCCGGAAGTGATGTGGCCGGATTTCACCCCGGAGGAATACGAAAAAGCTATTGCAGATTACCAGAGCCGTGAGCGGCGATTCGGAGGTAGGAAATAATGAAAACAAGAGTATTGTCAGGCCTGATAATGCTGCCTCTGCTTATCATACTCGTGCTTGGCGGATATGTGCTTTTTGCAGGGTGCTTCGTTATAGGACTCATGGGAGTCAGAGAGTTTTACAACGGGTTCAGACAGATGGATGTGAAACCAAGCTACAGTATAGCATGTGCGGCAGCAGCAGCACTTTATGTGATAAATCTGTTCTGCGAGAAGCCTGAATGGTATATGCTGTGGTTCTTTGGCACGGTCCTTGTCAGCCTGCTTTATCTGTTCAACATCGAACACAGGAAGCTGGAAGATGCAATGGCAACCATAACAGGCATATTCTATGTTGTGTTCTTTTCGTTCCATGTAACGCTGGTGGAACAGTCGGGCGAATACGGCAGGATGGTGTGGCTGATAGTCATAACAGCTTTTGGTACAGACATAATGGCATATTTTTCAGGATATCTGCTGGGAAAACACAAGCTGTGTCCTAAGATAAGTCCTAAGAAAACCATCGAAGGCTCTGTCGGAGGGATACTTGGCAGTGTCATACTCAGCGGACTGTTCGGATATTTTTTCATGCCGGATATACTGGTACACTGTATCATCATCGGAGTGCTCGGCGGCGTGGTATCGCAGTTCGGTGATCTGACAGCATCCATCTTCAAACGCAAGATGGGCATAAAGGACTACGGACATCTGATACCGGGACACGGAGGTATTCTGGACAGATTCGACAGCGTGCTGTTCACAGGACCGATGGTGTACTATTATATCTGTCTTGTGATAGGATATATGCCGTAAAGTGACATAAGCCGGCGGTATACGATTATATATCAGGTGATTGGAAAGACATTTCAGGTAAAAACAATGAAAAAGATTTCGATACTGGGGAGCACAGGATCCATAGGTACCCAGGCTCTCGATGTTATAGAAAAAAACAGAGACAGGTTCCAGGTTGTGGCACTGTCCTGTGCAAAGAATATAGAAAAGCTGTGTTCACAGATAGAAAAATTCAGTCCGCAGGCTGTTTCCGTAGCAGATGCAGAAGATGCGGCTGAGCTTTCACGCAGGTTCAGGGGGCTTGATGTCTATCACGGACCGGAAGGGTTGAAGACGATAGCTTCCATGAGCGGATGCGATATGGTCCTGAACTCGCTTATGGGTATGAGAGGACTTGAGCCTACTATATCAGCTATAAAAAGCGGCAGGGACATAGCTTTTGCCAACAAAGAGACACTTGTTTCAGGCGGTGAGCTTGTGATGAGACTTGCCGGAGAAAAAGGCGTGAGACTGCTGCCCGTGGACAGCGAGCACAGTGCCATATTCCAGAGCCTCCAGGGAAATGCAGGAAACAGGATAAAACGCATACTGCTGACCGCCTCAGGAGGACCTTTCAGAGGATATACAAAAGAGCAGCTGCAGGAAGTAACGCTTGAGCAGGCTCTTGCTCATCCGAACTGGTCCATGGGAAGCAAGATCACAATAGACTCTGCTACAATGATGAACAAAGGTCTTGAAGTCATCGAGGCGAAGTGGCTTTTCGATGTGGCGCTAGATGATATACAGGTGGTCGTGCATCCCCAGAGCATACTGCATTCCGCAGTGGAGTTCCAGGACGGTTCAGTGATAGGTCAGATGGGAAGTCCCGATATGAGAGTGCCGATAGCGTATGCATTTTCATATCCGGAAAGACTGGAGCTGACGTCAGACAAAACAGAAGGAGGGGTTAAGCGCCTTGATCTGTTTTCTCTGTCAGACGGCATGACATTCTATCCTGCGGACAGGAAAGTCTTTCGGACTATAGATCTTGCATATGAAGCCAGCCGGAGAGGAGGCAGTTATCCTGTGGTCCTCAACGGAGCCAACGAGGTCCTTGTGGATATGTTCCTTAAAGGCAGGATCAGATTCACAGATATCCAGGATAATCTTGAGAAGATAATGAATGAACATGAACCAGCATACGGACTTGGACTTGAAGAGATACTGGAGGAAGACAGGAAGATCAGAGAATATGTCAGGACTCTGGCATAAAGGGAGGAGAGAGATATGACGATAATCTATGCAGTGATAATATTCTGCATCCTTATATTCGTCCATGAACTGGGACATTTCATCGTGGCAAAGGCATGCGGCGTCAAGGTCAACGAATTTGCCATAGGAATGGGACCTGCGATATTCAAAAAACAAAAGGGAGAGACGCTTTATGCGGTCAGGCTGCTGCCGATAGGCGGTTTCTGCGCCATGGAAGGCGAAGACGAGGATTCCGAAGATGCGAGAGCATTCAATAATCAGCCTGCATGGCAGAGAGCTCTGGTGCTGGCAGCAGGATCGTTCATGAATCTGCTTACTGCTGTCATACTGCTGATAATCATAGCCTTTTCAGTAGGACAGGCGACAACAGTGATCAGCAATGTGATCGATGATTCACCGGCACAAAGAGCAGGCATAGTTTCCGGCGACAGGATAGTAAAAGTTGACGGTACCGATGTAAAAGAATGGAATGACGTCATAACAGCTATCGGTGAAAGCAGCAGGAAAAGTGCCGACATCGTTGTAGAGCGTGACGGCAGCCAGAAAAAGATTACAGCAGACCTTGAATATGACAAGGAGTCGAAACGCAACAAGATCGGCATAAATCCCGAAATGAAACACAGCATACCCGGAGCAATAACGACAGGTGTGAAGAATACAGGCAGCATGACTGTCATGATGTACAAAGTCATAAAGCAGCTTTTCACAGGCGATGTGGCAGTGAAGGAACTCAGCGGACCTGTGGGTATAGTATATGCAGTGAACCAGTCAGCCAAAGAAGGCGTGATATACGTTGTTTATCTGACGGCACTTCTCAGCCTGAACCTTGCTGTCATGAACATGCTGCCGTTTCCGGCGCTTGACGGAGGCAGACTTATCTTCCTTCTTATAAGGAAGATAACGGGCAGACGTGTAACAGACGAAGTAGAAGGAAAGATACATTTCATAGGTATAATATGTCTGCTGCTGCTGATGGTGTACGTGACATGGAACGATATAGTCCGGTTCATTGCACCTATATTCAGCTGACAGAACAACTACGCCAGACCGTATAATGATTGTATGAGCAGATGATGCAGGAGGGATTTGTTCTATGAAAAAAATTATATACTGCGGCGACGTCAGGATAGGAGGCGATGCACCTGTATCCATCCAGTCCATGACGAATACGAAAACAGCAGATGTGGACGCAACAGTCAGACAGATAGATGAGCTTGAAGATGCTGGATGCCAGATAATAAGGATGGCAGTCCCTGACATGGAGGCGGCAAGAGCCTTAAAGGATATAAAGAACAGAGTCAGGATACCGGTAGTGGCAGATATACATTTCGACTACAGACTGGCGCTGGAATCCATCAGATCAGGAGCAGACAAGATCAGGATAAATCCAGGCAACATAGGTTCTGAAGAAGGAGTGCAGCAGATAGCAGCACTTGCAAAGGAAAAAGGTATCCCGATACGTGTAGGCGTCAACTCAGGTTCTCTTGAAAAGGATATACTGGCGAAGTACGGCGCTGTGACGGCGGAAGGCCTTGCGGAAAGTGCGCTCCGCAATGTGGAAGCCCTGGAAAAGTACGGTTTCGACGACATAGTGATATCCCTGAAATCCTCAGACGTGAAGATGAATTACGATGCCTACAGGATCGTTGACAGCAGATCGGACTATCCGCTGCATATAGGAGTCACAGAGGCAGGTACGCCGGCAAAAGGCAGAGTGAAGTCTGCAGCTGGTATAGGCGGACTTCTGCTGGCAGGCATAGGCGATACCATGAGAGTATCCCTGACGGCAGATCCTGTGGAAGAAGTCGTTTTTGCGAAAGAGATACTTACAGCCGTGGGACTCAGGAAGGACCATATAGAGATCGTATCATGCCCGACATGCGGCCGAACAGAAGTAGATCTTCAGTCCATAGCATCTCAGGTGGAAAAACGCCTGGCGGAACTTGGAGACAGAATAGACAGCAGCCTTAAAATAGCTGTTATGGGCTGCGCTGTCAACGGCCCTGGAGAAGCGAGAGGTGCAGACCTGGGCGTTGCATGCGGCAGAGGCAAAGGCGTCATTTTTTCAAAAGGAGAGATAATCAAAACTGTCAGTGAAGAAAATATTGCAGACGAGATCGTGAAGATGGCGGAGGAATATGAGAGAATTACTGGAAAACTCGATTGATTTTTCCAAACTGGGAAAGTACACAAAAGAAGACATCAAAATGGAAACAAAAAAAGCTGTGATTTCAAGGGAAAGCGGAGTTCTTTCCCTTGAGTTGGAGCTTAATTTTGTTTTACCATGGGAAGCGATAGATAAATTCAAACGCAGCATAACCGGCAGGGTCAGCAGCATAAAAGGACTGCAGCTCAGTATAGTCTACAAGGATCTGCTGCAGACAGCCGAAGAAGCGATGGTTTTTTACATAGGTCATATGATAGCGCTGGTAAACGGTAAATACGCTCATGTGACCAAGACCATATATACAGACAGATGGGAACTGGGAGAAGGCGAACTTGTGATATATGCGCTGGGACAGACGTCGGTGGACGTACTCAACAAAGATGTGGCGCAGCTTTTTGAAAGTCTCCTCAGACGTGACCTGGGACTTGATGTGAAAGTAACATTCCGGAACAATACCGAAGCATACAGGAATGCGGGCAGGCACATGGAGGAAAAGGAGCGTGCAGTAGTAAGCGAACATCAAAGCATGAGATCCGGAGCACCGGGAGCTTCAGGCAGCAGCAGCCACGGCAGCACAGGCGGCAGTTCAGCACCGCAGCCTGCTCCTGAGAAGAAAAATACAGCAGCCGGGCAGTTCAAGGGAAGACGCAGGAACGTATATGTGCCGGTCAAAGGCAATCTCATAATGGGATCGAAGATAGTGGGGCGGCCAATGCCGATAGGCGATATAACTTCCGAAAGCGGGGTAGTGGTCCTTGAAGGCGAGATGTTCAACAAGGAAGCCAGGACCATACAGAACGAAAAAAAGCTTGCCAGCCTCTATGTCACAGACAAGAAGACAAGCATATGCATCAAATCCTTCATGCTTAACCAGAAATGGGAGGATGTGGAGACACATCTCAAAAATGGAGACCATGTCAGGATAAGAGGTCAGGCTCAGTGGGACAGGTTCGACAACTGTGTCACTGTCATGGCTGAGAGCATAGAGAAGATCGAGAAAAAAGTCCGGAAGGATACATGCGAACATAAACGTGTGGAACTCCATGCACATACGAAGATGAGTTCCATGGACGGACTAAATGAAGTTGCAGACCTTGTAAAGACTGCTGCTGCATGGGGACAGCCTGCGGTGGCCATAACAGACCACGGCGTGGTGCAGAGCTTCCCGGATGCAGCGAAGACAGCCAAGAAACTGGCCTCCGACAAGAAGAACCCGGTGGATATAAAGATAATCTACGGTATGGAAGGCTATGTATTCGATGATGCAGACTGCCGCAATGCAGACGGCAGCATCGATTACAAGAAAAAACCTACGAACCATATAATCCTGCTGGCAAAGACCCAGGAAGGGCTCAAAAATATATACAAGCTGGTATCATGGTCCCACCTTGACTATTTCTACAAGAGACCGAGACTGCCGAAGTCAGTGATAGCGCAGCACAGAGAAGGCCTTATCATCGGTTCAGCCTGTGAAGCAGGAGAAGTTTACCGTGCAGTATCTGCAGGAAAGAGTCCTGAAGAGATCGAAAAAGTCGCAGAGTTTTATGACTATCTCGAGATACAGCCCCTGATAAACAACCAGTTCATGATAGACAAGGGAATGGTGACAGGTCAGGAGCAGCTCAAAGAATACAACCGGCAGATAGTGCAGCTTGGCGAAAAGATGGGCAAGCCTGTGGTAGCCACCACAGACGCTCACTACGGTGAACCCGGGGATGAGATATACAGAAACATCCTGATGGCAGGAATGGGATTCAAAGACGCCGAAAACGGCAGAGGCCTTTACATGAGGACGACGGATGAGATGCTGGAGGAATTCAGCTATCTCGGCAGCGATAAAGCCTATGAAGTGGTGGTCGAAAACACCAACAGGATAGCTGATATGATAGACGGCAGCATACTGCCTGTCCCTAAAGGCAAGTTTCCTCCAAAGATAGACGGTGCCGAGGAGACTTTAAGGGAGACATGCATGCAGAAAGCCCATGATATATACGGCGCCCCACTGCCGCAGGAGATAGGAGACAGGCTCGAGACAGAACTGAACTCCATAATCGGCAACGGCTATGCAGTTATGTATGTATCGGCCCAGATGCTGGTGCACAAGTCCATGGAGGATGGATACCTCGTAGGTTCAAGAGGTTCGGTAGGTTCATCATTTGCAGCTACAATGGCAGGGATAACCGAAGTAAACCCGCTGAATCCACACTATATCTGCCCGCACTGCAAACATCTGGAATGGGGCGACATGAACCTTTACGACTGCGGTATAGATATGCCGGAGAAGGAGTGTCCGGAGTG
>CAKQUI010000039.1 GCA_934277495.1 uncultured Clostridia bacterium | reverse complement strand
GCAATGCTGCCGTTCCTGTTCTCAGCGTTCACTATGAACTCTGTAGGTAAGGCTGCAAACCAGATGATCGAAGAAGTAAGAAGACAGTTCAGAGAAGACAAAGGCATCCTCGAAGGAACTTCAAAGCCTGACTATGCACACTGCGTTGATATCTCAACTCAGGCTGCACTGAAGGAAATGATCGTTCCTGGTCTTATGGCTGTACTGGCACCGCTGGTAATAGGTATCGTATTAGGACCTGCAGCTCTCGGCGGAATGCTGGGCGGAGCTTTATCTTCAGGCGTACTGATGGCTCTCATGATGGCCAATGCCGGCGGAGCATGGGACAATGCCAAGAAGTACATCGAAGAAGGACACTTCGGAGGCAAAGGTTCAGATTCACATAAAGCAGCTGTTGTTGGTGATACTGTAGGTGACCCGTTCAAGGATACTTCCGGTCCATCCATCAACATCCTTATCAAGCTGATGACTATCGTATCAGTAGTATTCGCACCACTGTTCGTAGCTATCGGCGGACTCATCACTTTCTAAGCTGATAAGTTCCATACGAAAATACAGAGCGTTTCGCATAATGCGGGGCGCTCTTTTTTTGTATGACGGGACGTTCGATAGTGCTCGCTCCTGCACATGTGGCTGCGTCTGGAGACCTGTCCCAATGAGCTTGCGAGTTATGGAAGGTCCTATGCGAGAGTTCTCAGGCTTCAGCCGCAGTGGAACTCACCACTCCGTTCTGCCAGGCGGATCGCTTTCATCTCTTCGAGCAGAAATATGTTTTTACCCGGTGATTTTCAGAGATCATGTGCCTGCAGACCCCGGTATATGAAAAAATTTTCAGCTCACAAACCGTTGCAATCACTTGATTTTTGGAGAATTATTAGCACTCTGTTATGGTGAGTGCTAAAAAAGTATTGACTTTTGATTTTTCCGGGAGTACAATAAAATCATCAAGAAGGGAAACCAACGGGGGTGAACATTATGAACATAGATAAATATACACAGAATGCACAGAGTGCAGTAATAGATTGTCAGAATATAGCGGTGGAAGAGGGCAACCAGCAGCTGGACGGAGAACATCTTCATCTGGCGCTGCTGATGCAGAAGGATGGTCTCATCCCGAAACTGCTGAAGTTCATGGGAGTTAATACAGGCGAAGTCATCGGAGCTGTACAGGCTGAGATAGACAAGCTGCCTAAGGTGGCAGGCAGTGCTGATGGTATGTACTCCACAAGGAGACTGCAGCAGATATTTCTGAATGCAGAGAAAAAGGCTGAGAAACTCAAGGATGAATACGTCAGCGTAGAACATCTTTACATGGCACTGCTTGACGAGAGGAATACTCCGTCGGCAGCTATTTTCAAGAGATACGATATAAGCAAGGACAAATTCCTGGAAGCACTGAACAAAGTCAGAGGCAACCAGAGAGTGACCAGCCAGAATCCTGAAGAAAACTACGATGCTCTGAACAAGTACGGCAGAGATCTGGTGGAGATGGCAAGAGACGGCAAACTCGATCCGGTCATCGGCAGAGATGGAGAGATAAGACATACGATACAGATCCTTTCCAGAAGGACCAAGAACAATCCGGTACTCATAGGTGAGCCTGGAGTCGGCAAGACTGCTGTAGTCGAAGGCCTGGCACAGCGTATCCTCAACGGCGATGTACCGGAGGGACTGAAAGACAAGACCATATTTGCACTGGATATGGGATCGCTGATAGCCGGAGCCAAGTTCAGAGGAGAATTCGAGGAACGTCTCAAGGCTGTCCTCAACGAGATAGAGAAATCCGAAGGCAGGATAATCCTGTTCATAGATGAGATACACAACATCGTCGGCGCAGGCAAGACCGAGGGCGCGATGGACGCAGGCAACCTGCTGAAACCGAAACTTGCCAGAGGCGAGCTCCACTGCATAGGAGCAACTACGCTGGATGAATACAGGAAATACATCGAAAAGGATGCAGCTCTTGAACGAAGATTCCAGAAGGTGCTGGTGGATCAGCCGACAGTTGAAGATACCATATCCATACTGAGAGGCCTGAAAGAGCGTTTCGAGATACATCACGGAGTAAGGATCACAGATAATGCACTGATAGCCTGTGCTACACTTTCCGACAGATATATCAGCGACAGGTTCCTGCCTGACAAGGCAATAGACCTGATGGATGAGGCAGCATCAAAGATAAGGACAGAGATAGACAGTATGCCGTCTGAACTGGACGAGATATCCAGGAAGATCATGCAGCTTGAAATAGAGAAGCAGGCCCTGAGCAAAGAGACAGACAAGGCTTCAAAGGGCAGACTGGAAGCTCTTGAAAAGGAACTTTCCCAGCTGAGAGACGAGAGCAACGCTATGCGTGCCCAGTGGGAAGGCGAGAAGAAAGCCATAACTGAAGTCAAGGCTGTTAAACAGCAGATCGAGGACGTAAAGCATCAGATGGAAGAGGCTGAGAGAAATTATGATCTTGAGAAACTGGCACAGCTGAAATACGGTACACTGCCTGATCTTGAGAAGAAACTCGAAGAAGAAAAGGGCAAAGCCGACAAGGCGGAGGAAGCAAGACTTCTCAAAGAAGAAGTAACAGAAGAAGAGATAGCCGAGGTCATTTCCGGATGGACAGGTATCCCTGTCAGCAAGCTTGTTGAGAGCGAGAAAGAAAAGCTCCTGAAGCTGCCTGAGATACTCCACAAGAGAGTAGTCGGACAGGAAGAAGGAGTCAAGGCTGTAGCAGAAGCTGTGCTGAGAGCAAGAGCCGGACTGAAAGACGAGAAGCGACCTATCGGATCTTTCATATTCCTGGGACCTACAGGCGTAGGCAAGACAGAACTTGCAAAAGCGCTTTCCGAAGCACTGTTCGATTCAGAGAAAAACATGATACGTATCGATATGTCGGAGTACATGGAGAAACACTCGGTATCGAGACTTGTAGGAGCGCCTCCGGGATATGTAGGATACGATGAAGGCGGACAGCTCACAGAAGCTGTAAGAAGGAAACCGTACAGCGTTATACTGTTCGATGAAATAGAAAAGGCACACCCTGATGTATTCAACATCCTGCTGCAGCTGCTGGACGACGGACGCCTGACAGACAACCAGGGCAGGACAGTGGACTTCAAGAACACCATCGTCATCATGACTTCCAACATCGGAAGCAACTATCTGATCGACGGCATCAGGCAGGACGGTACTGTAGACGAAGAAGTCAAGCAGAAAGTAGAAGACGAAACGAAGAAATACTTCAGGCCTGAATTCCTCAACAGGATAGACGATATCGTGGTATTCTCACCGCTGACAGAAGACCAGATCGTGAAGATCATAGAGCTTGCTATGAAGGATATCGAGAAACGTCTTGAAGAGAGGGACATAACTCTTGAGATGACAGATGCAGCCAAGAAGTTCATAGCTGATGAAAGCTACGACCCCGCATACGGCGCAAGACCTGTGAAGAGATTCCTCCAGAGAAACGTGGAAACGGAACTGGCAGGAGAACTGATAAAAGGCACCGTAGGTGACGGCGACAGAGTCATCATGGACAGCGACGGCACAAAGCTGACATTCAGGACAGCATAAACACTCAAAAGCAACTTCAACCTCATATAATAACCAAATGGAAAAGGAACAGAGCTGTAAAACTCTGTTCCTTTTCTATATATGTTGCGCAAAGAAAAAATTATTTTCACCGATAAGCGTATCAGCTCAGCTTGATATCGTCAATTCCCTTTTTACGCTGTATGCGTCTGACATAAAAATTTATCAGGCATGAGTAGATGAAGTCATAAAGGAAAAGCATAAGTATACCTGCGATGATAAGCAGTGCGACAGGCATATCCGGAAGATGGATACTGTCTGTGAACAGTTCTCTGAATCCCAGCAGTCCAACGCACATCAGACATGCGAAAAACAGCAGTTTGACGACGGTCTGAAGCAGTCCGCCGTGGAGCTTTTCGATGTAGTATTTGAGTATGCCGTAGTATCCGAAAAAGAATCCGTAGGGTATCACGGACAGCTTGTTCGGCACTATGATCAGCCCCAGCAGCAGCGCTGCACAGTAGAGCAGGACTGAACTGCCGACCCCTGACTCCATGAGCACTATCGCCGTAAAAAGCGAGGATATAGCCAGAAGTGTGAGTTCCACGCCCGGTACTATCGAAGCAGCGTATACGGATATTACGGTAAGTGCAAGGCATATGCCTCCTAATGTTATCCTGAATATCTTGTCACGTTTCAATTCGATCTCCTTATATGCAGTCTATGCAGCAGTCGGCACATATATAGCACTGCAGTGCCTGGCAGCAAAGATCATCGTTGCTTCTGTAGCCTCTGCCGTATGACTGTGTCTGATACTGTCTGCCCATATTGATGATACGTCCGTAAGCCTGACTGTATTCTACATTAGTCGGATCCATATCGGTGGCTGTCTGGAGTTTGCTGGTGGCATCATCATACCATCCTTTCCTGAGTGACAGCATACCTGACAGGAAAAACCACTCGGCGCTCCTGTCGCTAGTGCTGCTGAGTATCTGTTCAGCAGCAGCAAGGTTTCCGGCATCGATATATCTGCGCACCTGCATGGAGTCGAAGGATACTGTGCTTCTGCCGCCGCCGTAACTTCCGGAGCGGCTGCTTCCTCTGCCGCCTTTCATCAGTATATCGTAGGCCTCATTTATCTCCTGGAGCTTTTCTTCAGCAAGGTCAGCCAGAGGATTGTCCTGATACTTGTCGGGATGATATTTCTTGACAAGTTCTTTGTATGCTTTTTTTATTTCTTCATCGCTGGCGTTTTCAGGAACGCCCAGCACTTCATATGGGTTCATTCGTATCTCCTTTTAAGATCTCTTCTGTTTTTCTGTTCAGTCCCAGGTAAACTACATTCTCTATGATGCCCCGGTTTTTGCTGATATCAGGAATATCGAGGTGACGGCTCAAAGCTGCCAGACAGATGTAAAGGTTCATCGAAAGGCTGTCTCTTATCCTGCCCCTGAATCCACTGGCAGTTTCTTTGCTGCTGTCGAAACTGAACCTTGCCAGCAGCGGATTATATGTTTCAGACTCGATGTTTTCTTCGATATCGTCTGCAGCGTCTATCAGATATATCCATTTGCCGAGATGGTATCCGGCGGCTGACAGCTGGTCAGCCAGCGTCACAGGTTTCCTGTCCGGAGCATCTGCGCTGAGTTTCGGAAAATCGTTATCGCTCTGTCCGGAACTGCCGGATATATCACCGTTGTCCGGATATTCGAAACATTCATCGAAACGATCGCCGTAAATGTGATGAAGACCTGCAGTGAATATAGTCTGCATTATATGTGCGAACAGATCGCAGACCATATCCAAGTCAGAGCAGCCTGCAGTCTCAAGTCCGGCAAGCTTAGAAAGATCAGCTCCGATACTGTCGCAAAGGTCAGGGTACATGCTGTAAAGCTTACTGTGCAGGCGTCTGAAGGCTGTCATCGCTGCCTTTGCCTTGACACTGCCTTCGTCTCTGACGTCGTCTTCCAGCTTGTACCATGCCAGTATGAGCATGACATCTGCTGCAAAATCTATAGCTTCGTTCCGTATTACTGTCTTCTTCCTGATATGATGACCTATGCAGTGTTCAGGCTCCGGCATATCCGGCGTCTCATCGAAAGACGCCAGCAGCATTGCAAGGAATGCGGCATCGTAGCTCAGCACCATTCGTGGCAGCTGACCGTATCTGCTGCCGATGGACTTGCACACTCCGCAGTAGTAGCCTGTGTATATCTCATATTCACGAACCTTGAGTTCGCCCTTGTCTATCCGTACATAGCCCAGCATATGTCAAGGGTATCATAAAAACAGAATGATTTCAAATGAATAAAACTTCACAAAAGCCATACGTTATCAGATATATCAGGTCCAAACTCCACTTTACGGCTTCCGCCTCTACATGGTATGATAAACTCATGTACAGGATTTTTATTATAGAAGACGATGATGTGATCGCTGGTGCGATCGCTGACAACTTGAATAACTGGGGGTTCGCAGTGCTTTACACCATCGTATACAGACTGACAGCCAGACTATATTACAGTATAGTGAAAAAATAGCACGATCTGTGGTATACTGTAGCCATGAAAATAAATGCATTATCTGAAAAAAGAGAGACAGAGATACTAAGGCGCCTTGAAGAAGCCGGTTTCGAAGGCTATTTCGTCGGAGGCTGTGTCAGAGAAGCCATAAGGAAGGAGATGGCTCAGGCTGCAGACAGAGACGGCGGAGCTGCTACAGATACGGATATAGCTACAGACGCAAGACCTGAGCAGGTCAAAGCCGTTTTCCATGACATGACGGTCCTTGACACGGGTCTGAAACACGGTACAGTAACGGTGCTTTTTCCACCGGAGGATACGGCGAAGGACAATGCCGGGGAAAGCCAGGGCGGCAGGATACCTGTTGAGATAACTACATACAGGATAGACGGTGAGTACAGCGACAGCAGGCATCCCGAATCGGTGCAGTTCACATCAAGCCTTGAGCAGGATCTTGCCCGCCGGGACTTCACGGTGAACGCCATAGCCTGCGACAGACACGGCGTGCTGACAGACCCTTTCGGAGGAGCTGCCGATATCGAAGCGCGGATCATAAGAGCCGTAGGCGATCCTGAAAAAAGATTCCGTGAGGACGGACTGAGGATAATAAGAGCACTGAGATTCGCTGCAAAGCTGGGATACGATATAGAACCCGGGACGGCAGAGGCACTGTCAGGATGCAGAGAGCTGCTGAGAGACATATCGGCAGAACGCATATACTCTGAACTGTGCAAGCTGGTGACAGGTGAAAGTGCTGGAGATATAGTCAGGAAATACACAGATGTCCTTGGTGTCGTAATACCTGAGCTGCTGCCGATGAAAGGATTTGCCCAGAACAACCCGTATCACAGATACGATGTGCTGGAACACTGCATCAGAGCTATGGAGGCAGTGGAGACCAGTGAGGACAATGCAGTGTACATGAAGCTGGCGGCACTTTTCCATGATATCGGAAAGCCGGAGACATATTCCGAGGATGAAAAGGGCATCGGGCATTTTTACGGACATCCTTCTGTAAGCTGCCGGATATGCCGGGATATCATGAACCGTCTGCATGCAGACAACTTCACAAAAAGCAGACTGTGCAGGATCGTGAAGTACCACGACCTTGTATTCGAAAAAGACCGCAGGCTGCTGAAACGGTGGATGAACAGGTTCGGAGCAGACGTCATGCTGGAGATCCTTGAGATCAAGAAAGCAGACAACTTCGCCACTGGCAACATGGAGGAAAGTCTAAGAGTAAAATTCGATGAGATCCGGCAGATCATGGAGCAGATCCTCGACGAGCAGCAGTGTTTCAGCCTCAGAGACCTTGCGGTGAACGGCACAGACGTCATAGCTGCAGGCGTGGAGCCGGGCCCGGAAGTGGGCAGGGTGCTGAAGGAGCTGCTGGCAGAGGTGATAGACGAAAAGCTGCCTAATGACAGGGAAGTACTGATAGACCACATATCGGCAAATTAACATAAACTTTACGTGAACTTAAAGGAGACGTGATATATCACACGTCTCCTTTTCTGTATATTAGAAAGGAAAGAGAGAAAGAATAATTAAAGAAAACCGGGAGGAACAGAAAATGACTGACAAGGGAGACATATATGGAGTCATCGACGTAGGCTCCAACACGATACGCCTGTGTATATACAATGTGACAGGAGAAGAGATAACTGCCATGCTCAACAACAAGATAACGGCAGGACTCATCGGATATGTGGAAGATGGCAGGCTCAGCGAAAAAGGTATCAGAAGGGCCTGCGATGTGCTGAACACGCACAGGATGACGGCAGAACGTGTAGGCGTGAAGCAGCTGTTCGTGTTTGCAACAGCGTCGCTGAGGAACATCAGCAACCGTGAGGAAGCAGTGGCGCAGATAGAGCTTGAAACAGGTCTTGATATAGATGTGATAAGCGGCCTCGATGAAGCTATGCTGGACTTTGAAGGAGCGGCACATGTGATGGATCTGTCCAGCGGACTTATGGTGGACATAGGCGGCGGCAGCACGGAGATCGTGCTGTTCAGAAACAGCGTGGCAAAGGACGCAGTGAGCATCAATATAGGATCGCTTTATCTGTTCAGGCACTGCGTATCGGGGCTGTTCCCGGAGACAGGCGAAGTCAAGGCCATCAAGAAAAGGGTCCTGGAGGAACTGGACAAGGTGAAATTCCTGCAGCATGAAAGACCGGGGACGATACTGGGCATAGGCGGTACGATACGTGCCGTGAAAAAATTCAACAACGATCATTTCGGGCTCAGCCGTGACAACTCTGAGATCATGACAGGATATATACGTGATATGCTCCACGACCTTCAGGGCAGCGAGAAGAAGACGCTGAAAAAGATACTCCAGGTCACACCGGACCGTGTACATACACTGATACCGGGGATGCTGATACTGGATACTATATGTGAGAAGTACGGATGCCAGCGCATACTGATGAGCAGCTTCGGCGTCAGGGAAGGATATCTGTACAAGAAAGTGGTGATGAAAAAGTGAGGAATACTATATACACCCAGAACAGGGAGCTGTCGTGGCTGAGGTTCAACGAGCGTGTGCTTGACGAGGCAAGAGAGGAAGGCGTTCCGGCTTTCGAGCGCCTCAAATTCATATCCATATTCACCAGCAACCTTGACGAATTTTTCATGATACGTGTAGGAAGTTTGTACGACCAGACGCTGCTGCCTAAACCAAAGCATGACAGCAAGACAGGTATGAGTCCGTCGGAGCAGCTGGAGGCTATATTCAGGGCAGTGGCGCCGCTTTACCGGAAAAAAGATAAACTGTATTCGGAAGTGACCCGGCGTCTTGCGGACAGCGGAGTGACATGCATAAGCCTGTCAGAGGCTACCGACAGCGAGAGAAAATACGTCGACAGGTATTTCCAGTCATATATACAGCCTATACTTTCACCGCAGATAATAAACGGACATCATCCTTTCCCGCATCTTGTGAACAAGGCACTGTACATAGTAATGACGCTGAAAGTGGAAGACAAACATTCTTTCGGTATAATACCGGTGCCCCAGAACCTTGACCGTATCGTGTGCATGCCGGGAGGAAGTCTCAGGTACATGCTGGTGGAGGATATCATCTGTGAATACGCAGGCAGTATGTTCGAAGACATTAAGATACAGGACAGGACGGTGATATCCGTCACCAGGAACGCTGATCTCAACACTGACGATCTGCTGGATTTCGACGAGGATTTCAGACACCAGATGAAAAAAGTCCTGAAACGCAGACTGAGACTGGCTCCGGTCAGACTGGAATGCAGCGGACAGATCAGCCCTAAACTGGAAAAGTTCCTCAGAGACAGGCTTGATCTTTGCAAAGCTCAGGTGTTCTGCAGCAGCAGTCCCCTGGAGATGTCATATGTCTTCCCGCTGCTTGACCGGATACCGGAGCGTGTTGCAGGGAAAATGACATACGAGCATTTCGATCCCCAGCCTCCGAAGTGGTTCAGGCCGGGAGAGAACATCATGGAAAGGGCAGAACATGAAGATCTTTTCCTGTCATACCCTTATGATCAGATGAACCCGTTCCTGCAGCTGCTGAGAGAGGCTGCGACAGATCCGAGAGTGATTTCCATAAAGATAACGATATACCGTCTTGCCAGCAAGGCTGCGCTTGTGGATTATCTCAGGCTTGCAGCGGAAAACGGCAAGGAAGTCACTGCAATGATGGAGCTCAGGGCCAGGTTCGACGAGGCCAACAATATAAACTGGTCGGAAAGTCTCGAAGAAGCCGGCTGCACAGTGATATACGGCATCGAGGACTACAAGGTCCACTCGAAAGTCTGCCTTATAACATATATGGACAAGGGCAGCATAAAGCGGATAACTCAGATCGGCACCGGCAACTACAACGAGAAGACGGCGAAACTTTATACGGATATGTCGCTGATAACATCGGATCAGACGATAGGTGCAGATGCAGCGGAATTTTTCAGGAATATTTCCATATCTAACCTGAACGGCAGCTACAGCAGGCTGATGGTGGCTCCGAACCATATGAAAAGTGTCATCTCGGCACATATAAGGACTGAGATAGAAAAGGCGAAGCAGGGCAGGGACGCACAGATTCTTGTCAAGATAAATTCCCTGACGGACCGGGAGATAATCGATCTTCTCAGCGAAGCCTCCCGTGCAGGCGTCAGGATACAGATGATAATACGGGGCATATGCTGCCTGCTGCCGGGTATAGAGGGATATACAGATAATGTGGCAGTGACCAGCGTTGTGGGCAGGTTCCTGGAACATTCAAGAGTCTACTGCTTCGGTACAGGTGACGATATGAAGATGTATATTTCCTCGGCGGATCTCATGACAAGGAATCTCAACAGGCGTGTGGAAGTCGCATGCCCGGTGGAGGATCCGGGTATAAAGAAGCAGATCCTGGATATACTGGATCTGATGCTAAGGGACAATGTAAAGGCACGGAATATGAGATATGACGGCATTTACGAGAAGAAACTCAGAGCAGAGGGCGAGACGCCGGTGGACTGCCAGCAGGAACTCATAAGGCAGGCACTGGTAAAAAGACAGGAGGAGCCTGCGAGACCTGCATATGATGAAAACGAAGACAGCCCGTCTTTATGGCAGAGACTGAAGAGCCTGTTCGCAGGCTGAATAGAAAAACAGACCGGAGGCGAAACGTCTGCCACAGGGGCAGCATACCAGAACTCCGGTCTGTCTTTGTTTTTTTGAACTGATGCCACTGACGACAGCGGGACGTATCAGTCGAGATAAGTCACAAGATCTTCAACTGTCTTGCGTCTTGGTGCCTTTGGTTCTTCGTCAGGATATCCCATTGCGATGAGGGCTGCCACTTTCTGGCCTTCCGGAACAGGTATCACTTCGCTTACTTTATTTTCATCGAAGATACCCATGATGACAGTGCCTACGCCTTTGTCGTGGGCAGCCAGGCAGAATGTCTGTGTTGCGATGCCTGTATCGAACACGCCCCAGTCAGCACCCTTAGGCGTGGACGCTGAACCGTCTTTCTCGAGACCTGAACGTCCTTCGATCATAGTCACTATCACAAGGGCAGGAGCTCTTCTGATAGTATCTATATTATATTCGAAGCCCAGTACGCAGCCATCGGCTATTTTGTTCATCTTATCACGGTCTTCTGTAACGATATATCTTGTAACCTGTGTGTTTTTCCATGACGGAGCATAGGCTGCTGCATCGATTATCTCGTCGATGACCTCATGAGGGACTTTCCTGTCCTGAAATTTACGGATGCTGCGTCTTTCTTTGATGCATTTGATTGCTTCCATGTGATTGATCCTCCATTCCCGGGCCCAGGGACCCGAATCGTTTCTCTCAGATGATTTTACTACATCATTGTATCGAATACAATGTGATAATGACTTTTTGCATAAAGTAAAACCGGTGGAAAAATTCATACCGGATAAATAGGTTTTTTGATAAAAAGCTATTGACAAACACATTTGTATAGGGTATTGTATATGTAGTTAGTGAACATTAACTAACTGCTGTGACAAATATATGTTATTGCTTTCTTTTTTGACAATGAGTTAGTGATAACTAATTAAACGCCGCTGTCGCAGGCGGCTTGATCGGATCACGGTCCTGCATGGTATGGAGCTTTTCTGCATACACTTACCTGCGGTATTGACCGTCCTCCGCCCACTGAACAGGGCGACAGATTTCTTCCTCAGAAATCACAAACATTACTCCTCGCTCCAGCCGGAGCAAGGCCGTGATCTGTACTTCAGAAAATTTTAATCAGGTATTTTGATAAAGGAGATGCTTTTTCGGGCGTCTCCTGCTTGACGATACAAGGGAGGTAACTATGGCCATCGCAGAATTCAGGAATGTCACCAGAGTGTATTCCAACGGAGACCATGAGCTGAAAGCGCTTGACGGTGCGGATCTGAAACTTGAAGAGGGAAAATTCATCGTAGTGCTGGGACCCAGCGGAGCCGGCAAAAGCACGCTGCTGAATCTGCTGGGAGGACTGGATAGCCCGACATCAGGAAAGATATATGTCAGAGGAAAAGATATATCGGAACTGACAAGCGATGAACTTGCTGAATATCGTGCAGAGACAGTAGGCTTCGTTTTTCAGTTCTACAATCTCGTGCCGACGCTGACAGTCAGAGAGAACGTGGCTCTTGTGGGCGATATCGTGAAGAACGCCCTTCCGCCGGAGCAGGTGCTGAGTGAAGTCGGTCTGGCTGACCACATGGACAATTTCCCGTCGGAACTTTCAGGAGGCGAGCAGCAGAGAGTTTCCATAGCAAGAGCTGTAGCGAAAGACCCAGACATACTGCTGTGCGACGAGCCTACAGGAGCGCTGGATTCGGAAACAGGCGTTATGGTGCTGAAGATGCTGCTGGATATGGCCAGGAACCACGGCAAGACGATAGTCATAGTCACTCACAACCAGAACATTGCAAAGATGGCGGATATGGTGGTCCATGTCAGGAGCGGTAAAATACAGTCCTGCGAGATACAGACCGATCCTGTGAGCGCTGACGAAGTGGAGTGGTGATATGATGCTGTACAGAAAATTATGGAGGACCATGAGACTTTACAAGGCGCAGTTCATCTCGATGTTCATCATGATAGCCCTTGGCACAGGGGTGTTCGTAGGGTTCAATATGGAATGGGTGAGCATCGGAGAAAACACCAGCGCCTTTTTTGAAAAGACAGGTTTTGCAGATTATCGTGTGATATCCGAGGAGGGATTCACGAAAGATGATCTCCGTGACGTAAAGAATATAGATGATGTGGAGGATGCAGCAAGGTATGTAAGCATCCAGGCAGATGTGAAGGGCAGCGGAGGAGATTCGCTGGCACTGACTGTTACAGAGGATCCTGACATATCAGGATTCATGCTGATGGATGACGGTGACAGCTACGATAAAAAAAGCAAAGACGGTATATGGCTGTCGGACAAATATGCCGCCGCCAACGATATAGAGACCGGCGACAGCATGACGCTCGTTTACAAAGACATAAAGATCAAGGGCAAAGTGGCAGGTCTCATCAAATCATCGGAGCATATGATATGCGTAAGAGACGAATCGCAGCTGATGCCTGACTATGATACATACGGATTCGCATACATTTCCCCGGCTATGTACAAAAAAGCCCTGGGATATCTGTATTATCCACAGATCCATATAATATCGGACGCAGACAAGAAAGATATAGCGGATGAAGTGGACGATGCACTGGGAGGCACGGTGCTGGTGATGTCCAAGGATGAAGTCGGCTCTTATGCTCAGGCTGACGGCGAAGCTGAAGAAGGCAAGACCATGGGATCTGTAGTGCCTGTACTTTTCCTGCTGATCGCAGCACTGACAATGGTGACGACGATGCACCGTATCGCAGCCAGGGAAAAGATACAGATAGGGACGCTCAAGGCACTGGGTTTCAAGGACAAACGCATACTGAGACATTATACGTCGTATGCAGCCATGACAGGTATCGCCGGTTCTGCAGCAGGTATGGTGCTGGGATATTTCATTGCAGGTATGATAATGAGTCCGGAGGGAAGCATGGGGACATACCTCGATATGCCGTACTGGGATCTTCATATACCATGGTTCTGCTGGGTGGTGCTGGCAGGCATAGTGGTGCTGCTGACGCTGACAGGATATCTGTCGGTGAGACAGATGCTGAAAGGAACGGCGGCAGATGCACTGAGACCTTATGTGCCTAAGAAGATGAAGAGGATGCTGATAGAGCGGACAGCTCTCTGGAAAAAGTTCGGTTTCGGTACGAGATGGAACTTGCGTGACACCATGCGTCACAAGGCAAGGACACTGATGAGCCTCATAGGTACTCTGGGCTGCATAGTGATAATAGTCTGCTCGCTTGGTATGCGCAATACGATGGATTCATTCCTGGACATTTATTACAATGAAGCTACGAACTATTCGTCCCATATATATCTTTCAGACGATGTGTCTGAAAGCAAAGCCAGGGATATCGCAGACAGATACGACGGTGACTGGAGCTCGACGCTGAGCATACAGATAGACGGAGATTCCAAGGCTTTTGAAATTTACGAAGACGGCACTGACAAAGTGCGTTTTCCGGGCAAAGACGGCGGATACGTAAATATAGATGATGGCGGTGCTTTCATCTGCAGCAGGATAGCAGACGAGTACGGCCTTGAAAAAGGCGATACTTTCACTGTGAGCCCTTACGGTACTGACAAGGAGTACAAACTGAAAGTAGGCGGCATCACGAGGTCTGTATCGGAAAACATCGTCATATCCGAAAAATATGCTGACAGCAAAGGCATAGACTACAGGATAGACTCGGTGTACACAGATACAGCAAAAAAAGATGTGAAGATGACCGGCAGCATATCCAGCGTACAGTCAAAAAGGGCTGTGATGGACTCTTTCGATACTTTCATGGAGATCATGGATATGATGGTGTTCATCCTCATGGGTGGCGCAGTGATCCTCGGCGTCGTGGTCCTTTACAATCTGGGTGTCATGAGCTTTACAGAAAGATACAGGGAAATGGCTACCCTCAAGGTGGTGGGTTTCAAAGACAGGAAGATAGGTGCTCTGCTGACAGGACAGAACATGTGGGTCACTGCAGTGGGCGTCGTCATAGGACTGCCGCTTGGCAAGGTGGTGCTGCAGTACCTGCTGGATAAACTGGCGTCAGAGTATGAAATGGCAGTTTCCATTACACCGGCTACATATATAATAAGTATGATGATAACATTAGGGGTATCTCTTGCAGTGAGCCTTATAGTGGCACGCAGGAACAGGAAGATAGATATGGTTGAAGCACTGAAAGGAGCAGAATGATATGTTTGAAACAACTTTGAAGATCGATGGTATGAAATGCGGTATGTGCGAAGCACATGTGAATGATGCAGTGAGAGACAATTTCGATGTAAAGAAGGTAAAATCCTCTCACGGCAAGGGACAGACTGTGATAATCTCCGAGGAAGCTCTTGATGAGAAAGCCCTCAGCGATACGATATCGGCAACAGGATATACAGTGATGGAGGTAAGCACGAAACCTTATGAGAAAAAAGGCCTGTTCGGCAGAAAGTAGCGGCATGGCAGAGCAGATGATGGAGCCGGCGGCACTTGACACAGAGTCTTTGGAATGTACCAGCATATGCGACGAAACAGGAACCTCGGTGATCACAGCCTACAGCGTGTTCGACGGCATAGAGCTGATCTACAACGATATAGACACGGATGTTTGCAGCATAAAGCGTACGCCGGCAGACAATATCCTGCAGATAGACCACTGCAGCGAGGGACGTGTGGAATATGAAACAGACGGAGAGTTCTGTTATCTCGCCTCCGGAGATATGGCGGTCAGCAGGAGCAGTTTCATCGGCTGTGATTCATATTTCCCTACGGGACATTACAGAGGGATATCGGTGACAGTGGATCTTGACAGGGCGCCGAAATGTCTTTCATGTTTTCTGGACGATGTGAATGTCAGCCCGGATGCACTGGCACAGAAGTTCTGCTGCGACACCAGCGGGTACATCGTGCGTGCCGAAGAAAGCATAGCACATATTTTCTCGGAGCTTTACTCGATACCGGAAAGTATCAGGAAAGGATATTTCAAAGTCAAGATAATGGAGCTGTTCCTTTTCCTCAGCGCCATGGATACAGAGTGCAACGAAAGCAGCGGCAGACGTGTATCAGGTTCCCATGCGGCTCTTGCCAAGGAAGTGTGCAGATATCTCACAGATAATCTGGATAAGAGGCTCACACTGGATCAGGTTGCGGAGAAATTCCATGTGTCAGGCACGCAGATAAAGAACAGCTTCAGGGCAGTTTACGGTATGTCGATGTACGCCTATATCAGAGCGTACAAAATGGAGTCAGCGGCAGCGATGCTGACAGGCACGCAGAGCACGATACTGGAGATAGCAGGAGAATACGGCTACGAGAACGCCAGCAAATTCGCCAGTGCATTCAGGACAGTGATGGGAATGTCGCCTCATGAATACCGTATCAAAAAACATTCGAAAAAATGTCCGAATGGAGTTGAAAAGTCAAAAATAACCGGAGTATAATCCACTTTAAACGTAAAACAAACACACTGATCAATGCAGAAAACGGAGGTAGATACTATGAAATCATTAGCACAGTTAGGTTTATTCGCAGGCGGAGTACTGTTCGGTACAGCAGGAATAAAGATCCTCTCAAGCAAGGATGCAAAAAAGGCTTATACACACACAACAGCAGCAGTTCTTCGTGCAAAGGATGCAGTGATGGGTGCAGCAACAAAGATCAAAGAGAATGCTGACGATATCCTGGAAGACTCAAAGAAGATAAACGAAGAGCGTGCCGCAGCTGAAGAAATAATCGAAGACGCAGCAGGAGAAACTGTTTAATCATGAAATGCAGGATAATGCATGAGTCCGCAGGTCGTCTCAGGATACATGCGGAAAAAAGCAGGATGACCCTAAGAGAGGCGGACATCCTGGAATACTATATGAAAGCAGTTCCCGGAGTATATGACGTAAAGGTCTATGACAGAACATGTGATGCGGTGATATTCTTCAGATCGGACCGCAGCGTCATAACAGAAGCTCTCGCGCATTTTTCATTTACTGACGAGCGTGCGGCAGAGCTGGTCCCTGATCATACATCAAGAGCACTGAACCGGGAATTTGAAGACAGACTGTTCTTCTGTATAGCCAGACGTATCATAAACAAACTTGTGGTACCGATGCCTGTAAGGAAGATACTGTCGATATACAGATCGATAAAATACCTCAGATCCGGACTGGCGTGTCTTGCGGACGGCAGGATAGAAGTACCTGTACTGGATGCCACGGCCATTGCCGTTTCTCTGATAAGAGGAGATTTCGGAACAGCATCATCGATAATGTTCCTGCTCAACATCGGAGAGATAATGGAAGACTGGACAAGAAAGAAATCCGTGGCAGACCTGGCAAGCACCATGGCTCTCAATGTGGACAAGGTGTGGAAGCACGAAAACGGACAGGAAAGCCTTGTACCGGTGAGCGACATAAATGTCGGCGATGAATTCATCGTCAGGACAGGAAACATGATACCACTGGACGGCAAAGTGATCTCAGGTGAGATGACAGTCAACCAGGCATCCATGACCGGCGAAAGCCTGCCTGTACTCAAGGAGGAGGGCGGCTATGTGTATGCCGGCACGGTAGTCGAAGAAGGCGAATGTATAGTGCGTGCCGACAAGGGATTCGGCAGCGGCAGATACGACCGTATCGTGAGGATGATAGAAGAGTCGGAGAAACTCAAGTCTACAGCCGAGGATAAAGCGTCGCATCTGGCAGACAGGCTGGTGCCTTATACACTGGGAGCAACAGGTCTTGTCTACCTGCTCACAAGGAACGTTACCAAGGCTCTGGCAGTACTGATGGTGGACTTCTCATGTGCACTGAAACTTTCGATGCCTATAGCTGTACTGTCTGCGATACGTGAAGGCAGCAGCCGCAGGATATCCATCAAGGGAGGCAAATTCCTTGAATCCGTGGCAGAGGCAGACACTATAGTGTTCGACAAGACCGGCACTATAACCAAAGCTACTCCGGTAGTGAAGAAGATAGTATCCTTCAGCGGTGAAGATACGAACGAACTTCTTCGTCTTGCAGCATGCCTTGAGGAACATTATCCGCACT
>CAKQUI010000038.1 GCA_934277495.1 uncultured Clostridia bacterium | reverse complement strand
CCGTCTTCTTCCATAGCCTTTATGTCATACAGTCTCTTGATCCTGCCTGAGATAGTCTTGTAGTTTGTGAGCATTCCGCCTAACCATCTCTGGTTTACATAGAACATATCGCATCTTCTGGCTTCATCTTCGATAGCTGCCTGAGCCTGCTTCTTTGTTCCTACGAACAGGATCGGCTTGCCGCTTGCTGCAACTTCCTTAACGAAGTTGTAAGCTTCATCGATCTTCTTTACTGTTTTCTGCAGGTCGATGATATAGATTCCGTTTCTTTCTGTGAAGATGTAAGGAGCCATTTTAGGGTTCCATCTTCTTGTCTGGTGTCCGAAATGAACACCTGCTTCGAGTAACTGTTTCATTGAAATTACTGCCATTGTTTTTCTCCTCTCGGTTTTCTTCTTCCACTGCATATAAAGTTCGGAAACAACCCTGATATCAAGGGCACCGGTTCCCGTATCGGTGCAGTGTGTAAACTATTGATTCCGGTGTCTGCGCAAGCGACACCATTTAATATCATACAACAAATACTGCTGCAGTTCAAGTATATTCTTTCAGATTCTTTCCGTTTTTGAAAAAATCACGGCGTTTCGCTGCCTTTCCTTCTGCCTGCAGCTGAAAGGTATGAACCGTATGCTTTCCTTGCACGGCTGTATGTATCTCTCCCCAGGTCTATACAGTCATTGCTGCTTACGAATATCTTTCGGCAGTTCATCAGAACTATCTCGTCCATATTTATGATATAACTTCTATGACAGTACATGAACCTATCGTCAAGATATTCTGCTATATCGGAAAACTTTCCATAAAACTCCACGATTCCGTCTTTAGTGTGCACACGTATCTTCCTCATGGACTTTTCCATGAAAACTATCCCGTCCACCGGTATCGACTGTATTGCCCTGCCATATCTGCAGATCATATTACCATGCATAAAAAACTCCCTTCTTACAAAACAACTGCTTTCTATATATTGTTTCATAAAAAGGGAATTATTCCTATAGCTATATTCCGACAATTTGTTTCGAATTTACGACAAAATGCCGGAAAAATCTTCATAAATGCATTTATTTTCTTGTCATACATCCATTACAGCGCATATTATTCAGCCGGTGCGTCCCTGTATGTGATGAGATCTTCGGCGATCTCATTGGCTGCAATAGATACCGGTTTATCCACATCAGCCTCTGTCAGTTTAGGCATACCTTCGATTATGTCTCTCGCTCTCTTGGCAGCCAGTATCACCAGTGTGTATCTGCTGTCCGCCTTTGTTCTTATCTTATTTATCGATGGATATAACATTATAAACCCTCCTCGTATCTGTTTACTATTCTCGATGCTGCATCACCGCTGATCCTGCATCTTTCGGCGGTGATTATAGAAAGTACACGTCCCACAGCCTCGTCAAGCCTGTCATTGACTACACTGTAATCGTACTCCCCTACTGTCGATATCTCATTCAAAGCCTTGCCCAGTCTCAGAGCCATGGATTCCTCTGTTTCTGATCCACGTCCCGATATACGGCGTTTCAGCTCTTCAAGGGATGGTGGCAGAATAAATATCATGATGCCTTCCGGACATGACTTCTTCACCTGCATAGCTCCCTGCACGTCTATCTCAAGGATAACATCTGTCCCGCTTTCGAGCCATTCACGGACCTGTTTGCGGGGCGTGCCGTAGTAATTGCCGAAGACCTCTGCATATTCCAGGAATCCGTCCTCTGCTATCAGCTGCCTGAAAAAATCATGATCCACAAAATGATAATGTACGCTGTCGACCTCTCCCTGTCTCGGACTCCTTGTAGTCATCGATACCGATACTTTCATATCCTGCTCTGTCCTGAGGACTTCATTGCATATCGTTCCTTTGCCTGCTCCCGAAGGTCCGGAAATAATGAACAGCCTGCCTTTTGTCATAAATCTACTCCTGCTTTGATCAAGTACGTCTGTAATTTTTCTCTTTACTGAACAACTATTATACCACCTGTGTTTGCCGGCTTCAAGTGTAATTATTGACAGTTATTCGATATTCTGTACCTGTTCTCTGATCTTCTCGATCTCACTCTTGGCCTCGAGCATCAGCGATGTGATCTCAAGATCGTTGGATTTCGAACCGATGGTGTTGGCTTCACGGTTCATTTCCTGCACCAGGAAGTCAAGTTTCTTGCCTACCGGTGAATCACTGCCTCCCAGTATGCTGCCAAGCTGCTTCATATGGCTGTCGAGCCTTACCAGCTCTTCTGTTATATTCGACTTGTCTGCAAATACTGCCGCTTCAGTGAGTATCCTCTCTTCCGGCACTGCCACTGCATCTTCAACAAGTTCGGATATGCGTGCATACAGTTTGTCTGTATAATCCTTCACTACCATAGGTGCACGCTTTTCTATCTTTCCTACTATATCTCTGACAAGGCCTCCTCTCATCAGCAGGTCTTCAGAAAGTTTTTCTCCTTCGGTGATACGCATCTCGTCAAGATTCTCGGCTGCAGCAGACACAGCTTTTGCTATGACTTCACTTACAGCTTCTTCGTCTTCGACATCCGGTACGGATTTCATCACATCCGGAAGTGTGGCTATGAGACCTATATCTATGCTGCCCCCGAGACTGTATGTATCCTGCAGCTCCCTGAGGTTGCGGATATACTGCTCAGCTACCATCGTATTGAGCCTGACTGTCGTATCCTCTTCTGTAAGATTCTCGACTATTATCGAGATCTCCGCCTTGCCACGTTTTATCGTGTTTCTTGCTATTGATTTTATTCGTTCTTCGGCAAATGAATATCGCTTTGGCATCTTCACATTGATATCGGAGTATCTGTGATTCACAGTCTTGATCTCTGCTGTGATGCTCCTCCTGCCGTCTGAATATTCACCTCTGCCGAATCCTGTCATACTTTTTATCATCTTTTTCACCATTCCGTTTGTTTCTATGATAATATAATTCAAGTATAACACGATTTACATTTTTATTAAAGGAGGAAACTACTAAATGTCATTCGATGGTGTCGTTACTTCAGCAGCAGTAAGCGAACTCAGATCAGAATTATCCTCGGGCAAAGTAAAAAAGATACACCAGCCCCAGCCGGAACAGATGCTGTTCAATATATATACGAAAAACGGCAGCAGATATCTTTTCATGTCTGCCAGCGGAAGCCACAGCGGAGTATATCTCGTTGAAGATACTCCAGAAAATCCTGCAGAGCCTCCTGTATTCTGCATGGTCCTCAGAAAACATCTGAGCGGCGCACGTGTATCCGATATCGTGCAGCACGAAAATGACAGGATCGTCGAGATAATTTTCGAAACAACTAATGAACTCGGTTACTCTGTCGACAAGAAACTGATCGTGGAGATCATGGGAAAACACAGCAATATCATACTGACAGATATGGGATCCGATAAGATCATCGACAGTATCAAACACGTTTCCATAGACGTCAATCGTGCAAGACAGCTGCTGCCCGGTAAAAAATACGAATATCCTCCTACGCAGCACAAGATACCTTTCTCACAGGCAACAAAGTTCGAAATCGAAGATATGATATCCGGACAGCTGCAGCCTGACAGAGCACTGCTGTCAGGTATACAGGGTATATCCCCATCACTGGCTCAGTCGCTTGCCACAGGTCAATGCACAGGCGAAAGTGTATATTCGTCTCTCAGAAAGATCGCCAGCGACATTTCAGACGGTACCTTTTCCCCTGCAGTGTATATAGATGAAAACGGCAAGCCGGTGGATTTTCATATAGAACCCCTCGAAGTATATGAAAACAGTCTGGAAAAGATCAGTTTCGATACTTTCAGTGGAGCTGCATCATATTTTTTCAAAAACAAGTCTGCCTCAAATACTGTAAAACAGAAATCCGGTGATCTGAAGCGTGTGATAAAAGCGCATCTCGATAAACTCAGGCTCAAAATGCAGCGACTGAACGAAGACCTTTACAAAGCCGAAAATTCCGAAAAATACAGGATATACGGCGAACTGCTTACAGCAAATATACACACGGTGAGACCCGGCGCACGTTCAGTCAGTGTTACGAATTACTATGACGGCACTCTCGTGGATATCCCTCTCGATCCAAGATTTTCCGCTGCAAAAAATGCACAGAACTATTACAAGCGCTACGGCAAAGCCAGGACTGCCGTGAAAGAAAAGAAGATACAGCTGGAGGAAACAGGAAACGAGATCAGATATCTCGAGTCAGTATATGAATTTGCCGACAAGGCTGAAAACCTTGAAACGATAAACGCCATAAGACAGGAGCTTACTGATTCAGGCATAATAAGATACAAAAAGAGCCGCAGCCGCACCCAGAAAAAAAGCAAACCGTCGCCGTACTCATATACACTGTCTTCCGGCATGAAAGTCCTTGCCGGCAGGAACAACAATGAAAACGACTGGCTTACTACAAAGAAGGCATCTTCAACGGATATATGGATGCATACAAAAGATATACCGGGTTCCCACGTGATACTTTTCACAGAAGGTAAGACACCATCCGAGAAAGACCTTTTCGAAGCGGCCTCGGTCGCCGCATTCCACAGCAAAGGCAGTGCCTCGGAAAATGTGCCTGTAGACTATACTAAAGTCAGATATGTAAAAAAACCAGCCGGCGCTAAACCCGGCATGGTCATATTCACTCACAATAAAACGCTTTATGTCGATCCTGCATTGCCTGCAGACAACGAAAAAAGATAAAACATCACAAACAAATGATGCTTATACCTCCGCTTAGCCGGAGGTATATTTTTCTGCCCATGCAGTGATCATCTCTATCACTTCGTCGCCACGGCTTTTGCTGCCTCCGTTGTGTATCTCATGATACAGTCCCGGCCATTCTATATATGTCACATCCTCGCCATCAGCCTGAAGACGCTTTGCGATATTCCGACTGCCTTCTACATCGCATATCCTGTCTTCATCACCATGCATCAGCAGTACAGGAGTCCCTGAAGCTCCATGGTCGTTTTCAAGAGTCCCCTTTTCCAGTTTCAGACCGGTTTCGAATCCGTCTACTGCACAGAGTAATGATATCCTGTTGTGCACCATAGGATCTGCGCTGTATGGTTTCACAGATTCAGGATTGCCCAGGATGCTTTCGTCCACACTGGAGCTTATTGTCAGTGCAGGTACTGCAAGCGACAGCAGTTTCACTGCGAGATACACAGGTTTCGGCACCGGTCTGACCAGCTTCACCCACGGCGCTGATATGATGTAAAGCACCGGGATATCATTCAGACTGCCTCTTTCTCTGTAGTCAAGGGTTATGTTCCCTCCCATGCTGTGTCCGTAAAGTACGATCTTTTTTCCCGGATACTTTTCCTGTGCATATCTTATCAGATCAGAGACATCACCCAGCACATCTTTTCTCGGTGCGCAATGTCCCTTCTTTCCAGATGACTTCCCGTGACCTCTGAGATCCATGGAAACCACAGCAAGTCCATGTCTGTTCAATTCAGACGCTACTCTGTCGAACCTGCCTCCGTACTCTCCTATACCGTGAACTATACAGACTACTCCTTCTGCATTTTCTATATCCCACAGATAGCCTTCTATCCTGCAGCTGTCTGTTTTTTTTAATTCAAAATTACTGTACATATTACTTTCGTTCCAACCTTTCGATAACTGTTACATTACACCCTGAGTCCTGATTATTACATTTTTGTCGAAACAACTTGAAAAAGCAGGGAAACTGGTTTAAAGTCAGAATTGCACTCCATCGGAAAAGGAATTATGAAGTAATCCGCTATCGTCGATTCCACAAATAAGGAGGATGCATTATGAAGAAGACATGCAGTATATGCGATGGTTCTTGCTACGAAGCTTTTACATTCAAAGGCGGATATGTATGCGAAGACTGTCTGCAGTATCTGAAATCAGATTCAAACAAGCCGATCATGAAACGCTGATCATATCCGTATAACTCGAGCATCTTCATTTCCTTTTTCCGGTGGAGCGTTTTCTTTTTTCTGCAGCAAGCCGTTTCCTCGTTTTCGGTTTCATCACCGAATATCCGAAACGTCCTGTTTCCTGACGTCTGAGTCTGTAATAATGTCCGTGACTGTATGCTATAAGTCCTGCTTCCTCAAGACATATCCTGTCTTTCTCGTCGATTATATCTTCATCTACAGAAACACTTACGATCTCTGCAATGAACATATCGTGAGACGGAAGCTGCTTTATCTCTGTGACACGGCACTCAAGATTTACCGGAGACTCTGCTATTGAAGGGCAGCCGACCACGCAGCTTTTTTCAGGAGTCAGACCCTGTTCTCTGAACTTGTCCACATCCCTGCCTGACTTCACGCCGCAGTAATCCGTGGCAAAAGCAAGCTTGTCTGTAGTAAGGTTTATGACAAACTCACCGGTCCTCTTTATGATATCATGGGAAAAACGTTCCTTACGCACTGATATATACGTCATCGGAGGGTCTGAGTTTATTATACCCGTCCAGGCTATAGTTATTATATTGTTCTGCGTGCCGTCTCCACAGGAAACCATCACTGCAGGTACCGGATTCAACATAGTTCCCGGTTTGAATCGTCTCTTTGCCATTATCTTTTGTTTTCCTCTCTGAGTCTGTTCAGCACTTTACTGAAGTCTTCCGGCAGTGGTGCCTCAAACTCCATGTAAGTGCCTGTTGACGGATGTACGAATCCCAGCACTGCAGCATGCAGCATCTGTCTTGCTGCACCCTGCCTGTTTTTTGCAGGACCGTACAGTTCATCTCCAAGAAGCGGATGCCTGATATACGACATATGTACCCTGATCTGATGTGTCCTTCCCGTCTCAAGTCTTGCTTCTATATATGTGAACCTGCCGAACCTTTCCAGTACTTTATAATGCGTCACCGCATGTTTTGAATTTGCTTCAGTAACTGCATTCCTGAGGCGGTTTTTCGGGTCTCTCCCTATCGGTCTGTCCACCGTACCTTCGTCTTCTTTTATGTTGTTGTAAACTATCGCTTTGTATACTCTGGTTATCGAGTGTTCCGACAGCTGCTCCGACAGTATCCTGTGGGCATTGTCGTTTTTCGCTACCATCAGCAGTCCGCTGGTGTCTTTGTCTATGCGGTGTACGATACCCGGACGTATCACGCCGTTTATCGAAGAAAGATTATCCCTGCAGTGATACATCAGTGCATTGACAAGGGTGCCTGACGGGTTACCTGGCGCAGGATGCACCACCATTCCTGCCGGTTTGTTCACTACAAGAAGATCATCATCCTCGTAAACTATATCCAGTGGTATATCTTCCGCTTCAACGCTCAGTTCGTCAGGCTCCGGTACTGTTATTTCAAGTACATCTCCGCATTTTACTTTGTATTTCTTTTCTCTGCAGACTGTTCCGTTCACCTGGATATTTCCCTTTTCAAAAAGTTTCTGGATGAAACTTCTGGACATATCTTCAAAAGCTCCGGAAAGCACCACATCTGCACGCATGCCTGCCATGCCTTCATCTGTATCGAATCTTATCTTTTCCAGTCCGTCTGTCATCGTCATCTGCCGTTTCTTTTCCTTTCCAGTACGAGAACATCCAGAAGCAGCAGTCCGCATCCGACACAGATAAAAATATCTGCGATATTAAACACAGGAAACACTCTGAAATCGAACATATCGACTACATAGCCTCTCGTTATCCTGTCGATCAGATTGCCTATGCCGCCTCCGCATATGAACGACACTGCCGTCAGCATAGCCCTGCTCCAGGTCCTCCTCTTAAAAAAAACGAGCACAAGACCTGCAGCCATTATCACCATAGGCAGCAGGACCAGCAGCGGCCACTGTTCCTCCCACATGCTGAATGCGGCTCCGGTATTGCGCACATATGTTATATGAAATACATTTTCGATAACAGGTATCGTCGAACCCGGCGCCAGATCCGAAACTGTGATATATTTCACAGCACGATCAAGAATCACAGCTGCCGCTATTATCAGATAATATATCATATGAAAAACAGGGGGCGGGGTCCGCCCCGCCTCCTTTAATATTTGATATTACGTTTTGTGACCTGTTTTTCGACCACGTCGCTTACTTCCATTGTTGGCACATCATTCTGACTGCTGTCGCTGTTTTCCGGCAGATCATCAAAATCATCGATGCCAAGTTCAGGGAACATCTCGCCGCTAAGTGATTCGAATCGCTGCAGTTCAGACTGCAGAAGCTGCTTGTATCTGGCACGGAAGCTTATGAATCTCGACTTTATAGCCTGGCTTTCCTCAGATATACGGTCGGCCGCATCTTTTGCTTCCTTCTGCATCAGCTGCGCATCAAGCTCAGCATTCTTAAGAAGGATATCTGCTCTCTTTTCAGCACTTGCCGAAATATCAGCCATAAGAGTCTTGGCAGCTTCCAGAGTCTCAAGAACAGTGCCTTCTGAAGATCTGTGACGTTCAAGTTCTTCAACGAGACGACTGTTTTCTTCTTTTGTCTGTCTGAGCTCATCGAGGACCTTTTCGAGATCTATCGTTATCTCGTCGAGGAACTGATTGACTTCTTCCTCTTTGTATCCTCTGACTGCTTTAGAAAATTCCTTTTCCTGTATGTCTATAGGTTTTATCATTTTTCCCTCCTATTTCCATGGATTAGAACCGTTGTCTCCGCCGCCGAAATTGTAAGGCTTGTTCTCGCCATCGGCAAATATCGCAACATTTTCAGGTGCAAACACGAATATGTTGTTAGCTACCTTCTGTACATTACCGTTGAGTGCATATGTAGCTCCGCCGAGGAAGTCAAAGATCTTCCTTCCTGTATCGCTGTCGAGCTTTTCAAGATTCACTATTATCGGCTTCCTGCTTTTAAGGCTGTCTACAAGCTTAGGACACTCATCAAATCCGTTAGGCTCGATGACCACCAGCTTGAATGCATTTGTTATCGCTTTTACTGTTCTGTTCTGCATAGGTACCACGTTACTGCTTTCGTATCTTGAAGAAGCCATTGTCGATGCTCTCGATTCAACAGGCTTCCTGTCATAATATCCTGTCTTCTTGTATTCTTCTTCCTCTTCTATTTCTTCCTCTTCTTCGTAATCCTCGAATCCCATCAGATCTTTAAACTTTGAAAATACTCCCATTTCTGCCTCCTATTTGTTACCGTAATTTCTTTCACCGAATATTGCGCTTCCTACTCTGACAAGGTTCGAACCCGCCTCTATAGCGACTTCAAAATCATGTGACATTCCCATGGACAGGTATTTGAAATCCAGATGTTCATGTTCTATCCTGCTGAATGTATCGTATTGTTTTTTGACCTCATCGAAGTATACTTTGATATCTTCCGGATCTTCTGCAAAAGGAGCTATGCACATGAGTCCTCTTATCCTTATATTGCTGCAGTTTTCCAGGATCTCTTTTATCAGGCTCTCGGTTTCCGATGTGGATATACCGAACTTGCTTTCTTCCTGCGCCGAGTTCACCTGGATGAGTATATCCATAGTGATGCCTCTGCTGCCTGCACGCTTGTCGATCTCTGCAGCCAGCTTGTATGAATCCACAGAGTGTATCATCGAAACCTTGTCTATTATGTATTTGACCTTGTTGGTCTGCAGATGACCTATCATATGCCATCTTACAGGTTTGATATGATCATATTTGTCCATTATCTCCTGGACTTTGTTTTCACCGATATCGGTTGCACCTGCATCTATAGCAATGTTTATCTCTTCCGGAGTCCTTGTTTTGCTGACAGCAACGAGAAGAACATCATCCGCACTTCTCCCGCAGCTTTCAGCTGCGGCACTTATCCTGTTTCTTATGGTTTCCAGATTTTTTCTGATATCCTCCATATCTAATTCTCCTTTTCCTGGTCTTTCTGCTCACTTTCCTGTTTCAGGTCCTTCTCAAGAGCACTCTTCGGGTGCCTCAGGACCTCATCGTAAACATTCACCGTCTCGACCTGATTACCTTCATCATTTATAAATATATCATCTTCTATGACGGATTCTTTCCTGTCTGTAGCTATCACTTTTACAGGTTTGAATTTATCATATCCGTTTTTATCCCTGACATATACGCCGTCCTGCCCGTCTTTTTTTATTATGCATTTGTTTCTGATGATCAGACCTGAGTTGTCACTCGTTATGATCTTTATATCGTCTTTACGTGTTTCTGCGAATGCTTCGTAATACATGTCCGAATACAATATTATCCTATAGTCTGAACCATCTTTTTTGTTTGTATGCACTTTCGCCTGCACTGACGATCCGTCGGAAAACTCTATCGTCACTTTCCTGCCTTCGGTATAGTCCTCAGCAGTATCTTTATCGACCCAGCACAAGACATACCACTTGTCGTCATTTGATATCTTGAATACAGGCTCGCCCTTCACAGCATAAGTACGGTCGAGATCTGCAGGGTCCAGCTTGATGTGCTCGACAGTATCACGCTTGATCCGGAGCATCTTCTCCGGAGTGAAATAATCTTCATATCCATCTATCGTTTTGCTGAAAACTCCGCTTATAGGTGCCTTCACTGTCGCTTTGACGCCGTCATATCCCTTGAGGTTCTCTATGTATGTGCTGTACTTGTCTTTGCTCCTGCTGTCAGTACTGTCAGGATCGTAATTTACTATCTTTTGATTTTTTTTGACACTGACATTGTCGCCTACAAGATATTTTATCTTGCCTGACTGCTCCGCTGTTCCTATCTGCTCCTCCTTGATGACATATCCTGTCGTCTCATGTGAGATGGTCAGCGTACCCGGTTCAAGGATCTGCGTTGTTTCAAAAATATCCGTCACCTTCGGCAGCACTTCGACTATGATAAAAAGGAGCAGCAGTACTGCAAAATACAGCAGTATGATCCGTTTCGTCTTATTGTTCAGTTTTATGTTCATGGCTTTATTTTACACCAAAGCACACTGCCTTGCAATGTGCTATATATCTATTTTCATGATTTCTTCAAGAACCTTCCGTTCTTCTTTGGTGAGTTCGTGTTCGCTTTTTGAATAAGTCCTGAACATATCCGGACGCCGCTCCTTTGTAAGCATCAGAGACTGTCGGAATCTCCAGAGTGCTATAAGCTTGTGATTGCCGCTCAGCAGCACCTCAGGAACTCCCAGATCTCTGTATTCCCGTGGTTTTGTATACTGCGGATGTTCCAGAAGGCCTGAATATACTGATTCATCAAGTGCAGAATTCTCATTTCCCAGTACATCCGGCAATAGCCTTGCTACGGAATCGATCAGCACCATCGCCGGCAGTTCGCCTCCTGTAAGAACATAGTCTCCGATGGATATCTCCTCTGCATCCCAGTAGTCCAGCACACGCTGATCGACGCCTTCATAGTGACCGCACAGTATCACAAGTTCATCCATTTCAGAAAGCTCTTTTATCTTGTCAGCATCGAGTATCTTTCCTCTCGGAGACATATATATGACTTTTTTTCTTCCGGCGTCAACAGACTCCATAGCTCCGAACACAGGATCCGGCATCATCACCATGCCTCCGCCTCCTCCGAAAGGATAATCGTCTGCTTTGTTGTGTTTGTCATTGCTGAAATCCCTGATATCTGTCAGTCTGATATCTATAATACCCTTTTCTGCTGCTCTACCCAGGATGCTTCCGCCCACTACCGGGCCGAACATTTCCGGAAACAGTGTCAGAACGTCTATTTTCATAACTGTATCCCTCCGGTCATCAAAGATCCCTAAGTCCTTCTATAAGTCTTACTGTTATCTTTCTCTCGCTGCCGTCTATGTCCAGAACGAACTGATCCACTTTAGGTATCAGTATTTTCTTTCCGTTCTTGTCCTCGATCTCGAATATGTCCTGTGCTGTATTCTGGATAACATCTGTCACTTTTCCCAGGACGTCTCCATTTTCTTCCACAGCCGTCATACCTATGAGGTCCCTGACATAGAACTGTCCCTCCGGAAGCTCCGGCAGATCATCTTCTGTGACATATATGAACGTCCCTCTCAGTCTCTCTGCGCCATCTCTGTCATCGACTCCCTGCAGCTTGAGTATCACTACATTTTTCTGGAGTCTCACATTCTCTATCCTGCAGAGCTTCTCACCTATATACATATTTTCTGTAGTTTCATATATCTCGCTGCTGTCGGAGTAATTGTAGACCTTCACTTCGCCTTTAAGCCCCACTACATTTACTATTTTTCCGATTTTGATCTTTTCCATGGTTTTCCCCGCATAAAAATACAAGCACATATACTCCCCGAAATACGAACTGAAATACATGTGCTTATCTGTATCGTTTATTGAACAATCTCAACTACAACTTTTTTATTCGCTTTCGTCGCTGCCGCCTTTACAACAGTACGTATCGCCTTTGCGATCCTGCCCTGTTTACCAATGACCTTACCCATATCGTCCGGGGCCACTTTAAGCTGCAGTACCGTTGTTCCGTTTGCTTCTTCTTCAGTTACCTGAACAGCATCCGGATTTTCAACCAGCGATCTTGCAATTGCACTGACTAATTCGACCATTAGCTTCACCGCTTTCTATAAAATGCCGCTTATCTTGAAAAGTTTCTTTACTGTATCAGTCGGCTGAGCTCCTGTTCCTAACCATTTCTTTGCTGATTCTTCGTTTATCTTGATCTCTGCAGGATCCTTGAGCGGATTGTAGTATCCGATCTCCTCGATGAACTTACCGTCTCTCGGTGCTCTTGAATCTGCAACTACTACACGATAAAAAGGCTTCTTGTGAGCTCCCATTCTCTTAAGTCTGATTTTAACCATCTTTTTATTTCCTCCTGAAAATTAATACTTAATCTTTTGAAATCTTATTTATACTGCACAGGACTAAAAGCCCCTGAACATTCTGTTTAATCTGCTGCTGCCGCCCGGTTTCATGAAGCTTTTCATCATTTTTCTGGCTTCATCATAGCGCTTCACCAGCTGGTTTATCTTTGATACCGGCTGACCCGAACCTGCTGCGATACGCTTTCTTCGGCTTGCGTTCAGTATCGACGGGTTTTCCCGTTCTGCCTTTGTCATGGACTGTATTATAGCTTCCATCTGTATGAATTCTTTCTCACTTTTGGCTATATCCACGCCCTTGGCTGCCTTGCTGTTCATACCCGGCATCATGTCCATTATCTTGGCGATACCACCCATTTTTTTGATCTGCCCCATCTGCTCAAGAAAATCCTCAAGAGTGAATTTGTTCTTGCGCATTTTTTTCTCAAGCTCGGCAGCTTTCTTTTCGTCGTAGTCTTCCTGAGCTTTTTCGATGAGGGACATCATATCGCCCATGCCCAGTATACGGCTTGCCATCCTCTCAGGATGGAACGGCTCCAGGGCATCGAATTTCTCACCCATACCGACGAACTTTATAGGTCTTCCTGTGACCTTTTTAGTGGAAAGCGCTGCACCGCCACGGGAGTCACCGTCCATCTTGGTCATGATGATACCGTCTATGCCAAGTCTGTCGTTGAAGCCTTCTGCCGCATTGACAGCATCCTGACCTGTCAGTGCGTCGACTACCAGAAGTATCTCATGAGGTTTTATCTCTTTCTTGAGAACTTCCAACTCCTCCATCAGCTCTTCGTCTATCTGAAGACGACCTGCTGTATCGACTATCAGCACATTGCAGCCTTTCTTTTCGGCTTCTTTTACTGCTGCAGCCGCTATCTTTTCAGGCTGTCTGCAGTCTCTCATGGTGAATACCGGCGTATCTACCGATTTTCCCACGACCTCCAGCTGGTCGATAGCTGCCGGTCTGTATATATCGCATGCACAAAGCATAGGTTTCTTGCCGTTTTTTTTAAGGTAGTACGCCAGTTTTCCGCAGGTAGTAGTCTTACCTGTACCCTGAAGACCGACCATCATCAGCACGGTGAAACCCTTTGATGAATACGTCAGCTTGCTGCCTGCACCTCCCATCAGTTCGGTGAGTTCGTCATTTACGATCTTTATCACCTGCTGACCGGGAGTAAGGCTCGCCATGACTTCTTCACCCAGCGCCTTTTCCTTGATGGATGCTACGAACTCCTTAACGACTTTGAAGTTTACGTCAGCTTCCAGAAGAGCAAGCTTGACTTCTCTCATCGCTGCATTGATATCAGCTTCCGTCAGGCTTCCTTTTCCCTTGAGGCCTTTGAAGACCTCCTGCAGTTTTTCCGATAATCCTTCAAATGCCATGGATCAATCCTCCAGTTTATCTATAATAAGTTTGACTTCTCTGAGTCTGTCGATGGTTTCTGCGATCAATGCAGTTCCGGTAACGCTGCTGTCTTCAGCTCCGGCATCCTGAAGTTCTGATGTGATACTGTCTATGATCTCATCTATACGCTCTATAGCCTCGCTGCTCTTCATGAACTTCTCTACAAGACCGAGCTTGTCTTCATAGTTCATCAGCGATTTTTCAGCATTTTTCAGAGCATCGTGAACTCCCTGTCTGCTTATATCGAACTCGTCAGCTATCTCTGAAAGTGACAGATTCTCTTCATGATAAAGAGTCATCGCATCACGCTGACGCTTCGTCAGCAGTTCTCCGTAAAAGTCATATAACAGGCTCTGCCTTGTAACTTCGTCGATCTTCATCGTCACCACCAATTGACAAGTATTTCTGCTTTACACCATTGTAAGTATACACGTCCCGGCATATACTGTCAAGTTATATTCCTTGTCACAGATAAAAATTCTTCATTTATCGTCTCTTTCGTCTCCGGATCCGAGTTTTTTGCTGACTTTCTCTGCAACATGTTCATTCAGCTGTTTGAGACGGTCTATCTCATATCCGGCTTTTTCCTTCCGTTTGCTGTCTATGAACTCTTCAAGATCAGCACGGAGGGAACGCCCTGTCCTGAAAGCGAATATAAAGCGTTTCTTTTCTTCGAACTCTTCCCGCTGTATTCTCATATAGTCCTTCAGCTCTTCAGATTTGACTACTATCTGTTTTTCTTCAGCAAACTTTCTTATGCTCGTTCCGAGTTTCATCGAATAGCATACATCTATTATGAAGACTCCGAAGAACATGCCGATAAAGAACGAAAATGTCAGATGATGCGACAGCCATACCACCCAGTCTATAACATAGGGATTCACTACAAAATAATAGAGACACCCTAAAAGTCCCCATGCAAATGTGAACTTCGGACATATTATCCCCTGTATATTTCCCCATTCATGGCTGTAATCCCAAAGTTTGACTTTCATGCCTTTTATGAAAATGATGCCGGCTATGTACTCTATGACAGTCATCACCACTGCCATTATCACAAGGATGATAACTGTATCCAGTGCCTTTATGCCGGTCAGCGCCACCTTTGTCAGATAAGACACGAAATACATTCCCCAAAGTCCGAATCCGTACAGAGGCAGATACGGCCCTGTCAGGAACCCCGGATTTATCCATTTATGCTGAGGATTACTGTGAGAGAAAAATTTTCTGAATATGACTTCGATCCCCCATCCCAGACAGCTCCCTATAAAAAACAGGAATGCAAATACAAGTAACTCGCTCATCGGCTTTTCTCCTTTATAATGAAATGATTTTTGCTGAAGTCTATCACGCCTTCATCCTTGAGTTTGCCAAGCTCCTTTGACATGGCACTCCTGTCCACAGCCAGAAAATCCGCCAGCTGCTGCCGGTTGAAAGGTATATCGAAGGATGTGCTGCCGCACCTGACAGACTGTTCTGAAAGATATGCCAGCAGTTTGCCCTTAGTCGTCCGCTGCGAAAGATATCCCATCTTGGTGGTCAGCGTCTTGTTCTTCGATGCTATCGCAAAGGTCAGATTGCGTATCAGTCCTGCATGATGAGGACATGTACTGCTGCATGTCCTGAATATACGATCCACATCCATCATCATCACGGTGCAGTTTCTTGCTGCTATAGCATTTATCATCACGGGCTCTCTGCCGGTCACGGCATAGACCTCGCCGAACATGTCGCCTTCGGATATATCAGCGAGTATACTGTTGTTGCCCCAGTAATCCTCCCGTTCGATATACACAGCCCCCTCCAGCACCATTGCGACTCTTGTTATCACATCTCCAACGCTGTATATATATTCGCCTTTGTCATATTCTTTTCTTATGACTGACAGACACTTCATCATGGAAAGTATCTCATCTTCAGTCATTCCTGAAAAAAGCAGTGTTTTTTTCAAAAGATCTATATATTTTTTCATTTTTCACCGTTTTTGTTGTAAAAACCACATACTTATGTTTTTTATTATATTAAAATCCAGTTACAAAAGCAAGGAGGACGATGATATGAGACGTAAAGACAGAGAAATGAACAGAGAATTTGCACTGGCAGTGGCAGATAAATGCGAATATGCGACCCTGGGGATGCTCGCTCCTGATGGAGCACCTTACTGTGTCCCTGTTACTATAGTGCGCATAAATGACAGTATTTATTTCCACACTGCAAAGGAAGGTCTGAAAATAGACAGTCTCAGAAAACATCCGGCAGTATGTCTGTCATGTGTCGGTGATACGAAAAGGGCAACAGACCGTTTCACTACTGAATTCGAATCTGCAGTAATAAACGGCACAGCCAGCGAGGTGACTGACGACGATGAAAAGATCTCAGCACTCAGAGGTATATGTCAGAGACATACGCCTTCGAATATGCCTGATTTCGATAATGCCATAGAGCGCAGTCTTTCAAGAACGGGGGTATGGAAAATAAACATAGAAAGCATCACAGGCAAGCGCAAAAAATTCGACAAAGACGGCAATGAAATGAAATACGGCAGGATGGAATAAGATCCCCTCCCCCCGGAAACGATATCCGGAAATATGATATATAAAAGGAGTATACAACAATGATAAGAAGGATAATAAATATAGATGAATCAAAATGCAACGGCTGCGGTCTGTGTGCCGAAGCATGTCACGAAGGTGCCATAGGCATGGTAGAGGGAAAAGCAAAGCTGCTGCGTGACGACTACTGTGACGGTCTGGGGGACTGCCTCCCTGTCTGTCCTGCAGACGCTATCACCTTTGTGGAGAGAGAAGCAGCAGAATATGACAGAGCTGCTGTAGAAGCAAACATGGCTGCTGCAGGCAAGGTCCATGCAGGCGGATGTCCCGGAAGCGCATCTAAAAAAGTAGCTCGAACAAATAACGACTCCGGCAGCACACCAGACATACCGAGCCATCTGAGTCAGTGGCCTGTACAGATAAAACTGGCGCCGCTGAACGCTCCGTACTTCGATGGTGCTGATCTGCTCATCGCAGCAGACTGCAGTGCATTCGCATACGGCGATTTCCACAGAGATTTCATCAAAGACAGGATCGTTCTCATCGGATGTCCTAAACTGGACTCCGTGGATTACTCTGAAAAACTTACTGCTATCCTGCAGTCCAATGACATCAGGAGCATCACAGTCACAAGGATGGAAGTGCCATGCTGCGGCGGCATCCAGTATGCTGCAGAAGCAGCTGCAGCTGCCAGCGGAAAGGACATACCTGTGAACGTAATCACCATAGGTATCGACGGAAGCATCAAATAGTATCCATGTCACGGACATACAGAACATCACGTACATGGAAAAAACACAAAAATTTCTCTTTAACTCTATTCAAAACAATAACTGCTGTACATGTGAAGATAATCACAGTACAGCAGTTATTTCAGATTGGTTGAATATTATGTCAAAAGGGGCTTTCAGGAAAGCACAGCCTCTTATAATGCTAATATATCACCTTATGTAAATGGCAAATGTTCGATCGGCAATCATGATCTTAAACTACCTTCACTATCTTTCAACTACGATAGCAGTTCCCTGTCCGCCGCCGATGCAGAGTGTTGCCAGACCAGTCTTGGCGTCTCTCTT
>CAKQUI010000037.1 GCA_934277495.1 uncultured Clostridia bacterium | reverse complement strand
TCGGCGTCCACCGGCTCGTGGTAGTAGTCCTTGACGATCTCGTATTCGCCGAGACGCTGCAGGTACAGCACAGGATTCTGGATGCTGAAGAATTTCAGTATCCTGTTGTCGTCGCAGGCTCTGACTTCCTTGATGTATTCGAATTCGTCGGTCATGGCGGTCATCTGGCCGTAGCAGAGATATTCGATGTCGCCGAGGCCCGAGATCCTTGCTATCTCAGCGGGTTTATGTGCAAAATTCAGCAGCACCGTCATAGCGCCAAGTTTCTGCAGTGCGAAAAAGCATATTATCCAGCCTACGGAATTGGCTCCGCAAAGTCCCACACGAGTGCCTTTCTTTATACCCATATATGACAGATCCACAGCCATGATCTGTGCGCATTTGTTTATCTGGCTCCATGTCCAGCTGCTGTCACGGTCCACCAGGACCACCTTGTCGCCCTTCATAGTGGCTTTGCGCTCCAGCAGTGATTTGAAGGACACGCCCATGTACGACGGCACCTGCACGTCTTCTTTGGATACCGGCAGTATGTTGTCGAATCCGGTGAGCTCGAAGACCTCCATCAGCGATCTGGATATCTTCGTTATGTCCATCCTGCCTTCGCCCATGCGGGTCTGGCATATCATCAGTTCTCTGACGCCGGCTGCCGAAATATATTCCAGTTCCGACAGATCCAGTACGAGCTTTTCCTTTTCCGGGTCGATTTTTTCCATTGCTTCTCTGAGATACGGAGCGGTGTTGACTTCTAATCGTCCTCTCAGTCTGATCGTGACAGTATCCTTTTCTTTTTTCTCAAAAATTCTCATTTGTTTTTCCTGTTTCCCTTACTTGATCAAGATTTGCTTTTGTCTGCACAGAGCCGTATGCAGCATATCCGGGCAGCTGATTTCCCGGTACGATGTTTCAGACTTTCGTGCTGTTTACATTATATCAGATATGCTGCAGGTCGTCAGCGTATGGAGATATATTTTCCTGTGAAGCTTATAGATCAAGATTATACAAATATCCCGGCAGACATGGTATAATAACGTCAAAGTGTATTTGTATCTACTGAAAGAGAGGCGAAACAATGGAATTTGGATATTCTGAAAAACAGCTTGAGATAAAGGCGATGCTCAAAGACTTCGCAGAGAAAGAGATAGCTCCGATACTGGATAAGATGGACAGGGATGCGGAGTATCCGCTGGAGACCGTGAAGAAACTCGGTAAAATGGGCATCATGGGAATGCCGTTCCCGAAGGAATACGGCGGCAGCGGTCTCGACTATGTCACATACGTCATGGCAGTGGAGGAGATATCAAAGATATGTCCGTCCCACGGCGTGATAGTCCAGACCCACAACGCACTGTGCTGCTGGCCGATATTCACATACGGCACAGAAGAACAGAAGAGAAAATATCTGTCTGATCTGCTCAGCGGAGAGAAGATAGGCGCATTCGGACTCACCGAGCCCAACGCAGGCACTGACGCTGCAATGCAGCAGACCATCGCAGAGGACAAGGGCGATCACTATCTGCTGAACGGCTCCAAGGTCTTCATTTCAGGCGGCGGCATAGCAGACGTGTATGTTGTCATGGCCATGACCGACCAGTCCAAAGGAACGAAGGGCATCAGTGCATTCATCGTGGAAAAGGGCATGCCTGGATTCTACAAGGGCAGGACAGAGGACAAGATGGGCATCAGAGGATCCGTCGTATCGGAACTGGTCTTCGACGACTGCATCGTGCCTAAGGAAAATCTGCTGGGAGAGCTTGGCAAAGGGTTCAAGGTAGCAATGACTTCCCTTGACGTCGGCAGACTTGGTATCGCAGCCCAGGCCCTCGGTATCGCTCAGGGCGCTTTCGACAGGACTGTCGAGTACATGCAGCACAGAGAACAGTTCGGCAAGAAACTCAGCGGATTCCAGGCTATGGCTTTCGAAATGGCAGAGATGGAGACAAGGATCGATGCATCGAGACTGCTGCTGTACAAGGCGGCGTACATCAGAGAAAATGGTCTTCCGGGAACTACAGAATCAGCTGCAAAGGCTAAACTTTCCTGCTCATCCACAGCTATGGATGTTACGGTGAAGGCTGTGCAGTTCCACGGCGGATACGGATATATCAAGGATCTTCCGATCGAAAGATACATGAGAGATGCCAAGATCACTCAGATCTATGAAGGCACATCGGAAGTTATGAAGCTTGTCATCTCAGGAAAGATATTCCCTAAGAAAAAGGCACCGAAGGAAGAAAAGGCACCGGCAGTGCTCTTTGAAACAGTGGATCAGCTCATCGAAGCGCTGGCTGATGTGAAGAAGGATGAGATAATATGTTCAGGCGGCAGAGGATTCAAAAAGACCGAGAGCCTCGACCTCGTAAGACAGCTGGCTGAAGCAACAGGCGGCACGTTCGCAGCATCCAGAGGCGCAGTGTCCATGGGATGGGCAGACGAGGCTGATCAGGTAGGTCTGACAGGCAGGAAGGTGACGCCGGACATATACTTTGCATGCGGCATCTCCGGCATGAACCAGCATCTGGCAGGCATGAAGGGATCGTCGGTGATCGTGGCAATCAACAAGAACCCTAAGGCTCCTATATTCAAGGCAGCGGATTACGGCATCGTCGGAAATGTGTATGACATACTCCCTGAGCTGATAGCAAAATGGGGAAAGTAGATATTGCCGGGACTGGCAGATAATAAGGCAGGCTGCGCAGGTCCCGCTGCAGCATGACAGATGCAGGATCACGTGAGCCCCGTGAGATCGTTTCCTGCATAACAGGATTCCATAACTAAAAAACGAGAGCTGATCTGTATGACACGCCATACGACTCACTGCTCTCGTTTTGTTTTGCTCATATTTGTTGCCTGACCTGCAGGATATATCACGTTTTTCATCGGAAAAAACTGATCCAGCATCTGCGGGCTGTGCTGCCGCCTACAGGCTCTTGAGGTATTCGATCTCTTCTCTTGTGAGTTTGCGGTAGTGACCGCTCATCAGCCGTCCCAGTCTGATATCGCCGATGGACACTCTTTCCAGCTCCTGGACCTTGTTGCCTACAGCTGCAAACATCTTGCGGACCTGTCTGTTCTTGCCTTCATGGATGCTGATCTCCACCACTGCACGGCGAGGCATCTGTTTTATGACTCGTACCTTTGCAGGTGAAGTGACGAAACCGCCGATATCCACGCCCTTGCGGAGCCTTGCTATGCGGTTGTCGGAGATGACGCCTGCCACGGTGGCTATATATGTCTTCCATACTTCGTGCTTCGGGTGGGTGAGGGTATAGGTCAGGTCGCCGTCGTTTGTCATTATCAGAAGACCTGTAGTGTTATAGTCAAGCCTTCCCACCGGGAAAAGTCTCTCCGGGATATCTGCCACCAGCTCTGCTACCGTCGCTCTGCTGCGGTCGTCGTCCATGGACGTTATATATCCCAGGGGCTTGTTCACAGCTACATATACTTTCTTCGATGCTGCGCTTACGGTCCTGCCGTTTACCTGGACAGTGTCGCCGTCAGCCACATCGTATCCCATCTCTTTCATAACGGCTCCGTTTATCCTGACATTGCCGTTAGCGATAAGTTCATCTGCTTTCCTGCGGCTGCATATGCCTGCAGCTGCTATATATTTATTCAGTCTCATTCATCTGATCCTTTACATTGTCTTTATCAAGCGATAATTCATCTATGTGATTTTAGCACAAAGAAATGTGCATGAAAAGGCAAAAAACGAGAAAATAAGAAGTAAGTACTATTTGCTGATCTGTGATATGATGTTAAAATATCAGAATAAACAACAGGAAAGGAAGGTCGGAAACTGCAATGGGGTCAAGAAAGCTCAGTCCGAGGCGGATGGTAGCTGCCGGGTTTTTCATAATAATACTGACAGGCACGCTGTTGCTGATGCTGCCGGTCTCATCGGCAGACGGATGCGGCATCCCCTTTGTGGACAGCCTGTTCACAGCTACAAGCGCAGTATGTGTGACAGGGCTTGTCAGCGTCGATCCCGGAATCGGATTTTCTCTGTTCGGACAGGTAGTTCTGGCAGTGCTGATACAGATAGGCGGTCTGGGGATAACCTCCATTGGCGTGATAATCATACTTGCAGCGGGAGGCAGGTTCAGCATGAGGAGCCAGCGCCTTATAAAAGAAGCACTGAATCTTTCTACAGGAAAAGGCATCAAGGGCGTGGTGCAGGCAGTGCTTTATGTCACTGTTGCTTTTGAGTTTGCGGGAGCCGCCTGCAGTTTCTTTTCATTCAGTCACGACTATGATATTGCAGATGCAGTCCGGGTCAGTATATTCCACTCCATCGCAGCCTTCAACAATGCAGGATTCGATGTGCTGGGCAATGGCAACAGTCTCGTAAACTACCAGTCGGATACATGGCTCTGCGCAGTCACCAGTGCACTGATCGTGTTCGGAGGTCTTGGCTTTTTTGTGATAACAGAGCTCGTATCAGGTAAAAAGCCGTCAAGGTGGTCGCTGCATACCAAAGCGGTACTTGTGACTACTGCAATGCTTATCATCGGAGGAACACTGATGCTGAAACTTTCAGAGGGCAGCAGGTTTTCGTGGCTCGAAGCATTTTTTCAGAGTGTTTCAGCCAGGACTGCGGGCTTTGCCAGTGTATCGGTGGGGTCCATAAGCAGTGCGGGGCTTCTTGTGCTGATGGTGCTGATGTTCATCGGAGCATCTCCCGGCTCCACAGGAGGCGGCATCAAGACGACTACGTTTTTCGTACTTGCGAGAAAAGCACACAGCACGGTTTTCAGCAGGCATTGTTCAGCCTTCAGGAGAACGATACCGGAAAGCACGGTGACGAAGGCATTCATGGTATTCGTCATGGCAGCGTCGGTGATAGTTTTCATGGTTTTCCTGATATGTATGACAGAGCCTGAGCTGACTTTCCAGCAGATAACCTTTGAAGTCGTCAGCGCCTACGGGACTACAGGTCTTTCTACAGGGATAACGCCGCATCTTAGTGCCGCAAGCAAGGTGCTGCTGTCGCTGACGATGTATACGGGAAGGCTCGGTGCACTGACACTGGCAACTGTCTGGATGAGCAGAGAAGTGCCGGCATGCAGATATTCGGAGGAGGATATCACTATAGGCTGATATTATGAAAAGAGGACATATATGAGGGAAAGAATAAAATCAGGATTTGCAGTTATAGGTCTTGGCCGTTTCGGGATGTCGCTGGCTAAGGCTCTGTCGGAGCTTGGCACCGACGTAATGGTCATCGACAGCGACGAGGACAAACTGCGGCAGGTCAGATCATATGTGCAGGATGCTTTCCATATGCAGAACATCACAAAGGATGCCCTTGAGGACACGGGTATAGGAGAATGTCACACGGCGATAGTATGTATAGCAGAAAAAGTAGACGTCAGTCTGATGACTGCTCTGCATCTGCTGACGCTGGGAGTGCCAAGGGTCATCGCCAAGGCTGACAGCATCGAACACGGCATGATACTGGAAAAGATCGGAGCGGAGGTGGTGCATCCTGAAAGGGAGACCGCTACGCGTCTGGCTGCAGTGCTTCTGGGATCGAAAGCACTGGATATAATGCGCCTGAACGGTGATATCGTAGTTTCAGAAATAAAGGTCGGAAAATCCGTTACTGGCATGTCAGTGAGAGAACTGGGTATGGAAAAGTACGGTCTGAAACTCGTCGCTTTAGAGAAGGAGCCGGATATAACGCTTTCGGAGGTGTCTCCGGAGCATATCCTGGAAGAAGACGATGCTATCGTAGTCATCGGCAGATTCAATGACGCAGACAGGTTTGAGCGCAGAGTCATGAACAGAGAACATCACCAGATATGATTTTGTGGATTTTTGTCGTCATATAGCTGTTTTTTGTGAAACATTGCAATGCTGGATGTTGTATAATGAGTTAGCAGAGGTTTTAAAAAAGTTAGCATATACATGGGGGAGGTCGTAGTGAAAACTGCATTATACATTGCAAATGAACGAGAAAAAAGAAAAGCGTATTACAGGGATACACGTGAGGAAGCCGCAGAGCGCAATATCAGGAACCTGAAGACGATAAGCCTGACTGCGATCGCACTGCTGCTCTGCTGTTTCGTTATAATGCCTGTGGTGATAAAGGAGTGGGAGATAAGACCCAACCATCTGATCTTGCTGCCTGCACTGCTGCTGTGTTTTGTGTGTGCAGCCATATACAGCAGGAAAAAGAAAAAGAGCTACTGGGTGTCCTTTGCCATGTGCATGGCGTTCGATGCAGTGGTGCTGAGCTTTTCGATAGGCATAGATATATTTGTTCCATACACTACGCAGGCTTCGTCCATGTCCATGATGTACATAGTGCTGCCGACGCTTTTTATAATACCGCAGACATATGTATATGCGTTGCTGTCAGCTGCAGAGATATTATATATAACAGCAGCCTGTATCTTCGAAAATCCTTCAGTTGCCCAGCATGATATAATGAATTCAGCTGTGGGCCTGGTATTTTCCATAGCGATAATACAGATAATACTTACCCTCAGGATGAAAGATTATGAGATGCGTCTTGAGTATCAGCATCTCAGCATGACAGACCCGCTGTCCGGTATGCTCAACAAAGAGGCCTTCAGGGAAGCAGTGAGTGCTTATCTTAACTCATGCAGTGAAGACGGACAGTACGCCATGTGTATAATAGATATGGATGACTTCAAGCATATAAATGACAGGTACGGTCATAACACAGGCGACAGGATGCTGGTGCTGGCAGGCGATATCATCAAAACTGCATTCGGCCCGGATGATATACTTGGACGGTTCGGAGGCGATGAATTCATAGTTTTCGTAAAGGATAGGGCTGATATCAGGTCTCTGAGAGAAAAATCAGAGCTTATACAGGAACGTATATGCAGACTTGCCAGGAGCAGGCTGTCTGTAGAAGCCTCCTGCAGCATAGGCTTTGTGGTGGCAGGACCGGACAGGCAGGAGTATGATACACTGTTCGAGTATGCTGACAGAGCTCTTTATGCAGCAAAAGGCTCCGGCAAGAAAAAAGCTGTTATGGTAGAAATGAAAAACGCCGGCTGAAACCGTGGAATACCGGAGCAGGATCCCGTCAAACCGCAGGGACAGGAGCCTGATGCAGGATCAGATGCAGCATTTTCTGATATTCCGTAACGACGAAAACGATATTATTTCAAAATAAAAACAGGGTCCGGCTTTTATGGACAGACAGCCGGACCCTTTCTGCATTTCGGAAGCTTTTCGGTTTATGTCAGCGCCTGTTGGATCTGCGCCATATGTTCTGGTTTTCGGCAGCTTTTACAAGCTCGTCCCTGAAGTCCGGATGAGCTATGGAGATTATCATTTCCGCACGTTCCCAGGTGCTCCTGCCGACAAGGTTCACAGCTCCGTATTCTGTGACGAGATAATACATCTGGCTTCTCGGTGAAGTCACGATATCGCCGTTGAACATGGGCTTTATATTCGACTCCACAGTACCGTCCTTTTCTCTGAATACGGAAGGCATGCATATGAAGGCTTTGCCGTCTTTAGACATGGCGGCGCCTGTCAGGAAGTCCAGCTGTCCGCCTGTACCGCTTATCTGTCTGGTGCCGGAACTTTCGGCACATACCTGACCGTAGAGATCTGTGGAAATACAGCTGTTGATAGATATCATCCTGTCGATCCTTTCGATTATCTCCGGCGAATTGACATACTCCAGAGGATATGAGATTATGCCGGGATTCTCATTGATCCATTCGTAAAGTGTTTCTGTGCCGAAGGCGATACCCAGGACTCCTTTGCCGGGATTCAGCGTTGAGTATCTGTTGGTGAGCTTGCCTGCTTCGTGGATATAGTAGTATGCATCGGAGCAGAGCTCTGTGTGCATGCCAAGATCTCTGAGGTCAGAATCAGCTATCATCCTGCCTATTACTCCTGGAAGCCCTCCGATACCAAGCTGCAGCGTAGAGCTGTCAGTGATGTACGGCATGATGTTTTCAGCGATCTTGATTTCTGTTTCTGTGGGCTCATCCAGCGCAACCTGGTATAGAGGACCGTGGGGACCTTCGACGACCATATCGGCTTCGGATATGTGTATGCTGTCTCCGATGGCCCCGTATATCTTAGGCAGGTTCTCATTGACTTCCAGTATCACCACATCGGCTTTGTCCAGTATGCCTTTGGCGATACCGGTGGCGCCGGAAAGATTGAAATAGCCGTGATCGTCCATAGGCGTCACTGCGATCATAGCTACATTTATCTCAAGAAAATGCTTGTAGTACTGCACAACGTTACGGAAAACCATAGGGATGTAGTTGCAGAGTCCCTTGTCGCAAAGCTTGCGTTCATAAGCAGAGCAGTGCCAGCTGTTGTATATGAAATGTTCACGCTCCGGATCACATTCAACTACTTTTATCGGTCCGAAGATGAGATTGCCCCTGATTTTGACATCCGAGAGTTCGTCACGTCTCCTGGAAAGTGCTTCGTCAAGAAGCACCGGAAAGCCGTTGGCCGTGGTGTATTCCACCCAGTCTCCGCTTTTGACGACTTTGACCGCCTCGTCGGGCGTACAGAGTTTCTGTCTGTATTCATCATAATGTTTCATGTTCTGATTTTCTCCCATGTAAAATATATTATACCCATGTGTTCTTCTGATAATATGATTTTACAGGCAGCAGCAGTATAAATCAAACATAATCTGGCAGTTGACAGTATATCATGCGTATGTAATAATATGTATATGAAAATCTGTTTCAGGGCGAGGTGGAAGTCCTCACCGGTGGTGGTCTGCCAAGGCAGCGAGTCCACGAGCGGATGCAGCAGAGAATATCATGTGCTGCGGATGCCGAACGGGTGTGAACCCCGTACCGACGGTCATAGTCCGGATGAAAGAAACGAGAATACTTCATGCGTATTTAAGTGATAAAATTTCAGCCCCCTGGAACCTTTCCGGAGGGTTTTTTTCATGGCCCGGCAAAGATACCGGACCGTCCTGACAGATTCCTTCATAACACATCATTATTATCATAATCTGAGGAGGAATTTGAAAATGAATCACAAAACAGTTGTACTTGCCAAGATGGGGATGCTTGTAGCGATTTCCATAGTCCTTGTATATTTCATACACTTTCCGATATTCCCGGCAGTGTCGTTCCTGGAATATGACCCGGCAGACATACCTATCCTGATAGGTACATTTGCATTCGGTCCGCTGGGAGGCCTGCTGCTGACAGTGGTGACATCAGTGATACAGGGCGTGACGGTCAGTGCAGCCAGCGGCGCATACGGCATCATAATGCACGTCATCGCAACAGGCGTACTGGTGCTGGTAGCAGGGACTATTTACAAGTTCAACAAGACGAGAAAAGGTGCAGTGATCGCACTTGTCGCAGGTATACTTGCCATGGCAGCAGCCATGGTGGGAGCAAATCTTATCATAACGCCGCTGTTCATGGGCGTTCCAAGGAGCATGGTATGGGATCTGATGCCGTTCATAGCAGGATTCAATCTCATCAAGGCAGGAGTGAACGGACTTGTGACATTCGTTCTCTACAAGAGAGTTTCAGCCTTCCTGCACAGATAGGCAGTACATGAGCAACAAGCATATCAGGGTCGCATGACAGGTATATCTTCCGCTGATCTGACAGCCGGAAGCCGCCGGCAGTGCGGCCTTTCAGTTTTTTGCTGAAAAAAGCAGACGGATGTGGTACAATAATAAAGTTATGAAAGAAAAAACAATGATTATCAGAAACGAAGATGAAACACAGGCATTCGGCAGAGATCTGGCGGAGGACCTTGAACCGGGTGCAGTGATAGCACTTACGGGAGATCTCGGCACCGGCAAGACCACGCTGACTAAATCCATAGCAGCAGGACTTGGGATAGATGATGTGATCACAAGCCCTACTTTTAATATCGTCAAGGAATACAGGAGCGGCAGGCTGCCTCTTTTTCATTTCGACGTATACCGCATAGGCGATGTGGAGGAGATGTACGAGCTGGGATACGAAGAATTTTTTTACGGTGAAGGCGTGTGCATCATAGAATGGGCGGATCTGATAGAAGATATAATACCGGAGGACGCCATAAGGATATACATAGAGTATGGCAGTAAAGAAGGAGAACGTATATACAGATGTATGTTTTAAGTATCGAAACAACAGGTGCGTATGCATCGGCGGCAGTCATGAAAGATGGAAAGGTGCTGCAGGAAATACACGGCAGCGACAGGTTCTCGCATCTGCAGAATCTGATGCCGCAGATAGAGCATATCCTGGCAGAAAGCAGAACGTCGATAAACGATATGGATGTGATCGCAGTATCTGCAGGGCCTGGCTCATTCACAGGCATAAGGATAGGCATATCTTCAGCAAGAGCCTTGTCGCAGATAACAGAAGTGCCCTGCGTGACTGTATCAAGCCTTCAGGCACTGGCTCTCAATGCGGCAGGCCATACTGATGCAGATACACTGGTATGCCCGATGTTGGATGCCAGGAGGCAGCAGGTATACGCCGGCGGATATTTCATAAAGGACGGATATCCTCAGGAGGAGATAAAGGCAGGCCCGTATACAGTACAGGAATTCCTGGAGCTGGCATCAGGATACAGCAGCATACTGATCCTTGGCGACGGTGCAGACAAGTACAGCGAGCTGATGGCTGAGCTGAGACCGGAAGGAACACAGACAGCCCCTGAAAGCATAAGATATCAGGACGCTGCATCTGTTGCGGCTCTCGGTGCTGCAGCCTTCAGCCAGCACGGAGGCATCCCGTACAGCGAAGTCGAACCTGACTATATGAGGATACCGGAGGCCGAACGCAGACTGAAACAGCAGATGCAGGAAAAAGACAGTAAAAAGGTGTGATAAAATGGCAGATGTTATCATAAGACAGGCAGGTCCTGGTGACATCGGGGACATATATGAGATAGAGAGACTGTGCTTCCCTGATCCCTGGAGCATTGACGCCCTTGATTACGAACTTCGGGAGAATCCCAGAGCTTTCTACATCGTAGCTGAGCTGGAGGGCAGTGTCGTGGGATATGCAGGACTGTGGTGGATAATGGATGAGGGACATATCACCAATGTCGCCGTGAAACCCGGCTACAGGAACAGGAAGATCGCATCAGGTATAATCCATACGATGATAGACTTCACTACTTCAGAGGGTATACAGCACCATACCCTTGAAGTCAGACGGTCCAACGAAGCTGCGATAGGTCTTTATGAAAAGTACGGCTTCCGCATCGAAGGCGTCAGAAAGGGATACTATCTCAACAACGGCGAGGACGCAATGATAATGTGGCGACATCAGGAAGACATGCATCCTGAAAGCCAGACAGAATAAAAAGCCATGATATGCAGATAATAGCTGTAAAGCTAATTTATCAGGAGGCAGTCATGGACCAGTTTTCAGGAGACAACATGAACGTCGTGACGACGGAATGCAGGAAATTTTCAAGAAAGCATGATTTCGATGTTTTCAGCATGAGCGACTATACCTCATGCGAGAACTGCAGGCATCTCAACGGTGAGAACCAGTGCAGCAGGAAACTTGAAGAAGGACGAAATACAAAATGAAAGATGGGAAAAAAGTAACACTTGCAATCGAATCAAGCTGTGACGAAACAGCATCAGCTGTGGTATTGGACGGACGTCAGGTCCTGTCCAGTATCATTTCGTCGCAGATAGATATACATAAACTCTACGGAGGGGTGGTGCCGGAGATCGCTTCCAGGCATCATCTGCAGAACGTGAACACAGTGGTGGATCAGGCGCTGGCAGAAGCCGGAGTGACCTTTGATGAAATCGACATGATAGGAGTGACGTACGGACCGGGGCTGGTAGGTGCTCTGCTGATAGGTCTTGCCACAGCCAAAGCCTATGCCCTTGCCACAGGAAAGCCATTGATAGGAGTGCACCACATACAGGGACATATCAGCGCCAACTATATTGAACATCCTGAGCTCGAGCCGCCGTTCATGGCGCTGGTGATCTCAGGCGGTCATACGAACATAGTCGAAGTGACAGGATACAACGAATGCAGGGTGCTGGGCGGTACCAGAGACGATGCAGCAGGAGAGGCATACGACAAGGTGGCACGTGTGCTGGGGCTGGGATATCCCGGAGGTCCGCTGATAGACAAGCTTGCGAAAAAGGGCGACCCGGAGGCTGTGAATTTCAAGCGTGTGTTCCTGGAAAAGGGCAGCCTGGATTTCAGTTTCAGCGGCATCAAAACAGGCGTACTGAACTACATCAATTCAGAAAAACAGGCAGGAAGAGAGATAAATACGGCAGATGTTGCAGCCAGTTTCCAGGCTGCAGTTCTTGACGTTATCGTTGCGAAGACTGTATCGGCAGCGCTGGATATGGGCAAGGACCGTATCGTCATGGCAGGCGGCGTGGCTTCCAACAGCAGGCTGAGGGAGATGATGGAGGAGCAGTGCAGCAGGCACGGACTGAAGCTCTATTATCCGTCGCCGGTACTTTGCACAGACAACGCAGCCATGATAGGCTGTGCAGCATATTATAAATACATGGCAGGCGGCAGAGACGACCTTACGCTGGATGCTGTGCCTGACCTTAAATTATAGGATTATCGTTGCGAGGTAAAAATGATAGTAGTATCAGCAAAAGATCTGACAAAAGCATACGGGACAGACGTGATACTGGACAAAGTATCGTTCCATATAAATAAAGGCGAAAGGGTAGGCATCATAGGCGTCAACGGCGCAGGGAAGAGTACATTGCTGCGGATGCTGACAGGAGAGCTGCCCTGTGAAGACGGCGATTTTTTCATATCTTCGGATCTGCAGACAGGTTATCTGAAACAGGACGGAGGATTCGATTCAGAGAAAACAGTCATCGAAGAAGTCGAAGCCATCTTCAGCCGTTTCCCCGAAATGGAAAGAGAAATGGAGCAGCTGACACAGAAGATGGAAACTGCATCTTCTGAAGAAGAAAGCCTGAAGCTCCTGGAGCGTTTCGATGCACTCACGCAGAAATACGACCGTGAAGGCGGTTATACATATAAAAGCGAGATCACGGGCATACTTTCAAGTATGGCATTCCCGGCGGAAAGCTACAACAAGAAGATATCCACTCTCAGCGGAGGAGAGCGCACAAGACTGGCGCTGGCATGCCTTCTGCTGAAAAAACCGGATATACTTTTCCTTGACGAGCCCACGAACCATCTGGATATCGGCACTCTCAAATGGCTTGAGCAGTATCTCAAGGGATACAAAGGCACTGTGGTCATCGTGTCCCACGACAGATATTTCCTCGACCAGACAGTGACCAGGATATTCGAAGTCGAAAACAAAAAGCTGCATATATACGAAGGCAACTACAGTTTCTATGCTTCGGAGCGCAGAGTACGCAGAGAAGCCGAGATGAGAAAATTCGAGAAGCAGCAGAAGGAAATAGACCGCCAGGAGGAAATGATACGCAGGTTCAAACAGCGTGGTACAGAGAAGCTGGCAAAGAGAGCCGCATCCAGAGAAAAGCGTCTGTCTGCCATGGAGGTCATGGACAGGCCTGACGGCGGCCACGGCAGGATGAAACTGAACTTCAGAGAAAATTTCCAGAGCGGCAGAGACGTTATATTTGCAGAAGGACTTTCAAAAGGCTTCGGATACGGTTCAGCCAGAGTCGAACTTTTCAGGAATGTGGATCTCGACATCAAGCGTGGCGAGCGTGTCTGCATCGTGGGAGCCAACGGTATAGGAAAGACAACTCTTATCAGGATGCTGATGGGTGAGCTTGCTGCAAACACAGGCCGGATCAAGATAGGCCACAACGTCCAGTTCGGATATTACGATCAGGGGCAGCAGCTCCTTGATGCCAGCAATACAGTTATCGGCGAGCTGCAGGATGCATACAGGCTTTACTCAGAGCCGGAGCTGCGCAATATACTTGGAAGGTTCCTGTTCCGGGGAGATTCAGTCTTCCTGAAAGTAGGTTCCCTTAGCGGCGGCGAAAAAGCACGTCTGGCGCTGCTGAAGCTGATGATGTCCGGTGCAAATGTCCTGGTGCTGGACGAACCTACGAACCATCTGGATATCGAGTCGAAGGAAGTATTCGAAGAAGCACTCCTTGATTTCCCGGGCACATGCGTCATCGTATCCCACGACAGATATTTCCTCAACAGGATACCGACAAGGATAATCGAGCTGACGCCTTCAGGCATAGACAACTATCTGGGAACATATGACTATTATGTAGAGAAAAAGCAGGAACTTATACAGTCAGGCAGCAGATATGTCAGCGGACTTTCAGAAAAACAGAAGTCCGCCGGCAGCGAGATACAAAGCGATGAGCAGCAGGACGGCCTTTCCTCCGCAGAAAAGAGAAAGCTGCAGAAGGAGCGTGAGGCGCAGCAGCGCAGACTGCAGCGCAGGAAAGAACAGCTTGAGAAGAACATCGAGACCCTTGAAGCGGATATCCAGCAGCTGGAAAATAAAGTGAGCGATCCTGAGATAATGACAGATCATGAAAAACTCGCAGAGATAAGCAGCGAGATAGCGAAAAAGCGTGAGCAGCTCGAGTCTGACTACGAAGAATGGATGGAACTCCAGGAACAGGAGTGATTTTTGCAGTTTTTTCAGATAAAAGCGTTTTTTTCAAAACTATTGCAATAACAGGGGGCGTACACTATAATAAATTGATGGTCGGTACAGACTATCACATAAAGAGATTACAGATATGATTTTTATTCTAATATAACGGAGGTAGACAATGGCACTTGACAAAATAAAAGAAATAATAGCCGGACAGCTGAATGTCAGTGAAGATGACATAGAGCTGGAAACACATCTCATGAAGGATCTTGAAGCGGATTCACTGGATGCAGTGGAGATAATAATGGCTATCGAAGATGTATTCGGTATAGAGATCCCGGACGAGGATGCAGAACAGTTCCAGACAGTAAATGATCTTGTTTCCTATGTAGAGTCGAAAGAATAATGGCGGGGCGAGGCGTAGGAATGAAGAAACAGGATAAGATCTCAAATGCTGTGATCAAGCGTCTCCCAAGATACAGGAGATATCTCAACGAACTCAGGAAAAAAGGCGTCGACAAGATTTCGTCAAGCGAGTTCAGCCGTCTCATAGGATATACTGCATCCCAGATAAGACAGGACCTCAACAATTTTGGCGGTTTCGGTCAGCAGGGATACGGCTACAGTGTAGAGGGGCTTTACTACGAGATAAGTGCGATACTGGGATTGGACAAAAGCTACAGGATGGTAATCGTAGGTGCAGGCAATCTGGGTCAGGCCATAGCGAACTATACATATTACTATAAAGCAGGTTTTGTGGTACATGGCATATTCGAAATAAACCCAAGACTCATCGGCATGAAGATAAACGATATCGAAGTCATGGACTATGAGGATATGGTGGAATATGTCGAAGCCAATCAGATCGACATAGGTATAATCTGCACGTCAAAGGATGCAGCACAGGAAGTGGCGGACAAACTTTGTTTCGCTGGAGTGAAGGGTCTCTGGAACTTTGCACCTGTGGATCTTGAGGTACCTAAGCACGTAGCTATAGAAAATGTACATATCAGTGAAAGTCTTCACTCTCTGGCATATCATATAAACGGTGCCATGGAAAACAACAGTGATAACGAAGAAGACAGCGAAAATAAATAAGCGTATAAATTAAATAACCGTTTCAAATTAATGAAACGGTTAATTTAATATCAGTGGATATCCTGCTTCCTGAAAGGGCTTAGCCTTCTACAGGAGCGTCAACTGGACATGCACCTGCGCATGCTCCGCAGTCGATGCATTTGTCAGCATCAACAACGTACTGGCTGTCTCCCTGAGAGATAGCTTCTACCGGACATTCGTCGATGCAAGCGCCGCAGCTGATACATGAATCATTGATTACATAAGCCATTTGTGGTACCTCCTTTAAGTTTATCATTAAACGACACCTTGATTATAGCAAATGTCAGGAAGGATTTCAAGATGAAAGTTTACGGATTGATAGGTAAGAGCGGCACGGGAAAAAGCTTCCAGGCCGTCAATCTCTGCAAACAGCTGAATATCGAAAGTATAATAGACGATGGACTTTTCATATGCAGGAACAAGGTCATAGCAGGTATTTCAGCAAAGAGGCAGAAAACAAGAGTCGGAGCCGTGAAATCGGCACTTTTCTATGATGATGCACACAGAAACGATGTGGTGGATGCGATAAACCGCATCAGACCTTCATCTATACTTGTGCTGGGGACGTCCGACGAGATGGTGGACCGCATCGTGAAACGACTGGATATAGGAAGGATAGGCAAGCGCATATACATAGAAGAGATAACTACCGAAGCTGACAGAGCCATGGCTCAGAAACAGCGGAACGAACTGGGGCAGCATGCCATACCGGCGCCGACATTCCAGCTGAAACGCCAGTTTTCCGGATATTTCATGGCTCCCATGAGGATACTGCTGCGGGAACTGGGACCGGGCAAAGCGATATCCGAAAAGTCGGTAGTCAGACCTACATACAGCTATCTCGGAGAATACAAGATATCCGAGAAAGTCATGTCTGATATAGCAGAGTGCGTGCGCCGTGAAAATGCAGACGTTGCCGAGCTTTCAAAGGTTTCGGTGTTCCCTGTGCAGGAAGGCATAGATATGTATGTAGCTGTGAATATCAGATACGGCGCAGAGCTTTTCAAAGCAGCGGAAAACTATCAGAACGAGCTGGCAGCAAAGATAGAAGAAATGACAGCTTTCAATGTCAACAGCCTCGAAGTGGAAGTGAGAGGTGTCATATGAAAGATGTAATAACAAAGCCGGATCACATAGAGATAACCGGCGTGAAAGATTTTGACACTGATCACATACTGGACTGCGGACAGTGCTTCAGATGGGAGAAGGGTCCTGACGGCAGTTATGCTGGCACAGCCTTCGGCAGAGTCCTGCGTGTCGCATATGATGCTGAATCGCAGACCCTTTATATGTACGGCACCACTGAGGAGGATTTCCATGATATATGGAGGAGATACTTCGACCTGGACAGAGACTATTCAGAAATCAAGAAAACGCTTGCAGAAGGCGACGAAGTCATGGCGAAAGCCATACAGTACGGCGGCGGCATCAGGATACTGAACCAGGAGAAATGGGAGACTCTGCTGTCTTTCATCATATCCCAGAACAACAACATACCCCGGATAAAGAAATGCATAAACTCGCTGGCTGAGAATTTCGGAGAAAAAGCCGGAGAATACGGGGGTAGAGAATATTATTCACTTCCATCGCCGGAAGTTCTGGCGACCCTTGATGCAGAGGATCTTTCACCCTGCAGGCTGGGATACAGAGCGAGGTATCTTGTGGAGACTGCAAGGAAAGTCGCATCTGACGGACTGGATAGCCTGGAAAATCTGGGAAGCAGCGATGTATCGGGAGCAGATGCGGTACAGGCTCTGAGGCAGTACTGCGGGGTAGGGCCTAAAGTGGCTAACTGCATAGCACTGTTTTCGCTGGGAAAATTCGACAGCTTTCCTGTGGATGTGTGGGTAAAGAAAGTCATGCATGAGCTTTACGGCATAGATGAGAAAGATGTAAAAGCCATGAACCGGTATGCGGCAGAACATTTCGGCAGATACGGAGGCATAGCACAGCAGTATCTGTTCTATTATATGAGGAATCTCGATATTTCAGAAAGCGGCACATAAGTACAGCAGAAAAAAATAAACAGAACATGGTAAAAAACCTATTGACAAATAAGGGCAATAGCTGTAAATTATAGTTAGCACTCAGAAATGATGAGTGCTAACAACATGAAAACGCAGGGTAATACCCGTTAAAAAGTAAAGGAGTGGATATTATGAGTTTTGGAATCAAGCCATTAGGAACAAGAGTTGTGATCAAGAGGATCGAAGCT
>CAKQUI010000036.1 GCA_934277495.1 uncultured Clostridia bacterium | reverse complement strand
AAGGGTGTTATCAAGCATCTGCGTGAGGCATATCCTGAGGCAAACATCGTGGCAGTCGACTATGATCCTGGTGCATCCGAGGTCAATCAGGTCAACAGAATCAAACTCATGCTCGCCGCTGCGAATAGGAATATGAATAAATAAAGCTTTTACACAGATTTATACAAAGTCAAAGGCACATCACCTACAGATTATTCTCCGCAGGTGATGTGCCTTTTTCTATCTTACTTATAAATTGTCTGGTCTTTAATGATATCTTTTCATAAACTGCTCTCTATCTCTGCCAAGCTGTTCTGTACATGTGATTCTTTCCTCATCTGTTATACGGCTTTCAAACCATCCACAACCGACTGATATTCGTCAGGATCGGAATCATCTATGGTTCTTATATCAAATATCGTGTCAGGTGCCAGACCTGGATCCAGCTCTACGATTCCAAATCTGCAATACTGGTCTCTGCTCTTCATGACCTTAAGACTTCTATCCATATAATATTCTCTTTTAAAATCGTTCATCAGTCATCTACACCACCTTCTACGTGGAGCTGTGCCGCACTTCTCACCAGACGCTGTGCCCTCTTCATGTATATATATGAATCAGAAAATGTGTCCTCTGATCCGTATGATGAAGCTTTTTTGCTGCACAGATAGACATTGAGCATAGTCTTTACTATATCAGCAAAATCCAAGTCATATGGAAGCTCATCCGAAAAATACTCTTCCCTAAAACGCCTGTATTCTGTGCAGAACAACTGTGCACTTTCGAAGCTATTCCTGATATCATCGTATTCTGATGAGTCAGATGATGTCCCGTCACCAGCTCCCATAACCTCTGACAGTTCTTCATCATCTGCCGAGTCTTCCCAGTCTCTCCACTCTTCTAAATCAGCTTTCAACTCCTCGGGAAGATCATCTATTTCCTGATATGAACCATCGATACGATAAGCATCCTTTTCATAAAGCTTATTTGCATGGTCAAGCATCTCATCTGTTATCAGACGTTTTATACTCTTTCCCGACAATATCTCATATAACGGATCGCAATACGCAAGAAGATTCGCACGCTGTACGCCTCCGCAGTAATACTCGGTAAATACATCATCGTATCTCATATCACCTGAACCAAGTTCCTTAGCCATCTTATATATATGTTCAAATGTAGGCACAGGTCTGTCAATTATCTCATCATCTACAATATATTTCTCCGTCAGAATAGCTTTTATGGCAAGATACATAAAAGACTCAAGACATTCCCTGAGTGTATCGGGCATATGTGATGATAAAACCGACCTGGATCCAGGCTCTCTCCACATATTATTTGCCGCACCATATTCATCTAAGCAATCAACATTCGCTGCAACGAGGCTCACTATGCACTCCTCGCTGTGCTCTCCATTACTATCTGTAATATACGGCAGAAATGACCTGTTTCTGCCGCTCATCTCAGCCTCGATGTCCTGAAGCTTTTTTTCAAAGCTGTACTGACGAAAACACAAATTTCTCAATTTATCTACCTTTAACCCCATAATATCGCCTCCTAGTCTTATTGAACTCCAGCCACCCACAATTCTTCTTAAGCGGTTGGCTTATTCTACATGCCATTATCATAAAACAAAATCCTTTCTATTCAAATATCTTCCATTTCTTATGTTTCTGATCACCATAGCTGCCGCAGCACTGCTGAGCGTTATCTTAGTCATTCCCTGAGATGTGGCATACCTGCCCATACCTATCTTCTTTCCTTTCTGCGTTACTATGTACTTGTACTTACTTGCTGTATCTGAATTGACAATCAGATACTCATCAGACACCAAGCCTCCCACAATAGAATATGCATTTAACATGTCAGGCGGTATAACTTCCATCAGGTCATATGTAGCAATACACTCTCTTACCTTAAACACAAGTCTGTTGAGAGTGCATCCACATTTGAATTCTGTCATATCAACATGCCCTGCCGCATAATAAATTATATCTGTTATTATGCGGAAACGTTCTTCCTTAAGTTGTTGCAGATTTTGTCGATCTGTATTATCACTCATTACCATCCCCCCCTTCTCATATATTTGTATCTAGTCAAATTCCTTTTCAACATCTATGAACTCTCCCCGTGCAATCATATGTATATATCCCAGCAGCTCTTTCTTTGTCTCCTGAGCCTTCTGCAGCCGGCAAATCATCTTTTCAGCCCCATTATCATCAAGGAAACAGTCAGGATAATTAAGCAGATTGACAAATAAGTCATCCTCAGTACATGAATATACCATTGGCATGCCGTCACCTCCGGCCTTTCTCTTTACGGCAACATTAAGATACATCATATCCAGCTCATCCTTCTTCAGATCTCCCACGTAATCGAATAAATAGATAAATGAAACAGTATAGTCCTCATTCTCTATCTTCAGGACTGAGCTTGCTTTGTTTTCTGCATATAATGTGTTTTTTACAAGTTTGAATCTCTTCATAAAATTGTTCCTCCTTTTCATGTCCTTACCTGTCCTAAGCTTCTACGAAATAATACCATCCTCTTTTTTCTCTTTCGTTTTTTTTACGATAATTTCCATCAACGATTTTATACTTACTCTATGAATCAAATACTGGAGGTACATATATGAATGAGAACTTGAAAAACAACAATTACTTAACATCCCTTATCACAAAGCTTGCAGATATAGACAAAAAAATATCATTTTTAAGATTAAAATTACAGAGTGTCGAACCAGAAAACCGTGAATCTGTCTATTCATTTATTGAAAAACACGGAAAGGAATATGGAGTCAGATGGCTGCTCCATGAATTTTGTATATCAGCAAGCGTGTATTACAATTACGTTCATCGGAGCAATGACAACTGCCGTGCACAGAAAGAAAAAATTCTAGAAGAGATCCGGACAATATATGAAGCTCACAATGGTACGGATGGTTACAGAAAGATGCATTATTATCTCACCCAGAAGGGATATAGGATCAGTCTTGAAACTACTAGAAAATACATGAATCAGGAGCTGGGGCTTTTATCCGTTACGAGACCAAAACATCCCCCCTACGAAAAGATGAAGCCCTGCTGCATATGTCCAGATCTTCTAGGCGGATGCTTTGAAGCAGACAGGCTCGGACAGAAATGGTGTATAGATTTTACCTTTATCGGACTCGAAAACGGAGATATACGCTACAACTGCGCAATCATGGATCTCTTTGACCGAAGCATCGTGGCATCTGAATATGGAAGTGAGATGTCCGCAGAACTCGCGATCAAAACACTTGACAAGGCTTTAATTTCAGAACACATAGCGAGCAATCTTTCCCTCATTCTCCACTCAGATCAGGGAAATGAATTCACATCAAAGAAATTTGCCGAACACTGTAAAGCAAAAGGAGTCCGGCAGAGCATGAGTCGTCCCGGACATCCTTATTCTAACTCTCCTATGGAGCGTTATTTCAGCACACTGAAGAGCGAGTTGATATACCAAAAATCATATAAATCCGATACATCTCTATTCGCAGATATAGATAAATTCGTTAATGAGTTCTACAATACGATAAGACCTCATTCACATAACCATAATCTTCCTCCATATGAATGGCGAAAAAAGTTCTACTAATCAAGGATATTCTGTAAAATTCATATACAAAATTGCAACAACACATGCATTGCAGTCATTATATTGAGCATATCTTTTTACGTCATGTGATAGTGTAACCACCAAGACTCTGGATGTATTGTGTAATATCCTCGACTGTCTGGTCTCAGATATTATTGAATTTGTCAAAGCGACTCAGACAATGCTGACTCCTAAATATAAAACTCCGGCACACGCTATGAATTTCATCACTTCATAACGTATGCCGGAGTTTTATATTCACTTAATTTACTTTCTGCTGTTTCTATGCTCTTGGGCGTTTCTATGTTCTTGGGCACAACATTACTTGTTTCCATTGATACACTAATCGAGAACGGGTTGCTTTTTTGTTATGGTACACTCGCTCTACATGGATTGCTTTTTTTCTTCCTGATACACTCACTATCTCTGGGTTTCTGAACATTGATGGTATATTTTTAGAGCTGCTTAGTACCTTTGATGCACTAATAAAGAACGGATTGCTTTTGTAATTTGGTGCATTGAGTTCGTAGGGGTTGCATCTTTATTCTCCTTGATACACTATACTTCTTTGGGTTGTTTGTATCCAATGATACACTTTTTAAGATTGGGTTGCTTTTTTATTATGGTGTATTCACTTTTAGTGGATTGATTTTTTCATACTGATACACTAAGTTGTTATGGATTGCTTAAATTGGATGGTACACTAAATTGCTTTGGGCTGCTTATATCAGATGGTGCACTTTTTATAGACGGGCTGTTTTTTGTTATGGTTCTGGATTTATATTATGACAAATTAAGCTCGTCTCTGACCTGCATCAGTATAATACCGAGTTTATTTGCACCTGTGCCGTTCACTGTCCCCCAGATTCTGTCACCCCATGTATTGCCCTCTTCTAAGTGAGCATTATCTGTAGCAAGCAGTTTTTCAGCGAGGTCAGGGTTCTGTGTGAACTTAGCCTTAACCAAGTCTTTCATGACTGAGAACTTTACGGATTCCCAGTCTTTTCTCAAGGCCACTCTTCTACCCAGTTTCTTCGCTGCAGACGGGCTTAATCTCATAAACTTTGTTTTGTCGGAATTGTTTATACACTTCTGAGCCTGAAAAGCTGTTTCGTTATTGGGATATGTGATGTCCTGATATGTCACTGGACACTCATAAAAGTTGCTTAAAAAGAAATAATTTCCCCTAAAACTGTTAATCGTTGTCTGCATAGTTTTGTATCTCCTATTTTAATTTTTAATTTATTATAATATCTTGATATAATAAAGTAAATAAAACCCAGTTCATAATCTAAATTACAAACTGGGTTTTTAATATATTACTTTCTGGCACCGCAGGTGGTACACTCCTGGTGTGTTACTGCGGTATGATGCTTTGTGCCAGTTTGAACCTTTTCATATCCTACTATTACAGGGTTTGATGCACTCTGGCATACTTGAAGAGCACATCTGCCAGCAGGGTCTGGGTCAGGACAGTTAGGAAAACAATGGATACAGTGGTCTATACACCATTGTACTTTGGCACCAGAATCATCCAATTCATCTGCATAAGTACCATCAGGCCATGCTGCATGATACTCTATAATAGGTTTTTCTTCATAGATTGGCTCATCCCATTCATCCTTATCTACAACAGTTTTCCATGTATGCTGGTGAGCAGTTGTAGGCTCTTCGGTTCTTGGTGCTGGTGCCTCAGTCGTAGCAGGTGCCTGAGTGCTAGGAGCAGGAGCTTGAGTTGTTGGTGCCTCAGTCGTAGCAGGAGCCTGTGTTGATGGCTTTTTGTCTGAGTCATTCTCAGGCTTACCAGTCTTTGCAGCATCTGCCTTGACAGTCTCAGAATCGGTCTTTACAGTGTCACCCTTGACCTTTCCCTTGCCATTATCGGACTTGTTGTCCTTGGTGTTCTTGGCCTCAGTTGTAACCGTGGTTGCTGCCTCTGTGGTTACGGCCTGTGTGCTATCAGCACTCTTGTTCTTGTCACGCTTAGTACAGCCGCCGACACCAAGTACGACTCCGATAACAAGTACAAGTACGAGAATTGCGTTCATAAACTTCTTCATAATAATCACCCTTTTTAATCCTTTCTATTCTTAAATATTTTTTTCAAAGTTGTGTATGTGACACACTTTATTGGCTTGGGTTTCTTAGTCAGCGTGGTAAACACTTTGGATTGGTACACTTACTCACCCTGGGTTTCTTACGCTACTGATTTATTTACATCTGACATATCGTATGTAAGACTGCCAGTATTATAACAAAATTATAATCATTGACAGTCTCATCAGTCATCCTTAAACGCCCATACGACAATCAGTGCAAAAATAGCTGTACCTATCATAATTATCACCTCCATTTTTTATTTACTGCCACAGGCTACCATTGATAGCCCCATCGCCAAAATAAGTACTAATGCTGTGATTAAAATTTCTAAATGTTCCTAAGTCCATCGCCAACGGCGATTGACCCCTTAAAGGATACTATATATTCAATTTTCAAGGTTCATTTTCAACTGTGCTGAATATAATCACTATGAATTCCGAGAGATTATGAATTTATTATTTTTCTGTCGATTGCAGGGTTATACTCATTACATTGAGTAAAACCCTGCAAATTTCAATGCTTTTAAACGAACTTTATGCATCCGTACTGCTTTTTTAAATTCTTCTTCTGATAACATTCACTACAACAAGAAATATTACTATTCCAATCACAGCATATTTTATGGACTTCTTAAATACCTGCCATGCTGTTGGAGCTTTGTCATCCGGTTTTATGAACTTTAACTGATCAGGAGTTCTATTGCTGAAATGCACAATGTATTTATCCCCTTTTTCAGCCTGAAGATTGATCGTGTCCAAATCCTTGACTACATACTTTTTGTCATCATATGTATATTCCATAGTAAGTTTCTGGGAATATCCACCCATCATAGCATCATTCTCAACCGCTGTTACAGTAGCAACAGCCTCGGGATGTGTATGCCTGCTATACATATAAAGTCCAATAAACAAGATGCATGCGAAAGTCACAATGATGATTGCCACTATCTTAAGCAATGTTGCAATCACTCCGCCAAGCTTTCCTCTGACAAATAGATATGCAGCGCAAAATGCTATAAACTCCCCTGTTGTCCAAAAAAATGGTGACATCATTAAAAGCCAAATTGCATCAATCGAAAACATAACCAAACCTCCTGATCGTATAATCTCTTTTGTTAATCTCTTTTGTTATTTCCATTTATTTCCTTTTATTTCCATTTATTTCCTTTTATTTCCTTCTATTTTTTTATTCTCATTTTTTATCTCGCAGCTCACCACAATACTTACTCCCTGCGGATCAGGCTGTGTAGCACGTTTTCCGTTCCGGAGATTTTATATTTTCTTATAATTTACTCTTAGTCTTTACCTGATGCAACACTCAGCTTTGCAATATCCCTTGTTATCATATCTGAATGCTTCGCGCATCTTCAACTATTTCCCGGTTAATTTCTCACCAACAACTTTTCCGAAATCGAGATACTCATCCACACTTACTGCCGCTATCTCAGCACTTCCTGATGCGCTATCCTGTACATCAGCAGTCTCCGCCGCATGCGTCGATATTGCAGCTCCACCTATACACATAGCCGATACGCAAAGTGTCAGGGCAAGTTTTTTTAACGATTTTCTTTAATGCCTCTTTAATCATAAAACAATTCTCCTTTTCTCTCTTTACTATTCTTTTCTAATTCCGCTTATGATTTCTCCCAAGAAATAAATCATCCCCCTTTTGCTGAATTTATTATTTTTCTGTCAATTGCAGAACCATACTCATTATATTGGGTATATGCATGAATTTCAACGATTTTTTCCCTATTGAATTTTACTAATTTTCTGCTCAAAGAAATTCACTATATCAGTCTCTTTTTCTGTATATTGTCCGGCTTTCGTGAATTCATTTGTCCAGTTTGTCACAATAGCGGCAACCTCATCCAGAGGAAGATAAGGCAGTGGGCTTAAGCACTCACTGACTCCATACATTCTCGCAAGACATATTGCGTTCCTTACCCAGTCTTCACCATACTCTTTGATTTCTATGTCACACATGACTTATTACACCTCCCCATCTGACTTATCATTATTTCTACGCTATGCTGTACTAAACTCAGCTGTTTCTGTGTTCTCATCTTTATGTTCAAAGTATATACGCAGCGGATTTGTTCTCCGTATTTTTTACGAATGTTTTGTTTCTATTAGCTCGAAGCAGCAATATACGGTGTAACGTTCATATACAAAAACGCAGAAACATACGCATTGTAGCCAATATATTGAGCATATAATTTTAAAGTCATGTGATAGTGTAACTGTAGGGAGGTCTAAACATGATTTCTTACAAACCTTTTTATGATACTTTATACAGAAAGAATATAACCGAATATGCCCTTATATTTAAACATGGCATTCCGGCAAACACCCTGCACAGGATGAAACACGGCGAGGCAATAACCACCAAGACTTTGGATGTGCTGTGCAACATTCTTGACTGTCCGGTTTCAGACATTATCGAATTCGTCAAAAGCGACTCAGACGAGGCTGACTCTTAAATAAAACTCCGGCACACGTTATGAATTTCATTACTTCACAACGTGTGCCGGAGTCTTTTGTGCTATCATATATTCTTTTATTTATGACTCAATGATCAGGCTATGACATATTCCTTTCTGTCACAATTCTCGAAAAGCTCATGATCAAGTCTTCTCTGTATCTGTGAATGAATGAAGCGAACTCCCATACCGTTCTCTGCTGCTTCCTTTGCCAGCTTATGTTTTGCTGCCTCTGAAATCTTAAGCTTAACGCCGTAGTAATCAGAAAGCTTTCTGACAGGACTTATTCTCTTGTCATTTAATATGGCATAGAAGTCATCCTCAGTCATCTCCCTGAGCTGAACAATCGAACCTATACGCCCCGCTATTTCACATCTCACATTTGCATACTGCACAAGATCCTCCTGTGTGAAGGTGCTGCCATAACCGTCAAATGCAGCGTTTTTATTCTCTACGCCAAAGCCGATCGCACGGCTATTATTTACCGCAAATTTCTTTGCTCTTACCATACTCTCAAAGGAGCCAAGGAACACAAAGCTGACATTTGATGTGTCAATATCAAGTGTAGGCTCGCCGTTTGAAGGATTTCCGTCAAAATGCACCATGTCACCCTCAAGAACCTTCAGCAGCTCATTCTGGACTATGTAGCTGTAATGTCTGTCGTCCGCGTCCTCAAACATCTTGTCGGCCTCATCGAGGACGATGATCAGATGGCTCATCTTATCCTTATCCACACCATCGAACAGGTTTCGAACCTTTGTATTGCCCTTCCAGCCAGTGCCAGTCAACGAAGTGGCATTGTGTATCACTATGTTCGGATACAGCTTTGCAAGCTGTCTGAATATCTCAGTCTTGCCACAGCCTGTCGGTCCTGCGAAGAGAACATTCTGTCTCCTGCCATTTACATGATTCCAGAGAAGCATTGCAGCTGCCTTCTTCGCTTCCTTCTGACCATATACTCTGCGGTCAAGATATTCATATATCTTCGCCGGCGAGCTCAATATTTCTTTTGCATCAGTGCTTCTTTTATCAGACTGTGTCTTTGTTTTGGATGGATTATCGCTGTCTATCTCCTTGGAAGCAGCATATCCGGCAGTTCTTGCATTTCTATCTGCCGCTTTTGCATCACAAGGGATATGCTCTTTACTTGAACGCTCATAAGCACAAAGCAATGTCGCTGCCATGTCCTCCACGTCACTGTCGCTAAGTGTAAGATTCTCAAGTGCAGTAAAAAGCAGTTCACCAATCTGACCGCTTGGCAGATGCTGCCATACATCATTTAATTCATTTACTTTATCAAGTGCGCGGTAATACTCTTCGTCGGACATCTCATCAAAGTCCCCGGCCTTTGCTTTCTTTGTAAAATCTACTGCCGGATTTGCAATGCTTCTGTTTCTGTATCCATTTGATGTTGCTCTAAGTAATTCCTCGTAAAGTTCTCTCATATTGTCGATCTTCATATGCATTTTCTCCTTTCGTCTTGCCCCATGAAACAGCTCACTGTCTGTGTCACATGGGATATTCTTTATTTGATAAACACAGTATAACTACAGCAATATTTAGGCTCGTAAAATTTACGAAGAAAAGCCACCAATCTGTGCCAATACAGATTGATGGCCTATAAATCAATGCAGCTATTTTATTTTTTGGCTTTGAAATGTCATTCTCAGCTGTTTTTTCCTTTCTGCTTCCTCCTGCTCCCTGTCGAACGCTTCAAGCGTAGCTCTTATATCTGACTCATCAACATCTCCATATAATGCAGAGCTTCCTGCCGCCTTGTCTGATATACCTGCCGCCTCCGCTTTTACATTGTCATAGTCTTTGAAATACTTAAGGAAAACCTCCGGACAGCCTGCCGGGGCATCCCCATTATACCGCCTGTACTCCTCCATAGAGTCAGCCTTATAATCATAATTTCTAAACCAGCTCACCGCCTCTGACATACCGGGGAACACATTTTCATCAAAGATACCTTCCTGAAAAGCTGAAAATTCAAATGCACTTCCGCCATCTGTTCCGTAGAAATATACCACGCCGAACTCACAGTTGCTGGCAAGTCTCACATCGGCATTCTCCGCAAACTGCCTTTTGCCTATGAGGAATATTCCACCTCCTGTATCATTGTCGATCCACATCGGCATAAAGACATTCTGGTAAACAGAAGCTCTCTTATCCGAATTCAGTCTGTCACGGACATTATCACACGCATTGTAATATTCATCCCATGTCGTATAACCGCCGGGGATTTCAACATAGCCTGTACCGCCAGAAAATGGATTATCCCCCACATATCTGAAATACGCATCCATTATGTCCATACTTTTATCCTTCTTGCGAGGCCTACCTCCATTTGAAAAGCCTGCATCATAAAGCAGTGTATGCACATCGACGGTTAATATGTCTCTCTGCAGGTTCTCCGTGAGCTTATCAAGAAATCCCGCTTCAAAGAACCGGTCCGCTTCAATGTTGAATTTTTCATAGTTCTCTTCTCCAAGCTGCCTTAATCTTGCAAGTCTCAGTGCAGCTCTCCCACATCCTGCAAATACATCATCTCCAAATGTCTGCTTTCCAAATTCTGTAAAATATGCCAGTGACTTCTTGTCTGGGATATATTTGCTGTTGCCCGCCCAGAATTCCAGAAGTCTGCTGACATATCCTGCTTTAGATATAATACCATAATAGAAATCTAGGTAAGACGACATGAGCTCCACATACGGATTCTTCTTCTCGCCATCGAATTCAAATGAATCAAGCAGTTCTGACGAGATGCGCCTAAGCATATCTATATCCGCATCTACACTGATGTCAAATTCTGATACCTTGCTATTATCCATATACTTATCAAGCAGTCTCAGTCTGTCACCACACAAGTCACCCTCTGCATGCTTCAACGCTTCACACTCAGTTTCAAGTTCTAACCTCACCATCTCCCATTCGGTTTCCAATTCTGATTTACCAATCTCACCTGGGCGCTCTGATCCATCCGTTTTTTCTTCATAAAATGCAATACTGTCTAACAGCTCAGGCAGACTGTGAATCCTATCAAACGAATCAGAAAGGTTTTTATCAGAAAGCAGCGCTTTCACCAGAAAACGGACATATTTTTTCCTGCTTGCTGCCGTGTCCACCAGACAGTAGTATTCTTCCTTCATCCGAATTCTGAGATTGCTCTCTCTTTTACTCTTCACATATCCATATAAGAAAGAATTCTCCGTATTCTCATGGTAATCCCGTCCTAGCCTGACATAAAAATCTTCCCTGAAACCAGTCACTTCCTACGCCTCCTCCCGAAGCTTCTTTATCGCATCTATCTGCTTCTTTATACTGATGTATGCCCTTGCGCAATTATCTGCATCAGTATACAGAGTCATCCCACGTCTGCCAAGGAATACATCCAGCATGCCTTCCACCAGAATATCAAATATCGTAAGCGGATACCTGATATCCTTGGATTCATCCGTATAAAAAAGCTCACGGAGCTTCATATATCTGGCACAGAACCCTTCAGCATCGACAAATTCCTGCCTGAACCGCTTCTCACTCTCATCCCATCTGACTGCCAGCTCATCAAAATATCTGTCAAGCTCTGCCATATCCGGATCATTTGCATCGACATCCACATATTCACTCATGACCGCTTCTATCTCTTCTTCGGTCATGGCATTGTCCTCTGCCTCATCCAGAAACTCATCATACATCTGCATCTGTTCCTGACAGTACGTATCAAGTCCATCCTTCATGCTCTGGGTAAGGCTGTCTCCGATATCTTTCCCGGTAATCGACTCATATGCCATGCTGAATATTTCAAACAAACCAGATGCTCCTCTGACGCCAAAATAAGTCTCCCCCCAGAGCTCATCATATCTTTTCTCGATTGGTCTTACAGAAAACTCTCTCACTCTTTTTGCATGAAGGTAAAGCTGCTGAAATGAATCGGCATACGGTTCAGCATAGATTTGTTCAACCCACTCCATCTCGCTTGTCATGAGCAGTATCATGCAGTAGAGATAATCATGTATAAATTCTTTGAATCTTGTCGGCATACATGGAATTTTCTCTTCCGAAGCTTTTTCTTCCGAAGTTTTTTCTTCCGAAGCTTTTTCTTCTGTCGCTTTCATTTTGCAAAAGTTATCATCCGAAAGCCCATTATCTTTTATCGTTTCGTCACTCTCTATCCACAGTCTGTTTCTTATACCATAGCTGTCCATGGATTTTACCAGCTCATTTACAAGCTTTTCCACAGCCGTAGCTTTTCCCATTTCTCCTCCTGCCAGAGCCCCTGACAGAAAAGCCGGAACCTTGTTGTCCCTTCCGCTTACAGCCTGATCCAGTGCCGATTCCAGCTCCCGGAATTTGTTCTTGCGGAATTCTATTTTTTTCCACTCTTTGTCCGATATTCTCAAAGCAATCACAACCTCATCTTTCTATATAATAATAGGCAAATTCACTATCAAGCCAACTTTTAAACTAATCTTTTGAAATGATTACGAGATCAATCAGATTAATCTACGTCATCAAACCTTAAGCTCATCTGTGTCTCCTTAAGTGATTTCATTTTTCGCTCTGTGATCTTGTCTAACTCGTCAACAGTTCCGCACAGGAGAGGTGACTTAGGATCGTAGCATGCACAATTTGCTTTCACCGCAGCCTCAGAATAGTTGGCATAACAGTATCTGCAGCCGTTTAAACAGGTGTTATATGAGCCTATCTCCACGCTCTCCATACATCCACACTCCGGACGCTGCACCTTATCCTTTGACACCTTTATATCACAGCCTATGATCTCCTCGATGAGCTTCTTATCTATGCAGCAGTTATGCTCAATTCCGCATTTTTCAAGGTCTATTATCTCCGCACATGTCGCAACCACCATACCGTGGCTCCTTGCTATGTCGGCGATGGTCTTTGCAAATGTCTCAAGCTCGTCATGACTCATCTCATATCTGTCCACTGCCTCCATATTCTTCTTGTTCTTGGCATATATGTCGACAAAGCTTATGACACACTTCTCAGTACATCCGTCAAGTGCCTCAGCGATCTGTGTAAATGCCTTTATGTGGTACTCCGGAGAGTATTTCTTCGTGAACACTATCGGATCATATCTCCAGATAATGCGCTTTTTCCCTATCTTTTCTGCAAGCTGCTTAAATGCCGGAATCAGCTTTTCTTTCTTATCAGGCAGATTTGCCTCCATATCCCTTCCGTATCCGGTCAGCGTGAACTGGAAATAATACTTGTACGCAGCCAGTTCATCAAGTCTTGGAAGCATCGGTATCGGATTCTTTGTCCAGAACACAATGCAGTCCACCACATCCGGGGAGAGATCAATCCTGCTTATCTGATGAGCGTTCATGGGATTCCTGACATACAGGAATCCCTCCTTTATTCTGTTGTAGAACCACTCCGAGTAAAATGTCGGAATATCAGTTCTCCTGCTCGCACTTACTATCATAATTTTAAAATTCCCCTTGTATCTTCCATCGTTATCTGCTTCTTGATTCCTTCAAATTTGACATATCTTCCACAGATCATATTTGCAAATATCATTCTTCTTGCAAATGACTTGGCCATTATCCTGCCATCCTTGTCATAGAGTCCACACTTTTCTCCATTTGGAGTTATGCCATACCGCAGTCTTCCGTCAACTTCCTCAAACTGCTCTATACAGCCATCGGCTATCAGTCCCTTAAAGATATTATCTATACTGAATACCTCCTGAAGCCCACGTACATTGTCAGGTACATATCCGGTCGTATCGGCAATAAGCTTGATAGCTTTTTCATGAACAGTCCACGGATACATATACATATTTTTTGCAAATTTATAAATATCCTGCGAGAATCCACTCCAGAATGTAAACCCTCTCATGGTTTCTTCAAGTATATCCAAAACTATATTTTTATCGGTAAGTTCTCTGTTGTCAGCCTTTCCTCTTGTTATCTTAAAAACCTGATAGCATATTCCATTTGTGCTGTCCATCGGATAATTGTGAATCTCATCGCTGACATTTGTAAGCTCGTTCCATCTGTCTCTGTCGCATATCTTTTTACTGCCATAAAATATACTGTCAAATGAGTCATCGTCGTCACGTCCAAAAAGCCATATCTTGTCCGGGGTATCCGGTGCCCCCACATAACTATGAAACTCGTCATATGTAAAATAACAGCCTCTGTTACTCTCCGGGCTCTCACAGATTACAAGATCATGTCCATACCTCTGCTCACAGTGCATTGGCTGCAGCAGCTCCACATCTATTCCTCTCTGCATGAGGCAGGTTCGCAGGTATGTTCCATAGCGGATATCATATGATTCATTCTGCTCTCTGCACACTCCATCGTCATTTGGGATCTGTCTATATGTGAATGCAACGTATACCGGCTTGTCCTTTATCCTTGAGTGTATTATGTGGGCAAATCTTGACATTGCCTGATATGTATTGTATAGCGACCTGTCCTCCACCTCATTGGGCACAGTGTGAATACATACCTCCTTCGTGGAATGTGGGAAGAAATAAATATCGCTTAGAGGTTCTCTTGGTCTGTTTTCCATATAATTCAGATATTCATTAAAGTCCGTGCATGATTTTATTTCATCCGCCGCTTCATGAAACAAGCCAGAGTGTCTTTCCCCATTTGCGTTGTGCTTATCAGATACAATCTCATTGTATCTCACCATGTCCTGTTCCGGCATGTCAGCCGCTTCCGTGATTCTGTACGGCCAGCGTACCGGGTCTATTCCGGTGTAATCAAGCTTACTTTCCGGTGCTTCGCCCAGCACTCTCGCTGCATAGGACATTCCCCAATAGTCAATACCTGTGCCACAGCCTATGCTTACCGCCTTTATACTTTCAGGATTATTCATATCTGCAAATATATCTGCGTAGGCTCTTGAGAACTGAAATCCATATGCTCTTGCATACTTCATAACATATAATGCGGTTATATGCTCATCATCATAATCCGCAGTTCCCGAATCGAACATATCATGGAACTCTGTAACAAATCTGACTCTCTCCTCTTCGGAAAGTCCTTCTATGTAATTTTCTAATTCAGTATATACTCTTTTCATGTACTCTCTTAAATTTATAACCGACATGGCAGACTCCTTTCTCCTACATCATGTAAAGTATAATATATATTCACTTAATGTTTCAATAACATCATGTCGTTATCATAGCCGGTTTTTTCTCTGTGTATTGAGATACGCAGTCTTCTCGGCTGCTTTTTCCAGATAAAGCTTCGATCTTTTTAGACTATCCATACTGCTGTATATCGACAGCCCATGATCCCACATGTACGTGTCAAGCATTCCCTCCACAGCTTTCCTCATCTGTGACAGATAACTATACGGCACCTCATCAGAATATATCATATCAAAAAAACTGGCAAAACAACTGCAAACCTTATCCGAATCTTCCATCTGGTCACACACAGAGACGATGGTTTTACTTTCATCCGCATCATGACCATCCTGTAAAAATCCCTCATCCACAAACTCGTCAGCATCCAGATTATCATATATCGGCTCCACAATATCAATATCATCAATATCGAAGTCATCCATATCACCCAAGTCTTCCACGTCCTCCATGCCCTCCATGTCCTCCATGTCATTCAGTTCTTCCATATCATTCGAATCCAAGTCTTCAAGCATTTCTTCTTCAATCTCCTGCATCCTTTTATAAACCTTATCGGACATCCAGTCAGGCTTATTGTCAGGATGCGAGTAGTCAAATGCAAAAACACACCATGATATAATACCTGCATCACCTATCCAGCCATCCACAATATACTCAAAAAGCAGCGTATCCTTATCATTATTTGATTCAAAATCAATACAGCCTGAGAGCAGATTATCAAATGAACCATTTGGAAGGTTATCCATCAGGAATCCGTATTGGGAAAAATCCAATAAAGACATTCTTATCGCAAGATACAGATACATTCTCACATATCTGCAAAAACTCTTCTGTTCCGGAAGTGCATTTTCCGCTGTTATGTGCCCCAGCCACATCTTGTACCTATATCCATACCGGTCCATGTCTTCCACGAGCTCTGTTATCAGTTTCTCCGCTTTTTCCTCATCAAATCTGCCATTCTCATCAGTCACCAGCGGTCTGATCAAATTACTTCTTCCACTTGCCTCACATTCAAATTCCTTCATGAGCTTCCTGATATTTTCCTTATTATTTTTTAAGCTGCAATACTCTTTACAATTTTCAAATTTCATTTTCATGCCTCCTTGTTTTTGAACACCAGCCAGGCAAATGGCAGGCGATGCATGTCTAATAAACTTTTTTCTGCTTCACTGTTTCTTATTATAGCTATGTATATATTTGTCTCGTAATATTTACGACATGTTTTCAGATGATTATAAATGTTTGTGGATTTTTCCAAACCTGTGTGCTATTTTGATGTTCTGGATTGTTTTATATATGAGATCTCAAATGAGAGAATTGCAGGAATTCATTTCTCACGTATTCTCATATAAACAAACTACGGAGGTGATAAATCTTGAAACAGCAGCAGCTGCTGGAGTTATATGATACATACTCGAACAACGTATTCCGTCTCGCTATGAGCTTTTTAGGCAACACGGCGGACTCTGAGGACATTGTTCAGAATGTATATACTAAACTTATAGAAAAAAGCCCGCATATATCAAAGGGCAAAGAAAAATCATATCTGCTCACAATGACGGCAAATATGTGCAGGAATCACCTGAAATCCTCAGCGAACCGTCTAAGCAGTAGCTACGAGGAACTGAGCAGCGACTCTATCGTCAGCGGATTCAATATCGAAGAGCAATCCATGTACGAGGCTCTGGGGAAACTCCCTGACTCATACCGCACTGTTCTTTATCTGCACTACTATGAGGGATATACATTTGGAGAAATTGCAAAGATACTTCACCTGTCACCATCTGCAGTTTCAATGAGAGTATCCCGGGGACGAAAAGAATTAAAAGAAATATTGAAGGAGGAATAACATATGACAAACAAAGACAAGATCAGCGATATTGATGATTTTCAAAACTCAAATACATATAACACGTCTGATGATTCTGATGACAGCAAATTTACAGACTTGTACACTAAAACTATGGATAATGTAACTATGTCTCAGGAAAACAAGGATGTTATACGCGCAAAGCTTGCTGAGCAGTCCCAGACTGGCAGATCTGGACGAAAGCTCATACGCATAGGAAAGTATTCAGCCATCGCCGCTGCCGTGTGCGCAGTTCTTCTGTGCATCCCGGCGACAAGGACAACCGTCTCAGCAGCCATCGACTACATAAAGCAGACCTTCCACCTGGCAAATGGTACCGAAGTGACATACGAGGAAAACAGTGAGGGAAACTCCATACAGTTCACCATATCTACAGATGATGTCAATGGGTACACGAAAGTTGAAAATGGTCGTCTCTACCTTGTTCTCGGAGATACCAAAAAAGACATCACCGACCAGTGCGGTCCTGACAAATATTTCCGTCATGAGATCAAGAACGCGGACGGCTCACACAGCGTCATCCTCATCGGGGGTACACCTGATAGCTGCGGCTGGTGCGAGCTCTTCTTCGACAAGAATGGAAAATATGTATTTAACAGCATGAACGTTGAAGACTACAACGACCCATGGCTTAATGACGCCCTGCATGCTGAGGGTGTTGACACGGGCAATCCTTACCTGGATGACATTGCATCCGAGGATGCTGCCACTTACGGTATCTCCAACTCAGATGATGACAATACAGCATCAGGAAATTCTACATATATTGAGCAGTAATAAGTTTTC
>CAKQUI010000035.1 GCA_934277495.1 uncultured Clostridia bacterium | reverse complement strand
AGTGGCTAAGGAGCTCGCCTGGAAAGCGAGTAAGGTGTAACAGCCCCGCGGGTTCGAGTCCCGTGTCCTCCGCCAGATCAAAAACAGCGTGAAACAAACGCTGTTTTTATTTTTAGAAAAGAGTATAAAGGACTCGAACCAACATTCGCTGGAGCTTATTCCTGCGCCTTCGGCTACGCTGTCCGTTTTTTCGGGCAAATCGCCTGTGGCTCTTTGGAAAAAAAGGCGAAGGGAATGAGTCTCCGGTGGAGACTCATTGTCCGAGCACGGCCAGGCCGGGCGCAGGACGGCAGACTGCGAAGCAGTCTGTGAAAGTCCCGTGCGGATTTTCCCAGAGAGCGGAGCGATCTGCAGGAAAATGCGACAGCGAAGAGAATCCGGCGAAAGGAGCCGGATGAACGTAGGAGCGAAGCACGAAGTGCAGAGCGTTGTCCTCCGCCAGATCAAAGACAGCGTGAAATAAACGCTGTTTTTCTTTTTTGAAAGAGTGCAAAGGACTCGAACCCAAGCAGACTCCCATGGAGCCAGAACTTTTTTATTGACTTTTTTCTTTTTTAAATTAAAATATAAACAGGGGTTTTGATTAGATAGATTTTTATTAAGAGACAGAGGGGTAACGATTATGAAAACATTAATCCTATCTTTAGTGTTAGTTCTGCTTAATGGTCCTGCAGCAGGGGTATCGAACAATGATATTGTTGATTATCATGGATCTTTGAATTCTGTTGAAACCTCAGCATATCATAGTACTGTTAATACCATTTATGGTCTTATTGGAACAAATGGAAAAGCTCCAAGCTTAGGAATAGTTTATAATGGCTCGGTTTCGAGCAGTAAATACAAAAAATCCTTTTCTTTTGAAAAGACAAAAGAATATACAGCTGCACTGCCTGTTTACATCAAAGCATGGGGGAAAGTATTTGTTAATACGAATTCAGGAGAGTATAATTACGGGACTACTGTAAAATCTTCATGGGAGTAATGCGAGGAGGTAATTTATGAGTAATACATTTCTGCTTATTTGCAGCATTTTGGGAATAACGGCTATAACGATCGGCGTAATTGTTTTTATTGTAAAAATATGCACAAAATAAATTCAAATGATAAAAACTTAACGCTATAAAAGCTGTGAATGTGGCACAGTGACAGTAAATAGCTGAGGTTGAAATGACTTGTAATTGATTTTGGATCGTGGATTGGACACCAAATGTATATCAGGTATCTCAAATGAGATAGACTCAAGTCAAGAAGGCAAAATAAAAACCCGTGGATGGAAGTCCATGGGTTTTGTGTTTTGCAAATTGATACAAGCATTTGTATGCGGGATTTTTATCCTTACGAAAAGAAAAAGTCTTTAACCAGTTTTATGAACAGCAGTACCAGTATCGCATAATACATCGGGCGTACGAATCTGGCTCCTTTTGATATCGCCAGGGATGCGCCGATGTAGTTACCAAGTGCATATGCCGGGACTGTGAACAGTATGTACATCCATCTCACGCAGCCTGAAAGTGCATAGGTGATGCTGGATACGATGCTGACGAACATGGTGACGAAACGTGTGTTGCCGTTGGCTGTGACCAGGTCGTATTTCAGGAATGCTGCAAATGCCAGCATATAGAACATACCGCTGGCAGGTCCGTAGAATGCGTGATATGCACCGACTGTAAAACCTATGACGGCTGACAGCAGGATCGTTTTGCGGCGTGTATTTTCAAAGGATCTGTTTTCTGCACCTGTGTTCGGTTTGAATATCGAAAAAGCTGCCAGCACAGGTATCAGCACCAGCAGTATGACCTGCAGATACCACTCAGAGATTAGCAGGTTGAGCTTTGCACCCACAAAACCGCCTGCAAGTCCGAAAGGCACTGCATATATGGCGTTTTTTACGTCTATCTTTCCATTCTTGTAAAATTTTGCGACTGATGTAGCTACGCCGGGGAACATTGACATCTGGTTGGTGCCGACAGCGATGTGAGCGGGAACACCTGTAGCGAAAAGCACCGGCAGCGTTATGAGTCCGCCTCCTCCGCAAACTGCATCGACTATACCTCCGAGAAAATATGCCATGGCTATTATCAGTATTTTCATTTGTTACGACCGTCCATTCTGTTTATGCTTTGTTTTTTCAACACTTTACACTATATTGTAACATAAAAAACCGTTCCGAATTTACAGACTTTGAATGACAGTTATCTGGACATGGCTTGCAGATATTGAGAAAAACCATACCGGGTGGTAGAATATAGCTGTAAATGGTACAAGTGCTGTGATGATGGAGCCAGAAACATGGAAGGCTTCGGCTCTTTTACATAAAAAGTCCACGGGTATTGCATTACCTGGTGAAAACTAAAGACAGGGACGCCTGCGGACAATAAAACAACTACAGCTACAGCAAACAGACAACAAAAGGAGCTAATACGATGATACAGGAGATAGGCGATAAAGTATTCGACAATCAGTTCAGAGCCGGAATGAAGGCATCCGCCGGGGACAGGGTGTTCATATTCGAAAAGGAACACAGCCACATAGCCCTGGGCGAAACAGCGGAAGGAGATATCCTGATACCCAGAGCAGAAGATATAGCTGCCGCACCCGAAGATCTGATCTATCTTTTTTCCATAGATGACGAGCATTTTTATATGCTGAAGGAAAACTGCGAAGTGCAGCTGCCGGAAGCTTTCCAGTACAAGTCGGCAAGAGTGCTGCGCAAAGGAAATCCGAAGCATCTGTGCTTTGCAGCAATGACGGCGTGCCATCTTAACTCATGGTACCGCAGCAGCAGGTTCTGCGGCAGATGCGGTACGGAAAACGAATACGGACAGAAGGAGAGGATGATGCGCTGTCCTCACTGCGGCAATGTGATCTTCCCAAGGATAAATCCTGCTGTTACAGTAGCCCTCACCCATGAGGACAAACTGCTGGTGACCCGTTACAGCGGCAGGCAGCAGACGAACCTGTACGCACTGATCGCCGGATTCGTGGAGATCGGAGAATCAGCAGAAGAGTGCGTAGCCAGGGAAGTTATGGAGGAGGTAGGCCTGAAAGTGAAGAACATCAGATACTACGGATCCCAGCCTTGGGGCTTTGCAGGGAACCTGCAGATCGGATACACCGCTGAAGTGGACGGCAGCGCAGACATCGTCCTGGACAGGGAAGAGCTGTCGGAAGCATTTTTCATTTCCAGGGATGAGCTCGACGAAAATCCTGTCAGACCGGCGCTGACTCAGGAGATGATAGAGGAGTTCAGGACCGGCAGGCTGTGAAACAGCCCGGAAACTTCGGGTCTCAGGTTTTCCAGACCGTACACATTCTGATTGAAACCACCCCCTGTGTGATGATATAATTAAAGAACTGCACTTATTTATCATTGCATCAGAAGGAGAAGTTATTTATGGAAAGAGAAACGTTAAAATCCAGACTTGGATTCATTTTATTATCTGCGGGCTGTGCCATAGGCATAGGCAACGTATGGAAATTCCCGTATATGGCAGGACAGGGAGGCGGAGGTGCTTTCGTGCTGTTTTACTTCATATTCCTCATCATACTGGGACTTCCTATCATGAGTATGGAGTTCGCAGTAGGCAGAGCCAGCCGCAAAAGCCCGGTAAAGGCTTATCAGGCTCTGGAAAAGCTTGGCAGCAAATGGCATATACATGGATATTTCACACTGGCAGGCTGCTATCTGCTGATGATGTTCTATACGACGGTAGCGGGCTGGATGCTGCACTATTTCTATCTGACTGCAGCGGGAAAGTTTGAAGGAGCTGATTCCGGTGCTGTTGCAGACACCTTTACAGGTATGCTGGCAAGTCCGGGGACAATGGCTTTCTGGATGATCGTCGTAGTATGCGTATGTATTTTTGTATGTGTCAGAGGTCTTCAGAACGGACTGGAAAGAATCACCAAGATAATGATGATAGCACTGCTGGCTATAATGGTCATACTGGCTGTAAACAGCTTTTTCATGCCTGGGGCGAAGGAAGGCCTGAGTTTCTATCTGCTGCCTGACTTCGGCCGTATGAAAGAACTTGGTATCATGAACACGCTGGTAGGCGCTATGAACCAGGCGTTCTTCACACTGAGTCTCGGCGTCGGCGCCATGGCTATATTCGGAAGCTACATCGGCAAGGATCACTCCCTGCTGGGCGAATCGGCAAGAGTCGTTGTGCTGGACACTTTCGTTGCCATAACTTCAGGGCTGATAATATTCCCGGCATGCTTCACATACAATGTGGACCAGACTTCAGGACCGAGCCTCATATTCATCACACTGCCTAATATCTTTGCGAACATGGGTCTGGGCAGATTATGGGGAAGCCTGTTCTTCCTGTTCATGTCCTTTGCAGCGCTTTCCACAGTGCTGGCTGTTTTCGAGAACATCATATGCTGCGGCATGGAGATCACAGGCTGCAGCAGGAAAAAGTCAGGCCTCGTGAACCTGGTGCTGATAATAGCACTGTCGCTGCCATGCGTACTGGGATACAATCTCTGGAGCTGGGACGGATTCTCGGTGTTCGGAGGAGCGATACTGGATGTGGAGGATTTCCTTGTGAGCAACATATTCCTGCCGCTGGGTTCGCTGGTATACCTGCTGTTCTGTGTCACAAGATACGGATGGGGCTGGAAAAATTTCAAAGAGGAAGCCAACACAGGCCACGGACTCAAAGTCCACGACTGGATGCGTCCGTATCTGACATATATACTGCCGCTGATAGTACTGTTCATCTTCGTGTTCGGTATATATGACAAATTCTTTGCAGGGTAAAGGATCACGTTTGATATCTGAAGGAGGAAAGTATGAGACACAAATATATACCAGTACTGATCGTGATACTGGTGCTGGCTGCATCAGCTGCAGCTGGTATCATATTTTATGACCGCAGCGAGACGACTGTGAGCGGTTCAGCCGTTGGGACATATAAGACTTCCGGATATGATGCAGTATATTATGTTCTTGACGACGAGGGCATGTACTGCAGATACGAGCAGTATTCGATACTGGAAAAAGGCAGCTACAAAGCTGACGGAAACAGCATATCTCTGAGCAGTGGAAAAAAACTTACACTGGAAGACAGGAAGCTGTATGATGAAAGCGGAGATGTATACGAGAAGTTCTCTGACACACCGACGTATGTAAATGTAGATATCGAAGAGAAGTGACACAAAGGTGTCGGCTGATGGAAAGTTTTTGTCGGAACAGATGGAACAGCGATGTATTCAGTACCGGTAACAAGTATTGAGTGCTGTGTAATGTGACAAAGCACTGATGCGTGGAAGGGTATGAATATTCATAAAAATCAGTGCATAAATACACGACAAAAAGTTATATATATGCAAAAATGTATAAACAGCATCCGCATCACTGATGACTGATATTTCAGTCAGGTGATGCGGATTTTTGTATCTGCATAAAAAGAAGATTCTTGACGATTTTATGCATATGCAGTATAATTATTAAATGTGTCGTATATTTATCAATCAACTGAAGGAACCATCAGACATATGGTAGGCCTTTCAGGAAACGAAACGATAGATTCATAATATAAATCGTATGCTCAGGCCTTGAATCAGGCAGAAGGAGCATTGATCAGGAGGTTGCAATGGCAAAGATAAAGCTGGATATCAGCAGGTGCAAGGGATGTTTTCTCTGTACCAGCGTATGTCCCCGTAAAGTGCTGATCCCGTCAGACGAGCTGGGACACAAGGGGTTCGGATTAGTTAAACTGGATGAAACAAAAGAATGTATTGGTTGTGGAGCGTGCTTCAAGATGTGCCCTGACTACTGCATCGAGATCGAAGAATAGAAGGAGGCGTGAGAAATGGCTAAAAAATTGATGAAGGGCAATGAAGCCCTCGCAGAAGCCTGTCTGCGTGCCGGATGCAGGTTTTTCAGCGGATATCCGATCACTCCGCAGACAGAAATACTGGAATATCTGTGCTGGCGAATGGATGAAGTCGGCGGTGACTGCGTTCAGACTGAATCCGAACTGGCAGGTATAAACATGCTGCTTGGAGCAGCTGCAGCAGGTGCCCGTGCACTGACAACTACATCAGGTCCGGGATTTTCACTGAAGCAGGAAGGTATATCGTATCTGTGCTCCAGCGACGTACCTGCAGTTGTCGTAGACGTGATGCGTATAGGCTGCGGTCTCGGCGATATTTTCATGGGTCAGGGAGACTACTGGCAGCTGACACGTGGCGGCGGACACGGTGATTACAGGACTATCGTGCTGGCTCCGTGCAGCGTGCAGGAAAGTGTCGATATAGCATACGGTGCTTTCGACCTTGCAGAGAAATACCGTCATCCGGTGATCATCGCATCGGACGCTACTATCGGTCAGATGATGGAGCCTGTTGAAATGCCTGAAATGATCGAACATGACATAGATAAATACGACTGGGCTGTAAAGCCTCGTCTTGAAGGCGAACCGCAGAGAGCTATCTGGAACCGTTACTGGGACTGGGAAGACGGTGGACACAAGTATCCTGCATATCTTCTTGAAAAGTACACAAAGATGGAAGAGGAAGAGCAGAGATGGGAAACAGTACAGACTGAAGATGCGGAATTCGTACTGGTGGCGTACGGCACCAGTGCCAGAGTTGCCAAGTCAGCTGTGATACGTGCCCGCAGGGACGGCATCAAAGCCGGTCTTATCAGACCTATCACGCTCTGGCCTTATCCTAAGAAAGCATTCGCAGAGCTGGGAGACCAGGTCAAGGCTTTCCTCGATGTAGAGATGAACATCCTGGGACAGATGAAGGACGATATCATCCTGGCCGACGGAAACAGACACCCGGTAGAGCTTTACAGTGAATACTGGGACAACATCAATGAAATAAAGATCGTGGAAAAACTCAGAGAAATGGCTGACAGGTATTAAGGAGGTGCCTTGAATGAACTTTAAATTACCAAAAGATTTAGATATGAAACAGCAGGCATCATGGTGTCCGGGATGCGGACACGGTATCGTCTGCCATGCTATCACTGAAGCAGTGGAAGAGCTCGGTGTAAGCGACAGGATAATCACAGTGGACGATGTGGCCTGCGGACAGTTCGGTCAGTTTGCCATGAAGTACAATACTATCATGGGTGCTCACGGCAGGACCATCGCAACAGCAGCAGGAGTAAAGCATGCCAGACCTGATGCACTGGTCATTGCCCGTCCGGGAGACGGTTCGGCGTACAGCATCGGTATCGAATCAACGATATACAGCGCCATCAGGAACGAGAACATACTGGCGATAATAATCAACAACAGCGTATTCGGAATGACAGGCGGACAGATGTCGCCGACATCACTGCCGGGAATGAAGACTGCAACTTCGCCTTTCGGCCGTGACGAACGCAAGAACGGCAGCATGATGGATATCGCAAAGATACTGGGACAGACAGACATGGCATATCTTGCACGCTGTGCTGTCAACAGTCCGGCCAACATCGAAAAGACAAAGAAGGCTATCAAAAAGGCTCTGACAAAGCAGATGAACGGCGAAGGTTTCTGTCTGATAGATATACTGAGCCCATGTCCTACAAACTGGAAGCTGTCAGAAGTCGACGCCTGCGAATTTATAAAGACTACACAGAGCAAATATCTCCCGTTAGGAGAGTTCGTGGACAAGGGAGGTAATGAATGATGAAAGAAATAATCTGTTCAGGTATCGGCGGACAGGGCGTCCTGCTTGCCGGCAACATCCTTGCTGATATAGCTATGGAGGACGGACTCAATGTTTCATGGTATCCTTCATACGGTTTCGAAATGCGTGGAGGAGCAGCAAACTGTGAACTGAAGATAGGCGAAGGAGATCTGCAGAGCCCCTACTGCCTGGAAGCCGACGTCCTTTACACGATGAGCGAATGTGCCATAGACAGGTTCGAAGACAGGCTCAAACCGGGCGGTACGCTTCTGATCAACAGCAGTATCGTCAGCGAGGACCGCAAGTACCGTGATGATATCAAAGTCATCAAAGTACCTGCAACCGATATCGCAAATGAATGTAAAAACGGACGAGGCACCAATATCGTTATGCTGGGAGCCATGGCGGCAGCATCGGAGATGTTCGATGTGGATCACATCAGAGCCGGCGTCAAGAACTACTTTGCCAAAAAAGGCAAAGACAACCCTAAGAACGATCAGTGCTTCGACATGGGTGCAGAGGCTGCACTCAAACAGATATAGTTTCAGAGAATGGAGCGTTTAGCATGACAGAGAACAAGAAATTACCTTTAGAGGGAGTCAAAGTCGTGGAAATGGCTACAGTAGTGGCCGCACCTACCACAGCCCGTGTACTCTGCGCCTACGGTGCGGAAGTCATCAAGGTGGAGACTCTCGACGGAGACGTGATGCGTGTTGCGGGTACCCATGAGTTCACTCCATATGAGGATGACTGCAATCCGCTTTTCACGATACATAACAGCAACAAGAAATTCATCTCACTGAATTTCAAGAACGAAGAAGGCAGGAAGATCCTGCTGGATCTCATCGCAGACGCCGACGTGTTCATCACCAACGTGCGTGAGAAATCCCTTGTCCGCAACGGTCTTGATTATGAAAGCCTGAAGGCTTTGAATCCGGGACTTGTGTACGGACACTTCAAAGGATATGGTGACAAGGGTCCGTCAGCCAACGATCCGGGATTCGATATCAGCGCATTCTGGCTCCGTTCAGGTCCTCTGGCAGACTGGTCCACAGAAGGTTCGTTCCCGTTCCTGCCGACATATGCATTCGGCGATATGGTGACGAGTTCAGCTTTCCTGGCCGGTATCATGATGGCGCTTTATGCAAAGAACGAGACAGGCAAAGGCACGAAGGTCGATACATCGCTGTTTGCCAGCGGTATCTGGTGCAACGCCATCGGCGTAGTCCAGACACAGTTCGACAGGAAGCATCTTAATCCTCATCCACTCAGACCTACGGATCCCTTCAACCAGACATACAAGTGCAAGGATGGCAGATGGATCGGTGTATACTGCAATGAGTATGAGATGGACAGAGAAAAATGGTACGACCTTTTCGGTATCCCTGAATTTGCTGACGATCCTGATTACGCCAGCATCCAGATCATGCAGGACAACGGCAAGATCGAAAACATCATCACGATATGCAACGGCATCTTCCTGACGAAGACAGCACAGGAATGGAGAGATTACCTCAGTGCCAACAACTGTGCCTGCGAGATCATGAAGGAGTCCTGTGAAGTGAGCAAAGACCCGCAGGCCATCGAAAACGAATACATGGTCCCTGTGGAATATCCTGATGAGGCCCATACAACAGTGATGATGCCTAATCCGCCTATCGCATTCAGCGAATACGGCAGGCGTGGATACAAGCCGACAGGCTGCATAGGTGAAGACACAGAAGAGATACTGACTTCAATGGGATATTCTCTTGAACAGATAAAAGCTATGAAGGATTCCGGAGCAGTACGATAGTCTGAATTTTACTGAAGTCCGGAGCATTGAAAAATATATGGAGAGATCATGAAACACAGATTTATTGCAAAGAGATACTGGAAAGATCAGAGCACTGCCATGGGGCAGTCTGATGTCCTTGCCAAGTCATATGACGATGTCATAGACCTGAGTCTGGGCGACCCTGATCTGATAACACATCCGCTGATAATAGAGAAAGCTTTCGAAGATGCGAAAGCCGGACATACGAAATATACGGAGTTCAGAGGAGATCCTGAGCTGCGTCAGGAGATCAGCAGATTTTACAAGGAAGAATATGATATGGATGTGGCAGACGAAGAGATATTCATCTGCACATCAGCCTGCGAAGGCATGTACCTGGTGCTGGAGTCCATACTGGACGATGGAGACGAAGTGCTGATCCAGGCACCTTACTTCACGCCGTATCCTCAGCAGGTGGAGCTTGCCAGAGGTATACCGGTGGAGCTGCCTACATACGAGGAAGAGGATTTCCAGATAAACATCGAACGTATGGAAAGCCTCATCACAGAACGTACAAAGGCTCTGCTGATAAACTCGCCGAGCAATCCTACAGGCAGCTGCCTGACTGTGGAGACAATGCAGAAGATCGCAGAGATCGCAGAAAAGTACGACCTCATAGTGATAGCCGACGATATATACACATCATTCAGCTATCAGAGCCCTTTCGTACCGTTTGCATCGCTGCCGGGCATGCAGGAGAGGACCATCATTCTGAATTCCTTCTCGAAGAACTTCACGATGACGGGCTGGAGAGTCGGCAATATAATTGCGCCGGACTATATCATAAAGATAATACAGCAGGTAAACGAAAACGTGGTTTTCACAGCACCTTCGATCTCCCAGAGAGCAGCTATATATGCGCTCCGCAACAGGGATGTGGTGCAGCCTGCAATGATAGAAGAATACAGGAAAAGGATATTCTATTCAGCTGAAAGGATAGCAGCTATCCCGAAGATCAGCGTCATAGATCCGCCAAAGGGGACTTTCTACCTTTTCATAAACATCAAGGAGACAGGTCTGACCAGCGTTGAAGCTTCCGATATGATACTTCGTGAAGCCCATGTACTGACACTGCCTGGCGATGCTTTCGGAAACTGCGGTGAAGGATATATCCGTATCGCATGTACATGCAGCATCGATGTCCTCAAAGAAGCTTTCGACAGGATCGAAAGAGTGATGAAAGCACGGGGGTAGATCATGGACAAGCATCAGGGACTCAATGAGAAAAAGGCGTCGGTGGATAAACCTATATCTATCATATGTATCGCACTGATCCTGGCATTCGTAGTGATGGTGATAGTGAAGCCTGACGCAACGCTGGATACAGTCAGCGTGATATTCGACTATGCTACAGCAGTGTTCGGCGTTCCGATACTGTGGTTCGTGTTCATCGGCCTGTTCGTCTGCCTTTACCTGGCTTTCGGCAAATACGGCAATATCAAGCTGGGAGACGGTGAACCGGAATATTCCATGTTCAGCTATATAGCCATGATGATGTGTGCAGCGCTGGCAGCGACGGCAGTTTACTATTCATTCATCGAGTGGTCTTTCTACCTTGCTGATCCGGCGTTCGGAATAGAGCCGTATTCCAGAGAGGCAGCAGAGTTTTCACTGGCCTATGCGTTCTTCCACTGGGGTTTCGCCGTTCAGGTCATTTTCGTTCTTATCGGCGTGTGCATGGCGTACGGATTCTATGTGAAAAAGATCCCGCACCTCAGAGTTAGCGCTGTGTGCGAGGAAATGATGGGAGACTTCAAGTATAAAAAGATCCTGGGAAGGATCATAGATGCGCTGACTATCCTCAGTGTCATCGGCGGAGTCGGAGTCGTTTCCATGGGTGTGGGAGTGCCGATAATCTCAGCCGCAATATCAAAGATATTCGGAGTAGAGGCCACATTCGCTGTGAACCTGATAGTGCTGCTGATAGTAGCAGCGGTATTCACGTTCACTTCATTCATGGGAGTCAAGAAAGGTATGAAAAGGCTCAGCGATATGACGCTTTACCTTGCCATCGCCATCATGACCTTCATACTGATATTCGGACCTACGAAGTTCATCGTTAAGAACTTTACATACAGCTGCGGCAAGATGCTTTCGAATTATGTGGATATGAGCCTGTTCACAGATCCTATAGGAAACAGCGGGTTCCCTGAGATAAATACCATATTCCTGTTCACGCTGGCTTTCAACTATGCTGCGCTGATGGGAATATTCATTGCAAAGATATCAAAGGGCAGGACCATCAGATCTCTGGTGCTCAGCTGCCTGGGAGGTATCAGTGTGGGTACGTGGATAATGTTCGGCATCAACGGCAGTTTCGGTCTCAACGCAGAGCTGACAGGTCAGTTCAAGCTGTCAAAGGTGGAAAATATGCAGGCAGGACTGATGGATCTTTTCGGGACTCTTCCCCTTGGAAAAGTCGTGCTGCCGGTGGCTTTCGCACTTGTTACGATAGGTTTTCTGGCAACTTCACTGGATTCAGCGTCCTTTGCCATCGCTATAGCAGGATCGAAATCCCTTGATAAAAACGGCAATCCGAACACGGCATTCAGAATGATGATGTGTCTGGTGCTGGTGCTGATACCGATGGCGCTGCTGTTCACAGGAGCACCGTTCTCCGCAGTAAAGACAATATGCATCGTTCTTTCCATACCGTTCCTGTTCGTCATACTGGGTATGCTGATAGGACTGTTCAAATGGCTGAAAGCCGACAGCGCCGGCAGGGATCAGAACCAGGAAGGATAATGAATTCAGGAATTTTTTAGCTCGCAGGAGATACGAGTATAGCAGTTTTCACTGCGGGATATTTCAGAGAATGATTTTTTAAAATGAAAATACAGCAGGTATGACACACCGGTGAGGTGACGCCTGCTGTTTTTTGTTGACAGGAGATATTACCGCTGATAAGCGATAGCCGTCAGAGTCCGAGTTTTTCCATCAGTGCTTCCTGAAGTACTGCAGAAAAGTTTATATCACATGCAAGAGCTGCTTCATTGAGCCACTGCGGTATGCTCAGAGTCTTTTTTACAGCTTTTTTGCTGTGTCTGCGGAGATAATCCTCCATATCAAGCTCGATTATCACGACCCTGGCATCCTTTTCACATTCCAGTGAATCAGGTTCCGAAGCTGCAGGGATATCATCTGTCTTTATACGTTCTTCCATGGCAAGACCTAGTGCATCCACTGCCATTTCATAGGCGGTGCTGATATCTTCGCCTTGAGTCAGACATTCCGGGATATCCGGGAAAGATACCCAGAAACCGCCTTCTTCTGCTTTATGGAAAATCGCAGGGAAAAAATATCTGTGTTTCATATAGACCTCCTTGCCGGCAGCTATTTCAGACCGGCTTGTTTCAGTATAGCGTGTTCAAGACATTTCTTCAGGTCTTTACAGTGGACAGGGATCTCTGTTTGCCTGCCTGTAAGACTGCTACGCATTTTAATATGTGAACCATTGCTGCTGATTATGTAAAAACCATTTTTTTTTAAGATACCGGATCATTTTCTTAGGTGTCATAGGCATTGTATCTCTGTTGTCCTTTCTTTGATTTTACTACGTAATGATACGTATGTAAATACATGATATCAAATTTCTGATAAAGTGAATGAGGTCGAACCTGACCTTATCTCTCGATAGTGATTTACAGGAGTTACTGATATTTATCTGATAATAAATCATATTATGTATAAAATCAACAAATTTAGAATAAATTTCCTTAAAATTTCATATAAAAGTGATGCGGTGGTACGAGAATGATATCAGATACTGCTGGCAGAATGGCATTTCTCGCAGATTCATCGCATAAAATATACGATATCAGGGTGTTACAGAAATGCGAATCGTGGTACAATAGTTACCGGAGGATGACATAGGGTCGCCTCCGGTTTTATATTTTTGACAGTGCTGCATATATGCGGTACAGATTATCATATAAAGGTGTATTATGAGCGATTTTTTAACAGCGTTTTTATTTACAGTTATAGCGGGACTCAGCATGGTGGCAGGCAGCTGCCTTGTTTTCACAGGCAAAGGCACTGACAGGGATTTCATGTCGGTGAGTTTCGGCTTTTCTGCCGGCGTGATGATATGTCTTTCCGTCATGGACATTTTCCCGGAAGCCTGCGAGCATTTCGAGGCAGCAGGTCATGAAAACAGCACGGCAGTTGCAGCGGTATCGTTTTTCTGCGGCATAGCTTTCATGGTCATCGTCGGGAAGATAATAAGTCTTTCGGGGCACAGCCACGGAGGGTGCGGTCATGCAGGACACGGCAGCCACAGCGGAGGCTGTGTCGATGACAGCAGGAAACTCATGAGCGCCGGCGTGATGACAGCCGTGACTTTTGCAGCCCACAATTTCCCGGAGGGACTGACGACATTCATTTCAGCACTGCAGGGCGTCAATGTCGCAGTGCCAGTAGTCATAGCCATAGCCATACACAATATCCCTGCAGGCATAGCCATCGCAGCACCGATATACAATGTGACAGGCTCCAGGCTCAAAGCGCTGAAATACTCATTCATATCAGGAATGGCGGAGCCGGCAGGCGCACTGGCAGGATGGCTTGCACTGATGCCGTTCATGAACGATGCAGTCTTTGGAGTGATGTTTGCAGCTGCAGCAGGTATCATGATATATATTTCCATAGACGAGCTGCTGCCTTCATCGGCCGAGTACGGCAGTCACCGGCTGTGCATGGGCGGATTCGTGGCAGGCATGGCAGTGATGGCCTTCAGCCTGATACTGCTGTGACTGCAGCCTGGAAAGGCGCCCGGATAAATCAAGAGTGTTACTGAACAGCAGCATGTGTGCAAAGAAATCAAAGATTTCGTCTTGCACACTTTTTTTATTTTTCCTGTAACATTTCCTTATGTTGTTTGTTATAAAAGTAGAGGGAGCATGGGAACAACATCCGTGAATGTGAAAGGAGGAGGCTGTTATATGAAAAAAGCCTTAGGAGTTATCATCGCTGCAGCAATGGCGGTGTCCGGCTGTCTGGCAGTACCGCTGCCGGCAAGCGCAGCATCAGCTTCGGCGAAGGTGATAAAACCGGGAGACGATTTGAAGTTCGGCTCAACGAAGAAAAAAGAAAAGAATTATAAAGAGGGCGAAGCTCTCGTCCTTGTCAAAGGGAACCGCTCCCTTTCAAGAGCAAAAGCTTCAGAAGCCATCGGAGGCAGCAGCGCATACAGTGTAAGCGACTGCTGGGATTTCCAGGCAGAGTCATCGGTACTGCCGTCAGCTGACGGGACCAAACTCACAAGACAGCAGGCGTCTGCATCAGACGTATACAATGTCATACTTGTGAAATCCAGCAAATACTCCACATCGGAGATGATAAAGAGACTGAAGAAAAACAGGAATGTCATAACAGCAGAGCCTAACTACAAGATCAAAGCAAGAACTGTGAACGACACTTATTTCGACTATCAGTGGGGCCTTGAAAACAACGGTCAGAATGGCGGAACAGCCGGAAAGTCGACGAATATCAGCTCGAAATGGAACACGACCACAGGTTCTGATGAAACAGTCGTTGCAGTAGTCGACACAGGTATAGACTATACCCACGAAGACCTGAAAGCCAATATGTGGGAAAATAAATACCATTCCAAACTGAAAGGCGAATACGGTTTCGATTTTGAGAACAACGACGATGATCCGATGGATGATAACGGTCACGGTACTCACTGTGCAGGTATCATCGGAGCAGCAGGAAACAACGGTACAGGCATCAGCGGCGTCAACCAGAACGTGAAGCTCATGGCTCTCAAGATACTGGATGAAGACGGCGAAGGCGAAAGTGCAGGTGAAGTCGCTGCATATCATTACATCAGCAAAGCCATGGATCTTGGTGTAGACGTGACTGCTATCAACAATTCATGGGGCGGCGGAGAATCCAGCGAGATCTTCGAGAAACTGGTGGATATCGTAGGCAAAAAAGGTGCGGTATCGGTTTGTGCTGCAGGTAATGAAGGTGTCGACAATGATACATACGGCGATTATCCGTCAAACATAGACAGTGAATATATCATCAGCGTGGCAGCTTCTGATGAAAAGGGCCAGCTGGCGTCATTCTCCAATTACGGCAGCAGCACAGTGGATATAGCGGCGCCGGGAGCAGACATACTTTCCACAGTATCGTATGACTGCTACAATCCGGGCATCTACAGCGACAGCAAGCAGAAAGAAGTGTCGCAGCAGTATTCGGATTTCGAGAACGGCAGCACCAGCACATGGGGATTCCCGACCAGGGATGACATCAGCGGAGATACCGGAAAGAACGGCGGTACGCTGAAAGCGGAGATATCATCATCAGACTATTTCGGCAAGGACAAGTCCGGCAAGTCCATGAAACTGAAAGTGAAACTGGACAAGGGCGGATGGTCGGCTGTCAGCATACCTTATACACTCAGCGATGGTGTGAAAGAAAGCGACATGCCGCAGTTCAGCGCAATGGCAAAAACAAAGGCGCCGGAAAACGGCAGCAATGCAACAGGTATAATGCTGTTCATAGATATGCCGGCAGATGAAGATGTTCCTGAACTGTCAGAGCTCATGTTCGGAAATTACTATTATACCGGCGTATATATGGGCGGTGAGGACAGCAGCTGGAATCATTTTTACATGGGAGCAGCTGAAGGCGAACGCATGTCCGGCGTAGATTACAGTAAAGACAGGAAAGTCGTGATGTATATGTACGCAGACAAGGCAGGAGATTATGAACTGACTGTAGATGACATCGGACTCAGTAAAGAAGGCGTTCAGGACAGCTTCGGCAAGTACGATTTCTATAACGGAACATCCATGGCTGCACCGTTCGTTACAGGAGCAGTGGCACTGGTAGCATCGGAACTTAAAAGTGCTGACGCAGATACAGTGATAGATACTGTGATGTCATACGCAGATGAGACAGATGCCCTCAAAGGCAAAGTGGTTTCAGGCGGCAGCCTTGATTTCAGCAAGACAAGCCAGCCGGCGCCGAGGATAGGCAGCGTGACTGCAGACACATCAAAGAAAGAAATAACCATAACAGGAGGCTCTTTCGGCAAGGATCCTAAGGTCAGGGTGACAGATTTTGACGATAAAGAGCAGACTGCACAGATCGTCAGCAGTACAGACAAGAAAATCACTATCAAAGACAACGGCTGGATCAACAGCATCGTGGACATAAGCATCACCAACGACGTGCCGAAGTCAGCGAAAAAAGAAAATATATACCTTGTCAAAGGAAAGAAAAGCTACACCGAGCTGGAGGATCTGGAATTCCCTGATGAAAACGGAGCACTGGCTACCGATGGCAGACAGATATTCCTGGCATCTTCAAGTGCTGACAGCATAATGGTGGCAGATACAGCGGACAAGGAAGACATGGATTTCGATGAGCTGGTAAAGGTGAAATACGATAAATTCTTCAAAGTCGATAAGAACAGCCTTGCGAAATTCGATTTCGCATTCGGTGACGACCTGGTTTATATGGACGGCAAGCTGTACAGCATCGTATCATATGGCGAAGTAGCACAGGAAGATGTCTATGATGACGATGATGAAGACTACAGCACAAGATCCATTATCGATGATGATGACGAAGATGATGATTACAGTGGCAGGGGCAATCCGGCATATGCAGCGGAATATAAACTCATGTCCTTCGATACATCATCAGGCAAAGCTGTCAGCCTGGGAGCACTTCCTTCTGACATGGCAGAATATGACGACTGGACTCTCGGCTCATACAACGGCAGACTTTATCTCATCGGCGGATACGACTACAATAGCAAAGAAGCATCAAAGACTGTCAAGGTCTACGATCCTGCTAAAAAGAAATGGTCAAAAGGCCCGTCGCTTCCTGAAGGCAGAGCAGGCGGAAAGCTTATACAGACAGGCGATTCACTGGTCTACACTCTCGGATACTGCGCAGACCAGAAAGGAAAGTCCGAAGAAGATATCGATTGTCCTGCAAACCTGATACTGACAGGAAAGAGCTGGAAAGTTTCCAAGGCAGGATTCACACCGTATTTTGTCAGCAAAACAGTGACAAGATCAGGAAACAAATACTATGTATACGACGGCAATGTATCTCTTTGCTCTGACGGTATCCTTTACACAGGCGTCACAGCAGACAAACTCGGCGATACATTCACATACAATGTGAAGAAGGACCGTTTCCAGGGCACTGCATACAACAGATCGCAGAAGATCATGACATCTGCATTCAAAGGCATCACAGTTGGTGATACGCTTTACGGATTCGATCTTGAGAGCGCCTATACGGCAAACGTAGGCAGCGGTCTTGTCAGCGTCAAAGCGCCTAAGTACAAGACAGGCAGCATAACAGGCACTAACAGGAACTATATGCCGGGCAGCAAAGTGAAACTGACTGCTAAGCCGAACAAGGGATACACAGTGGAGTCTTTCACAGTGAACGGCAGCAAGGTGAACGGAAAAAGCAAAACTGTATATGTGACAGGCGGTCAGACAGCGAAAGCTGCATTTGCAAAAGGGGTTTCGAAGATAAAGCTTAACAAAACCAGCGTCACTCTGAAAGCAGGAAAGAAATTCACCATCAAAGCCAAGGTGTATCCGTCAAAACTCAAAAACAAGAAAGTTACTTATAAATCAAGCAATACGAAGTATGCTACAGTATCGTCAAAAGGCGTTGTCAAAGCAAAGAGCGCAGGCAAAGGCAAGACAGTGACGATAACAGTAACAG
>CAKQUI010000034.1 GCA_934277495.1 uncultured Clostridia bacterium | reverse complement strand
GCAACGTTCGCTGTCGCTCACTCCAACTCACTGCGTTCGTTGCTGTCCGTTCTGTCGAGCGACTCACCTGCGGTTCGTCGGACAGAAAGGCAACGTTCGCTGTCGCTCACTCCAACTCACTGCGTTCGTTGCTGTCCGTTCTGTCGAGCGACTCACCTGCGGTTCGCCGGACAGAAAGGCAACGTTCGCTGTCGCTCACTCCTGCGCCATCAGCTACGCTTGGAGGCCTATCCCAATGAGTATGCGAGTTGCGGAAGGTCCCATACGAGAGTTCCCCGGCTTTATCCGTGTTGTTTTATCCAAGGTTGTATCCGGATAGACAACACGGATAAAATCTGCAGCAGCCTTTTAGAGTGTAATCGCTGGTGGCTTACCTTTGCTGTCGAATTTTCCAAACCAGCTGAAGCTGGGGAAAATCCGCATCTTTTCGATGGGACTGTTAGTAAAACAGAAAGTTTCCGGTGTGTCGATCAGGGAATTGACGAGGGGTGCTTTATATGGTAAAATATGTAAAATAATTTCTTCCGCACATAAAGAATGAAAGATCACGACGGAGCCTTTCCATGGTGTGTCCGGAAGATCAGTATTTTTCGGAAAGGAAAGGGACTAGAATATGCAAAATGGGTTATCATCAGGGGCACCCGGCAATATACTTACAGTGCTGGACACTCTTTGCGAATATGCTGCCGACAGAAAAAAGGACCTGCAGCAGGAACTGGCAGGATACCCGGAGGGGAAACTTTACATAAAAAACGATGGTGGACGTTTCAAATGCTATCACAAGACCTGCGGAGCCGAGAAAAGCTGCAGCCGCAGAGACAGCAGGACTATCGAACTTGCCAGGAAGCACATAGCAGAAAATGAGCTTGAAGATATCGAAACATGCCGCTGTGAAATAGAAAAGGCGATGTCGAAAATAAAGAAAAAACGCAGTGGCGACGGGACAGATAAAACACAGCGGATAAAGCAGCTTTTTGATGGCCGACGGCTGGATCTCAGTGAAATGGACAGAAAATGGCTTGAAGAAAAGACTCCGGCCATGGAAAGTTACTGCGACAGTCTCATATACCGTACCAGCTCAGGACTTATGGTGCGCTCAAAATCAGAGCGGACCATTGCGGACTGCCTGGACGAATACGGTATCACCTATAAATATGAAGCACCGATGATCCTTGGCAGTGGTGTGTTCTATCCGGATTTTACGATACTGAAACGGAGCCGCCAGAAAATATTATGGGAACATTTCGGCCTTATGGACAACAGCGACTACTTCCATAAAACGATACACAAAATCGAAATGTACCGGCAGGAAGGCTTTGTGCAGCATACGAACCTTATCTGTACATACGAGGAAGACATCCGGTCTGAAAATACCATCAGGAAGATCATAGAAAGCAGGCTGCTGATATAGCAGATTGCAGGAATATCGATGATAGATCAGGGGAAAGCAGCGTACCAGATGGAACAGCCGCAGGAACCCATAGCGTTATTTTTCGGCAAGTGATACATAAAAATATACCGGCAGGTTGTGTTAGTACAGCACACAGATTTCATATGTAGATATGAAGAAGACATCCGATCGAAAACCCTGTAAGACAGATGATAAAAAACAGACTGTTGATATCATTGCAGGCGGGGCATTGACGATGAACTATGGCAACGTAGCTTATCAGATGGAACAGCCGCAAGGAGAACCGTAAGGAAAAACGGACAGCAACGAACGCAGTGAGTAGGAGCGAGCATGAGCGAGCGTTGCCTTTTTTCCCGGAGAACCGCAAGGTGAACCGCAAGGAAAAACGGACAGCAACGAACGCAGTGAGTAGGAGCGAGCATGAGCGAGCGTTGAAACTCCGGAAATATCTTAAAATGGGATATTTCCTATGCTATAAATAATCGCTGCGATCTATATCAATAGGTATCTGTGGTGTATCCATGCCCCCGGAATATCTGGCAGCAAATACCGTGCAATACCGGATGCCTGATTTTATGGTACGGAATGTCAGTAAGCAAGACCGATTTCTGAAGAAGCGTAAGCTGCCGGCATTGCAAAAGGGACGAAACAGAGATAAAAAACAGCAAAAACGACCCATCCGTCCAGTGAAGAAGCAGAGCTGTGAAGTCACGAAGGCTGCCGGAGCCGGGAAAGGGACGAAAGTGGGAGTAAAAATATCGAAAACGACCCATCCGTCCGATGGAGAAGCAGAGTCGTGAAGTCACGAAAAATGTCAAGTCCAGTCCCGGCAACCTGCCTGAGAGCAGTGCTTCTAACTGTGTAATAACCTGTAATTTGCCGGTATTCTGTTGTTTGATACAAAAATGCTGTTTTGTGTTGCATATGCATTGAATTTGCTGGAAAAGTATGATAATCTCCAAGACGTATTGAAAGAGGGGCATGAGGCTCATGATCAGTGAAAACAGGGCAGGGGGCCCTGCTGCAGATCGGGGTTCTATACATAACAGGGATTTCTATAATATCTATTCTTTATTCAACACTAAACTACGGATCAGAAAAAATAAAAATACATATACAACAGGAGCGTTGCGGATTTTCCCCAGCTTCAGCTGGCACGGAAAATGCGACAGCAGTGGCGGTAAGCCACCAACGCTTACGCTCCAACAGGCTGCTGCCTGTTTGCTGTCCGTTCTGTCTTGCGAATCACCTTACGGTTCTTCGGACAGAAAGGCACGGACTAAAGTCCTGTGGCTCTCACATGGGACTTTCCACGAAATCAGAGATTTCGGGACAAGTCTCCAACCGGAGCGAGTCGGAGCACTGAAAGTGCGTTATCCCAATGAGCTTGTGAATTGCGGAAGGTTCCATGCGAGAGTTCCCCGGCTTCAACCGGAGAGAAACTCACCGCTCCGTTTTTCCAAGCGGATCGCTGATGGCTCTCCGGGAAAAAAGGCAACGTTCGATGGCGATTGTTCCTGCGAATGTACCTGAGCTTTGCATAAGGTTTTTCGGATAGTCATAACAGCGATATGATTATTCAAAAATGAGATGATCAATGAGATGATCAGGTCAGTTATCACGGTTATGCGGGGGTTTCGGCGAAAGACCAGGATACGGTCAGACAGATCTATGTACTGAGCGGGTTCGGGATACCGGCAGTCAGGATATTGCAGGACAAGCAGCCTGGCAGAGGTCAAGCTGGCTGCGGTTACGGGATCTGGTTGAAAGAGAATGGGCGCACGTGATGCGCAGCTGATGGGAAGGTCAGGCTGGCTACAGTTCCAGGATCTGGTTGAAGGCTGCGGGAGTATATGAGGTCCGCATTTTTCGGTCACTACGGTATGATACACGAAATGCTTGAAAAATGCCGGAACGGTGATGGTATCGTTATCAGAGGCGCCTGGACCACTTTGGGAGGGATCATGGTGAAATAACAAAAGAATGGCGTATGATCACCAGACAGAATGGAGTCGGCATAGTCGCTTCCGACATGCTATTGCTGGATACAAGGCAGAAAGAAAACGACCTGGCCAGCAGATCCATGGCGGGTCTCGTACTTCAGGCATTGTCGTATGTCGCTCATATCGAACGTGAAAAAACAAAATGCCGGCAGGGGGAAGGTATAAAACTCGCCAAAGCAAGAGGCATGAAATCCGGAAGACCAGTAAATCCAGGATCCGAAACATATCACGAGGCGAAACAGCTGTATCATGAAGGCCGTATGACTTCCCGGAAAGCATGTTAAAAATATGGTGTTTCATATACTGCGTTCCTTTTCCGGGGGAAACGGGGATATGAAAAAATATATATTCTAAACAGAAATTTAAAAAATATAGTCTAAAAGGCAGACTTTGCAGTCCAGCCGTCCAGTCACAGCACAGCATATCCAGAATCGTTCAAATTTCAAGCTTTTGCACTTATCGATCTACTATAATACACCCGGACCATAAAGTCTGTTTTCGGACCAGTCACACACAGTACCTCCGGAAACGGCTGACATTTCAGCGGATGCATTCCGGACAGGGAGCAAATACATATGGTTTACAGGTGAAAAAATGGGGAAAAGCAAAACATCAGGCAGGAAGATCTATTCTGCCGTCACAACATTTCTTGTGATCATTGCTGTGGGTATGGCCATCCTGCTGGTGGGAGCAAAGGCGGTCGGTTTTCAGACATACAGCGTCCTGTCAGGTTCCATGGAACCTGCGTATCATACGGGATCGCTGATATATGTGAAAAAGACAGACCCGCAGGATATAAAAACAGGGGATCCGATAACATTCATTCTCGACGAAAATCTTACAGTCGCAACACACAGAGTTATAAAGATCGACGAAAAAAATCAGTATTTCTATACCAAGGGCGATGCCAACGAAAATCCGGACGCATCTCCTGTGCATTTCAAAAATCTCATAGGAAAGCCGGTATTCACGATACCGTATTTTGGCTATTTTGCAGCATATGTAAAGGAACCGCCGGGCAGATACCTTGCGCTGGCAGCAGCGGCGCTGATAATACTGCTGGCGTTCCTGCCAGATCTCTTTGAAAGCAGCAAAGGCAGCCGTGGCAGCCTGAGCGAAAGCCGGAAATGTACTGCCGGGGAGCATAGCGGACATGGTTTTGCTGAGGAGGATTTGCCATCTCAGGAACGTTCAGCTCATGTGCAGAAAGTTACGGCGAAGAAACCGGCAGACCGGTGACCGACAGATCTGTCTGTCCTGGAAACAACAGGAGCAGATAAAAAAGTGGGTAACGCAATAAGGCGCCCAGATATATCAAGTTTTTTCATAGGAGGAGATAAACATGAAAAGCAAGAAGAAAGTTTTTTTAACGGTACTTTCCGCAGTGGTACTGGTAGTGGGGAGCGTACTGGGAACGATGGCGTATCTGACGTCGAAGACAGACACAGTGACGAATACATTCACGGCAGGTAATGTGAATATCACACTGGACGAGGCGAAGGTAGACGAGACCGGAGTTCCTGTAGAAGGCGCAGCCAGAGTAAAAGCCAACGACTACAAGCTCATACCTGGTCATAACTACACAAAGGATCCAACAGTACATGTGACTACAGGAAGTGAAGAAAGCTGGCTGTTCGTCAAGGTAGTGGATCAGATCGCTGGTATAGAAGATGATGATACCGTTGCTGCACAGATGGCAGCAAAGGGCTGGACAGCTGTAGCCGGAGCGACAAATGTGTACGCCTATAAAACAACTGTAAATGCAGAAGAAGACATCAAAGTGTTCGACACTTTCAAGGTAAAGAGTGACGCAGCTGTTGCAGATTATGCAGGAAAGACAATAACAGTAGAAGCCTATGCAGTCCAGGCTGACGGATTCGAGACAGCTGCGGAAGCATGGAATGCAGCACCGGCATGGAACTAAAGCACGCATATACGAAAGGACGATAACATATGAAAAAGAAAATAGTAACATGCAGTATTGCAGCTGCTTTGCTGGTGACATGCATCATCGGCGCATCGCTGGCATATTTTACAGACACAGATGCAAAGAATAACGTTTTCACTACCGGAAAAGTGGATATTTCTCTGGAGGAAAATTTCGAGCAGAACTCAAAGCTGATACCTGCAACAGGCAGCGCACAGGACGGGACTTTACAGAACGGAGTCACTAAGGAAGTCATGGTGAAGAACGAACTGGAGTCTGAAGACGCATATGTACGTGTACATATCGCCATACCGTCGATCCTGGACAATGGCAGTACAGAGTTCGATGCTGGAAAAAATGTGCTCCACTTCAATTATGAACCTGACTCCATAGGCGCAGACAAGTGGGACTGGTCGAAGACAGCCGGCGACCCGTATCAGGGAGACTGGAACTACTATGAGACTACAACAGACGGCGTGAAATACAACGTATATGTAGTCACCTACGGCAAAGCACTCAAAGCCGGTGAGACTACTGCTGAAAAGGCAATGCATCAGGTATACCTCGACAGGAAAGTTACGAATGATGACATAACAAAGATCAAGGAAACTCTTGGCGAAGACTGGGAGATCAAAGTCATCGCAGAAGGAACACAGGCTGCAGGATTCTCTGATGCCTATGAAGCACTCAACACTTCTTTCGGCATTCCGGGAACATATAATGCATTCAAATAAAAAGTCATGATGTGGACATATCCCTGCTCTGCGGAGCAGGGTATATATGGATATCCGGCAAGGGCAAAGAGAGCCTTTTGCGGATCGCCTTCGGGTCTCCGGGCAGAAATGCAGTTTTTACCGGCTTCAGCTGGCAAAGAACTTTCCATTCCATGTACAGCATAGAAAAGGCAGCACAGATGCAGCTTTACATGATCTGCAGCCGGAACTTTACGCCTGCGATACCAGACACACGGATATCCATATATGCCCTGTATGAAGAGGCATACCGACATTTGAAAAACTGAGAGGAGTTACCGATTATGAAAAAGAAGATCGCAGCCGGAGCAGTCCTGGCGTTGTGCATTTCGGTGATGATATACACGACTATCGCATATTTCAACACCGCAGACACCGCCAGGAATGTGGTGACCACCGGCAACATCAGGATCGAGCTTCAGGAAACTGCACTTGTTGATGATGCAGAGATCCCTTTCGAAGAGTCCAGGGACATCTATAACGTGATGCCGGGACAGAAAGTTTCCAAGATAGTCAGGGTCGAGAACACCGGAGGCGAGGCGGCATACATAAGAGTAAGTGTGGCGCAGTCAATACATCTGGCCGAGGGCGCATCCGGCACAGCCGATCCGCAGCTGGTAACGCTGGACTACGACAGCAGCCGGTGGACCTATGGTGACGACGGATACTATTACTACAATGAGCCCCTGGCAGCCGGTGAAACTACTGAGGCACTGTTCAGGAACGTCAGCTTCGACCCTGCCATGGGAAACATGTATCAGGACAGCAAAGCCGTCATCAAAGTCAGCGCACAGGCGGTGCAGGTGAAAAACAACGGCAGCGATGTATTCACTGCAGCGGGCTGGCCTGATGCGGAAAAATAAGTGAAGGAGGAGAGAGCATGAAAAAATCGAAAAAAAGCAGGATACTGTCCCTCGTTCTTTGCATGTCCATGATACTGTCCGCTTTCACGCTGGTATCGGGAGATGCGGCTGCCCAGGATACGGTAACCACCGAAGAGACCACAGCGGAGCAGCCGTCAGACAGTATTCCCGTTGAAGAAACTGCAGCGGAGACACGCCAGACAGAGCCTTCATCAGTCAGGGAGACAGAAAGTGCTGTGCAGGAACCTGACGGCATCGACATAACGAAAATGACTACGGAGGAGCAGTACCGCTATCTGGTGTCTCTTGACAGCAATGAAGAAAAGGAAACCGAAATAAGAAAGCTGAGCCAGCAGCAGTACGAAGCCCTGAAAGCGTATGCAGCGCAGCGCAGCGAAAGCGAAGACACAGTATCTTCTGATGCTGACGAAATGACGCTGCCTGATTTCAGGACCGTGGATTTTACAAAAGTGGCGCCTTTCCTTGAACCGGTAACCGGTAGATCTCAGTCAGCCAGAAAAGCAAAGGCATCGGCAGAGAGCACAGACCCGGAGCGGGTCACAAGCGACGGCGTAGTGACGGAGAAGACCGCCGTGAAAAATGACGACGGGACTTACAGGATACGTCTTGAGTCCTACGTCACGGGAGCGACCACCACGACTACGGTGACGGAAGACATTCCAACGGACATAGTGCTGGTACTGGACCAGTCAGGAAGTATGGGCGATCCTTTCGGGTATAATTACACCGCGATCACCAGGAATAAGAACAACGGCAGTTATAACGATCGTCGGAGTCCTATGTATTACAAAGACAGCAATGGTGACTATTATGAAGTGAGCGTAGAACATTCATGGGGCAGCAACAGCTACGCCTATTTCTACACTGACAGCAGCGGTGATCGCCAGACCATCGGCACATCCACAGGCTGGAACACCGATCCGGGATATACTTTTTACACAAGGGCAAACAGCAGCACTACCAAACTTGAAGCACTGAAGGAAGCTGTCACTTCTTTCAGCAGTGCGGTAGCTGAAAAAGCAAAGGGCGCCGACGGTATCGCAGGCACCGATGACGACGTGGAGCACAGGATAGCAATAGCAGGCTTCGCCAGCGGCGAGACCTATAGCTATGAAAATACAGAACTGTTTATCGGCGGTACTCAATATAACTACGCAGGAAACACCATCAGCAGCCAGTACAGCAAGGCTTTCCAGGATATGAGCACAGCAGCAGGCACAGGAAATATCAGTGCTTCGTTGAATGCACTGGCAGCCAGCGGAGCCACGAAAGCCGACCTGGGTATGGATATGGCCAAGAACATACTGGACAGCAACCCTGTAGCTGCAGGCGAGAAAAGGAATCGTGTGGTCATCATGTTCACTGACGGAAGTCCGACTGCAAATAACGGTTTCCAGCTCAACGTCGCTAACGATGCCATAAGCAAGGCAGGCGAGATAAAGACGGCAGGAGCAACGGCATATTCCGTAGGTATATTTTCAGGAGCGGACGCCACCAGCACCGGGACGAAGCCGGGCGGTGATCTGGGGGATAAATCGGCATCACTTCCTGCAGCCTGCAACTGGTTCATGCAGAACCTCTCCAGCAACAACGGCACGCCTCAGACGCCGAGTTACTATCTTTCCGCCAGCAGCACAGCAGCTCTCAGCGACATTTTCCAGCAGATCTCAAAGCAGATCGAAACAGGAGGCGCCAGTGTGAAGCTCGGCAGCGACACAGTGGTGAAGGACATCGTTTCGGACTATTTCCAGCTGCCGGAGGTCATGACGACAGATGACATAAGCATCAGCACTGTGCAGTTCGATGGTTATGAAACAGATGGAAAGACTGCAAAATGGAAAGACGAAACTGCAGCCTCCGGTATCAGTGCAGAGATACAGGATAAAACAGTGAAAGTCACGGGCTTTGATTTTTCCGAGAACTATGTCGGCGTAGATAAGACTGACGGCAGGGAAACTCCAAGAGGCAGGAAGCTGATCATCGAGTTCGATGTCAGCGTCCGTGACGGTTTTCTGGGCGGAAACGGAGTCCCCACCAACGGCGCAGCATCCGGGATATATACTGAAAAAGACGGTGATGAGACTGTCGTTGAGAATTTCGAAAGACCAGAGACTGATGTGCCGGTCAGCGAAATATCGGTGAAAGCCGGCGATATGGACATTTATCTGAAAGGCAGCATCAGTGCAGCGGATATCAGAAAAAACATCACAGCCAGTGCTGGAAAGATATCTCTTGATCTCAGCAAAGAAAACTACGGACTGGAGCCGTGGCAGAACGCCTTTGTTGACATATCTGTATCCGCAGAGGATGCAGATGGCAGAGATATTTTCTCTGAAAAGTACGGCGGTCTTGAAGATCTCACCAGCGACAGTTCATATACCGTTACAGGAACGGTGAAAGCAAAGTCCGGAGCAGGAGAAACTTCCGATGAAGCTGCTGGAAAGATCAGCGTCTTCAAGCCGGAGCTGACGTTCAGGGACAGTACGGTGTACTATGGGGAAAAATCACCGGCAGACTACAGCAGCAATGAAGCCGGCGTGGTCTGGAAGCACGGCGATCGGGCAGATACCGACAGTGGCGTGGTAATGACAGGGAAAAAGCCGGAGCTGACGCTTTCCTGGGATCCGGATACTGACAGCGACAAGTATTACAGGGACGGCGTGATCTCGACGAAAGAAGACATCCCTGTGAAAGTGACAGTGAGCATCGAAGGCGATGACATAACAGAGCATGTCACTTTCCATCATGAAAACTGCAGCGGAGAGTGTGATTTCGACAAAGAAAAGGAGCAGTTCCTCCTGCATGTGAAGACCTGCCGGCTGACAGTGACCAAATCCGGCGGTGCTGACGGCGAGCCCTATGTGATGGATATCTACAGAAACGGGAAGTTTTACACGTCGATGACGATAACCGGTAATGACAGCGAAACAGTAAGAGAGCTGCCTGCAGGGAAATATACCGTAAAGGAAGATACCCGGTGGGCATGGAGATACGAAGATCCGGTGCCGGTGATCTCAGAGGGCGTGGAGCTTGACAGGGATCAGACGTCCGGCAGTATCACCGTCAGGAACCATGACCGGTACGAGTCTTTCCTGAATGGCTACAGCGCAGTGGCAAAAAATATTTTCGGCGACAGGTAAAGGAGGCTGGTACAGATGTTCATGTATATAAGAGATAAAATATCCGGGATAACAGCCTCACGCAAAGCTTTGCCGGCGGCGCTGGCTGCTTTGCTGATACTTTGCATCACAGCGACAGGCACGCTGATGTTCCTGAATCACAGGACCGCCGTGGTCAGGAACGCTATGGAGCCTGCCCAGGTCACCTGCCAGGTCGATGAAGACTTCGACGGCACTGTGAAGAAAAATGTCAATGTAAAGAACACCAGCAACATAGATGCTTTCATTCGTGTCAGACTGGTGGGATACAGAGTGAATGAGGCAGGGGAAAGGATAGGCGGTATGGCGGTCGTACCTTCTTTCACGCCGGGTGACGGCTGGTTCGAAAAAGACGGTTTCTACTATTACAGCAGATCTGTCGCTCCCGGAGGTTCTCCGGAGACCGATCTTATCGGAGACGGCGGTGTCACGCTTTCCGGATACAGCGACGCAGACGGCGGCAGGCAGGTGGTGGAGGTCATTGCAGAAGCCATACAGTCGCTGCCTTCCGGCGTGGTGGCAGAAAAGTGGCAGGTCGCAGTCAGCGCTGACGGAAAAACCATCAGCAAAGGGAATTAAGGAGGTGCAGTCATGAAAAAAACAATGAAAAATATTGCGTCTCTTGCTCTCATTCTGATGCTGATATGCAGCATGACCGTGACAGCTTCGGCAGCCGGCAGTCAGGCAAAAGTCACATACAAAGGCAATGCGGAAAAGTTCGTTTTCCAGCCGGGAAGCGACTGGTCGCCTACGGATCTTTTCACGGATTTCAAGGGCGTGATGCCAGGAGATACGCTGACGCAGAAGATAAATGTGAGAAACGACGCAGCGAAGAAGGTAAAGGTGAAACTTTACATAAGGGCGCTGGGAACTGCGGAGCTGGAGAGCGAAAAAGGCGGCGAGATCGTGAGCCGGCGGGATTCGGCAGATCTCCTCAAAGAAATGACGCTGCGGGTGGATCTTCAGCAGAAAACGAAGCTTTTTGAAGCACCGGCAGATCAGAAAGACGGTCTGGAAGACTGGGTGTGCCTGGGGACGTTCTATTCAGGCGCTGATGTGGATCTGTATGTGAAGCTTGACGTCCCGATTTCCATGGGCAATGACTTTCAGGAGCGTATCGGAGCACTCGACTGGCAGTTCATGGCTGAGGAATACCCTGATGAGTCAGGGACATCGGATGCAAAGGGTACGGGCAGCATGACACGGACAGGTGATGACAGCCGTATGTTCGTGTATGTTATCATCGCAGCAGCGGCACTGGCAGGAGCAGCCGCAGTCGTGATCTCAAGACGCAGGAAGTCGTAAAAAAGCGAACGAGTATATATTGGAAGAAAAGATGCTGCCGGGGGCCCCCGGCAGTATTTTTGCGTAGCGTGAGTAAGCGATTCCGGAATGTGGAAAAAGTGGAAACAGTGGCAACAAGCCACCAACGCTTACGCTCCCTGCTGTCGCATTTTCCATGCGGATCGCTGCGCTCTCCGGGAAAAAAGGCAACGTTCACTATCGTCTATCCTGCAGCGGGATCATGCTTCTTTCTGTATATAATTGAAATTTACGGGATATTTGTGTATGATAGATGGAAGAACGGCAGACCGCCGTAAAACAGTAAAACAGGCAGCAGCAGAGGATATACAGATCTGCAGCGGTCATTTGCCCGCAACTGGCAGTTGCGAGACTTTATGCGGCGGCAGATCGCCGGAACATGCTGCACGGAAGGAGATAACGATGAAGATTTTATTTATAAACGCATGTGTCAGAGATAATTCAAGGACAAAGAGGCTGGCGGACCACGTTCTCAGCAGGCTTGACGGCGATGTGACCGAGCTTTGCCTCGAAAAGGAAGACCTTCAGCCGCTGGATCATGATCTGCTGGAAGAAAGGGGTAGACTCAGCCAGCAGGGCAGCTTCGACGACCCGATGTTCAGATATGCCAGACAGTTTGCAGAAGCCAATGAGATAGTCATCGCAGCACCGTACTGGGAAATGTCTTTCCCTGCACTGCTCAGAACATACATCGAGCTGATATCGGTAACAGGCGTGACTTTCGGTTACGATGAAGATGGCCGTTCCGTAGGACTTTGTAAAGCAAAGAGGCTGATATTCGTCACTACGGCAGGCGGTCCGATAGCTGTAGATTTTGGATTCCCATATGTAAAAGCACTGGCAGAAAATTTCTATGGCATCACTGAAAATATCTGCTTCAAAGCCGAGAACCTGGATGTAGACGGCATGGACGTGGAAGCCATACTCAGGGAAACAGAAGCACAGATAGACAGAGAGCTGGTGAAATAGGTGAGCTTTGCAGACGGCGATTGTTGCAGCGTCTGTTAAAGGAAGTATATCAGGCAGGTCATAAGGGAAATCCGGATTTGTGTCAGTAACTCTTTAAGTTACAGGAGCCATTGCAAAGCCTTGCAGCGGCTGACCCAAAATCATGAACTGATGAGACGGACATAGAGGCAGTGCCTGGAAAACAGATATCCGGACGACTGCTGCCGGCAGGATATTTCCGGAATATCAACAAAAGTTTCATATGATAAAATATGGCGAAGCCACTTTTGCTCTATTTGTGAAGATCTTACAGGAAAAGCAGGAACATGCTGCATCAAGTATTTTCAATGGCTGACAAACCTTCATGACAAACCATCGTTCTACAGGTAATTCGATATCTCGGTGGAATTTGCACAGCTGGTCGGGGCATCGTCAGATCCAGGACTTCACATGATTTTCATGACAGCATCGCAGGATATTCGCAGACAGCAGGTATCATTATAATGTAAGATGCAGAAAAAGACCTTTTTTCAAAACAAGACAGGGGGCAATTATGAAATTTACATCAAATAAAAAGAACGGATCACGCAGAAAACGCAGGATAATATCACTGTGCCTGGCAGTGCTGATGGCTGCAGGGGTCATAGCTTCACCGGCAGCAGTCAGTGCAGATTCCACCGGGGATCTGTCGGATACATATGTAGCACTGGGCGCAAGCCTTTCCTCAAGTGAACGAGCCACAGTTCTGAACCTTCTGGGACTGACGGAAGCAGACCTCAAGGACTGTACGGTGATAAACGTAACGAACCAGGAAGAGCATGAATACCTCGACTCCTATATCAGCAGCAGCGTCATCGGCAACCGTGCAATATCATCCGTAAAGGTGGTGAACAAAGACAAGGGCAACGGTATCAATGTGACGACGCAGAACATATCGTACTGCACCGACACGATGTATCAGAACGCACTGGCTACAGCCGGTCTTGAAGATGCAGACGTTACAGTCGTTGGTCCTTTCAGCGTTTCAGGTACTGCAGGTCTGGTAGGAGCCATCAAGGCATACGACACCATGACAGGCAAAGACACTGCGGAAGAGAGCGTTGAAGCGGCGACGCAGGAACTTGTTACAACGAGTGATCTTGGCGAAAGCCTCGGAGACCAGGAAGCAGCCGGCAACCTTGTGGGAGCCGTAAAAGACAAGGTCGTTGCAGAAGGTCTCGACTCTGAAGAAGAGATAAACGATGCCATCGACGAAACAGCAGACCAGATGGACATAAACCTTACCGACGATCAGAAAGCACAGATCGCAGCACTCATGGAAAAGATATCGAAGCTGGACCTTGATATAGATACTCTCAAGGCCCAGGCAAAAGGTCTTTACGACAAGCTTTCCAAACTGGATATTGACCTCAGCTCCGCCAGCGGATTCTTCAGTAAAATAGGAGATTTCTTCAGCAATCTGTGGAACAAAGTGTTCGGAAACTGATAGAGCATCAGAACATGAAAAATGATTCAGCTGAGAAAAGCAAAAAAACATAGAATATGAACAAAGCCGGTCGCTGGCATTACATCAGCGACCGGCTTTGCTGTATCATGAGCAACTGCACAGTCCCCTGCCCAGCGACGATGAGTAAAGGGACGAAACCAGCTGTCAGAATGCCAAAAACGTCCCATCCGTCACCGCAGCCATCCGCTGGCAGTCTGTGGTTCAGCCATCGTGACTTGAAAAGTATCGAAATCAGCGAAGTTTTGTTCAAAAACGACCCATCTGAAGCGAGCGCTCGGAAACGAGTCGGTCCTGGTAGCCGTCGGGAAAGCTAAAAGGGACGAAATGACGAGCAGAAACCTCAAAAACGACCCATCAGATAGTGAAGCCAGCAGCCATCGGTTCGTGTTGAAGTAATGAAACGACCCTGGCTGCGGCAATAAAAAACGTATCGAAATACGCTGTAAAGCATTATTCCGATACGTTTTGTTTTTTTATATGGTTATCTGCCGGAGTGTCTCTTTTTTCTGCTCACGATGGTGATACCTGCAGCAGAACTTCCACTGAGGGCCAGCAGTGCGAGCCACATTGCAAGGTTTGTATCATCACCTGTCTTTGTGGATTTTGTTTCACCTGCAGGATCATTATTATTATCGTTTTTCTGATCGTCCTTCAGTTTAGCGGTGATCGTATCAGCTTCAGTGATCTCGTTTTCAGCGTTTGCATCACTGAAATACTTGCCGCAGCCGCTGCAGTACCAGTATTCGATATTGCCTTCGGATGTTTTAGTCGCTGCCTTCGCGTCTACATGTTTCAGATCGGAATGGTTGTCCGGAGCCAGTTCGCCGTAAGGTTCGAGACAGATGTCGCATTTCGCCTTTTCTGTGCATGTAGCAGTGCCACCGATATGGCTGTTGCATATGATCGTTCCGTCACGGTTCAGCGTACCTTTAAGATTTATAGTGCCGTTGTTTGTCAGTGTCTTGCCTTCAGGGACTGTGAGAGATGTGCCTTCACCGATGTCCAGCGTCATGTCTTTTTCAATAGTTTCGTCAGCCAGAAGAGCTGCATTGCCGATTGTCTTTCCCTTGTTCTTGTTGAAAAGCACGCTGTCGGCGATAGTGTCCGGATCATCTGCCAGCGTTTCTGTGCCGGAAGTCTGTATCCAGCAGCCTGAGACCTTGACGCCGCTGTTTGCATTGATGCCACGATCATCATCCGGAGCTGTTGCCTTTACAAGACTGTCTTTGAGTGTTACAGAGCCACGTGAGAATATCGCACAGTTGCCGGTGGCTTCAGCTTTAACTGTACTGTCTGATATAGAAACACTTTTGCCGCCGAATATAGCCGGATAGTAGCCTTTTGCATCGATGTCGGCATTGCTGATGTCTATAGTGCCTGAAGCATATATTCCGTTGCTGCTGCTGCTTTCAGCAGTGATGCTTCCGCCAGTGACTGTCAGGTTACCTTCTGCGCAAAGTCCTACGTCATAACCGATCGCTTTGATGGTTGCGTTATCCTGGACCTTGATATCGCTGTAAGTCACAAGACCGTATCCTGCATATTCACCTGTGCTGTCCATGCCATGGGCTTCCAGATATCCGTTGTCTTTAAGTGTAAGTGTGGCATTTTCGAATATCTCCATGCCGCTGACTGAAGAATCCGGTACAGGCTTGCTGTCATCCTGCAGGCAGTAAAGCTTGGCATTGTCCTGGATAGTCAGGGAATGAGTGTTGCCGATTTTCTGACCCAGCTTCAGCGGTGCATATTTGCCGTTGCCGATGTAAGTCACGTTGGCAGAACCTGCCAGCACGCATTCACCTTCCCAGCCGTCGCTGTTTCTGGCAACGTGTGTCACGATAGTCGTATCTTTGATGTAAAGTTTGTTAGGTACTCTGGTCGACTGTGTCACTCCCAGTGAAGTGGCGTTAATGGTGCCGCTGCCGGTGATGTTCAGATCTACCGAGTACATCGATCCGATATTGTTGACTGTGCCTGCCGGTACATCCACTACAACTTTCGCTCCATCTGAATTGGTGCCGGTGATATTGCCGGTCGTCACGTTGTTCAGACGCAGATAGAAAGTTCTGATGGCGTTGAGGTCGTTGCTGCCCCAGTAGTTGATGGTTTTTGTCGTCGTACCTGTCAGCTCATAGATCTTGTCCGGTTGCAAAAGTTTAATGTTCGAGCTTGTGATCTCGTAGTCATCGGTCTTTGTGATTTCTCCGCTCACATCGATCTTCACGACCGGTCTGGCATCTTCAGCTGCCGCATGTACGGGCAGCAGGCACAGCATCATGCAGAAGGCCATGCACATAGCCAGGAGTATCCTGTTCTTTTTCTTCATAAATTACTTCCTCCATCTCAAATAGTTCTGTGGGTCTTCTTAACGGATCGGGGCGTCAGGGACGAGCAATAAGTCTTTCATAAAAACAAAATGCCGAAGTCAGAGTGCAGCACACTTGATTTCCGGCAGTAATTTTGTAGCATGATCGATTTTCAAATCCCTGTTGTGCGACGATCCGTATTTACAGTTCGCTAAGATTTTATCAGATTTTTTGAAAAACAACAAGGGATTTTCAAAAAATCAGCGGATACATACAGTTTTGCAGTAAAGTGCGTCGTTTTAGTGATATCGGGCTCAGGCGGGCGGTCATGGATAACAAAGCCGGTGTTGGAAAGGATGCAGCTGGCCGGGAGAGTCTTGGAAAGTATCGAAATCAGCGAAGTTTTGTTCAAAAACGACCCGTTCTGAAGGTCATGATTGCTTCGACAGCTGATATCACAGCTGCCCGGATCAGGGAAGTATCGAAAACTGCCGCCTGAAAGTCAAAAACGTCCCATTTGAAGTGATTGCCTGGAATAAGGGCAGCCTTGGCGGTGTGTGGTAATGAGAAAAGGGACGAAATAGCGAGCAGAAACATCGAAAACGACCCATCCGCCAGTGAATCCAGGAGCCGGCAGCTTATGGCTCGGTTGTCAAGACTCGAAAAGTATCGAAATCAGCGGAGTTTTGTTCAAAAACGTCCCATTTCGAAAAGCGTGACCGCCATGGCAGGCAATGACCCGGCTGTCCGGATCTGGAAAGTATCGAAAACAGCTGCCTGGAAGCTTGAAACGTCCCATCAGCTGTTGCTGGATCCGGAAGTCCTGATCTGATAAAAACAGAATATTCGGATTTTTGTGTGATGATGTTTCTCATTCATTGATCAAGCTGCTGCAGCTCCCGGTTGGCTGAAATAATGCCGGCTGCTGCTGCCGGATCGTGCACACTGACGCTCGAAACCGCTGTATTTAAGCAGTGTTACATTGTTACTATTGCGGTGCATCCGTATCTGCTGCGGATATGCGAACCGGCTGCATGACTGCCACCGGGCTGTGAGATAAGACTGATTTTTTTTACATCTGGACAAAACTCGAACTATAAAAATTAATATTGAGATAATAATTCGGAAAAACTCAAGTTTTTCAAAAAGTACAAGTAAAATTATTGCGATTTATAGCTGAAAGTGCTAACATTAAACCATAATATACAGAACGATACTGCCCTCGCCGGATATATATCCCGGGGACAGCAAAGCGACATTACAGAACACAGTTCCGGCAGCCGGCATACAACACAGGACCATGCAGAGAGCAGGCAGCAGCAGCGCAGTCGTCCTGAGCATGGCAGCGGAGATCTGCAGAGCCAGTGTTCTGATACAAGTCAGATATGTCAGTAATGACCGATTTTCATGTAAGAAAGGAAAAACCATGGTAAGAAGAATTTACGTTGAAAAGAAAAAAGGTTTTGACGTTGAAGCAGCTCAGCTTTTTGCTGATGTTAAGGAAAACCTGCACCTGGATGGTCTTCAGGGTATCAGGATCCTCAACCGCTATGATATCGACGGAATAGATGACGACACATACGAAGCAGCAAAACTTACAGTATTTGCAGAGCCAGCGATAGACACCGTTTATGAAGAAACGATGCCTGATATGCCGGGTTCTGCAATTTTTTTCGCAGTTGAATTCCTGCCTGGACAGTACGACCAGAGAGCAGACTCGGCGGCACAGTGTATCAAGCTGATGAACTCGGCGGCAGAGGCCACTGTAAGATTCGCCAGAGTGATAGTTCTCGAAGGGAGTCTCACCCAGCAGCAGGCGGAGACAGTGAAGTCATACTGCGTCAACCCTGTGGATTCCCAGCTGGCGTCAGCTGAGAAACCGGAAAACCTGGAAATGGAAACGACTGTTCCCGAAGACGTTGCCGTTATCGCAGGCTTTGCAGGATACACGCCGGATGAACTTGAAAAATACAGAAAAGACATGGGATTCGCCATGAGTCCTGAGGATATAAAATTCGTGCAGCAGTACTACCGTGACGACGAGCAGCGCGACCCGACGCTGACAGAACTGAAGGTAATAGACACATACTGGTCCGACCACTGCAGGCACACCACTTTCAATACTACACTGAAGAATATAAGCTTCGAGGAAAGTCCTTACGG